>NZ_JAHGAN010000018.1:0-56879 GCF_030248625.1 Vibrio sp. D420a | reverse complement strand
GCCAGCGTTCAATCTGAGCCATGATCAAACTCTTCAATTTAAGATTTTGTCGACTCAATGAATACTGATTACATTACATAGTAATGTTGAATTGACTGTGCCGAATCTTACGATTCGAATTGGTCACTCAGTTCATTGAAATCAAGTTGAAACCGAAGTTTCTATTTTGATATTCATCAACGAGTGCCCACACAGATTGATAGGTTCTAATTTTTAAAGAGCTTCTAGCGTTTTGTGATTTATATCTCAATCGCTAGGGGTGCGTACTATACTCGCACCGTTTTGAGAGTCAAGGGTTATTTTCAAACTCTTTTTTCTCTACCGATTTCAGTGTGTGACTTTCGTCTCACTCCGTGTCGGTGAGGCGGCATTATAGAGAGATTCGAATGGAGCGCAAGGGCTTTTTTAAATAAAAATTTCGTTCGACTAAAAAGCCATCAAAAGCGCTTATTTTGAATAAAAACTAAACATTTGAGACGCATCACAGCAATACATTGGAAAAATACAAACCATGAACGTAAGATTCATGTGTCTATTTTGTTAATAGTAGATGCGTCTATTTCGTTTATTAATATGTAGTAATCCGATATGAATTCAAAAAAATCGATGTTGTTAATTGTCGCACTGGCTGTATTAGGCGGCATTGTGTTTTCACAGGTTGATATATCGCCTGCAATTACTTTCGTTCTCGGTGTCTTGGCTTCAGCTTTTATTCTTAACCTTTCAGGCTCAGACACAAAATCAGATTCAGAACCTAAAGCTTCAACTCAAACCCTATACGTGGGTAACCTTCCATACAAAGCCAACGAATCACATGTTCGCGAACTTTTCTCTGAACACGGTGAAGTATTTGCCGTAAGACTAATGAAAGATAAGCGCACTGGTAAAAGAAGAGGATTTGGTTTCGTGGTGATGGCTAGCAACGATGTCAATAACGCCATTGCTAGCTTAAATGATAAAGACTATATGCAGCGTACATTGAAGGTACGTATCGCAAATGACCCTAAGCACCCTGAAGCGGACGGATCTGAACAGGCATAAAACCCATTTCTTTTAATGTTCTATTGAGTGCACTTTCTTTTCTTAGAGGTGCACTACAATATACCTCTCTTATTCCCACCACTTTATCTTCACTTTCGACTGCTAATAGGCTTTGGACACGTTTGGCGATTGCATTGCCTGAGTCCACTAGCATGACATCCGCTCCCATTACGCTCTGGATCTCTTCTTTTATTAATGGGAAATGCGTACACCCTAATACAGCGACATCTACAAGATTCATCATTGGACTGAGAATTTGAGCTAACTCTTCGAGGTTAACGAGCTCCCCACGTAATTTCTCTTCTGCCATATCCACCAGCTTTGTCGAACCCAATAGTTCAACGTGCTTATCACTAGAAAAGCTTTTGATCAGATCATGAGTATATTGACGAGTAATCGTTGCAGGCGTGGCAATCAGACCAACCGCTTTGTTTGCCATAAGAGATGCAGGCTTGATCGCCGGAACGACACCAACAATTGGAATCGTATTAATAGCACGCAAGGTTGGAAGAACGATGGTGCTTGCGGTATTACATGCAATCACCACGATATCGATAGAGTGGCTTCGAATAAAACTAGCGACAATCTGCTCAACTCGATCTATCAGTACCTGCTGTTCCAATTCACCATAGGGATAGGCTTCATTATCGAAAGCATAGATATAGTTATGGTTCGGTAGTAGTTTGTTTATCTCTTTATAGACAGATAAGCCTCCGACTCCCGAATCAAATACCAGTATGTTTTTTTGTTGCTCGCCCAACACTGCATCTACCTATAAGAAAGTTCGCAGCAATCATACCCCTTCACTTATTATTCGCCAACTTAGTCACGGCTTATGTTAGCCAAGTAACGTTGATGAACGAAACGTTCTCCTCTATCGACTTCAAGCAACGAAACCTTTATTGCCCCATCAAATGACGGTGCTTTAGTTACTAATGTGTGGAACTCTCCATCCTCTCCGCAAGGGTCAACACCGTTGGGCAGGTTCTCTACCAACGATTTTGTATAAACTTGCCCACAATACTCGGCTGACAAAGCATCAGTATCGATAGTCACTAAGAAGGTTTCGATGCCTCTCTCTATTATCTCATCGGCCAGTTTACTGCTCTCTTCTCCAAGCAGTGGGAATACACACTCCCAGCCAGCAGGTTCAATATAGCTTCGACGATAGTCAGCAATGCCATTACAGAACATGTCGCCAAATGCGACCGCATCAATGGCTAAACTCGATTGCTTCAGTGCATTGACAATGGTTCTCTGATAAATCTCGTTTGATGGGAACACTTCCGGCAGCTCAATCATGATGATAGGCAAACCGAGCAGTTCCGCCTGCATTGCGACAACTTCTCTTGGGGTTGCTTGAAAAGGGACCTCGTCGCCGACATAAGTTGTGTATAGGCCAACTACTTCATAGTCCGGACTCTCCAGTAGGCGTTCGAGAGTTAACGTAGAGTCTTTACCAGAAGACCAACTGATGATGACTTTCTTTTTCATATTGGATATCTATCGATAAGAAAAAACCGCCCGAAGGCGGTTTAGGTAATTAGAATTGGTATGCCAAGTTAAGGTAATACGCTCTTTCAGCTGCTGGGTAACCTAGAGCAGTTTCATACTCTTCATTGAATAAGTTATCTACACGAGCACTGATTGTTGTATTCTCATTTGCATAATAGCTAACGGCTGTATCAATCAATGAGTAAGACGGTAGAGTTACATCACTGTAAGGCCATGTTCCATAATTAACATCAGGTCGTTTTCCAACATATTGATAGCTTATCGACCAATCAACAACATCGAAGGCTACAAGCGCATTCCACTTGTATAACTCTTTTGCTCTACGTTGTAATTGTTTACCATCATCACCCTCGGCATCTTTATAATCCGCACTCAATTGGTGTTGAATTATACCTGTGTCAAACTCAGCAGTAAGTTCGATACCTTGAATGTGAGTCTCGCCATCAACGTTAATATACTTGTAAGTTGTTGGATGATAGTCAATTAGGTTCGTTATCTTGTAATCATATCCCGTCAATGTCCAATATACGTCCTTCACTACCCCATAGAAACCTAGCTCAATCGCATCAGATTCTTCAGGCTTAAGATCTTGAGTTCCGTATGAAGGGTCATACTGTTGGTAAAGGTTCGGCGCTTTAAACGCGGTACCATAAGATGTTTTAATACCAAACTCAGGAATAAACTGATAACCAGCACCTAGGTTGTAGGTAGTCTCAGTTCCAAACTCTTCATTATCATCAACCCTAGCACTAGCTTCTAGAGTTGCTGACTCTAAAGTTACTGAAGACAAGCCAAATAAAGCTAAGTTAGAACGGTCGAAAGTTTTGTTCGCATTCTTATCAACGTAAGATTCATCACGCCAATCTGCGCCACCAGCAAGAACCACATTTTTGTTTAGTTGATAACTGTTAATCCATTGAACATTAGTTTGTTCAAGTTCATCTTGGGTGCCTGACGTTTTGCTTTTTCCATACTCGTAATTCCATGAGTCTTGGCTTTGAACAGTAGCTTGCACTTCTGAACGCAGCTTAGTTCCTTGGTAAGCACCACCAATAGATACTGATAAGTCGTCCTTTTCAGACTCCATGTAACTACGTGTTCCACTGAATGTGTTGTCATACTGATAGATGTTTTCGTAAGCGCGAACATTTCCAAAAACGCTGAACTGCTCATTTAAGTCGTGGGTATAACCGATCAAGCCATTTAATGTTTCAAAACCATGTCGGTCACCATCATTAACACCAAGAACAGGTTTAACGTTGTATCCTTCATCACTTTCATGGCTAATTGCTAGATTTAGCTGGCCATTTTCAGATGTTGCAACACCTGATGCTAAACTCAACTCTTGGTAATCTAAGCTACCCAAGCCCGCACTCAACGTTGTTGATTCTTCCGTAGCACGTGCAATAGTAATGATGTTAATTACACCACCGATTGCTTCCGAACCATATAGAGACGCTCGAGCACCTCGAACATACTCGATACGTTGAACGTAACTTAAAGGAATTTGGTTGAAGTCAACCGCCCCTTTTGCTGCTCTAGCAAATCGAACCCCATCGACTAAAACCAGCACCTGATCAGAGCTTGTACCACGAACAAATATAGAAGCTAGCTGACCTCTACCGCCATTTTGCGTTATTTGAATCCCAGTCAGTCGACGTAGTACATCAGGAATTGTTTTAGCTTGTGTTCTCTGAAAATCTTGACGAGTTACCACTTCGACATCGGCTAGCGTTGAAGCTGCAGACTGCTCAAAACGGTTCGCCGTCACCACCATGGTTTCATCGGCAGAGGCTTCTTGGGCGTGTAAATTGGAGATAGGTGAAAGCAGCGACGCTACAGCTATCGCTAAAAGGGACTTGTTCATATTATGATCCTAAATCGCGTAAATTCCTACCAAGCCAAATATTGTGACTTAGCTGCTGGCAGGTATTCGGACTCAAGAGCTCAACCTAGTGGTTACCTAATATTCGACTTCCCACATAATCCTATATGCAGTGTCTTGGTGAATACTCGTTCTCTTTTACCGCTGCGCGTCAGTTCTGGATTTACACCAGATTCCCTTTTCAGCCATCTATACATCTAAATGGCACCAGCTTGTGAAGGATACTATTGTCCTATGGATAATTTGTCTAGTCTAAGATAGTTATAAGCTATAGTTTTCATTGCCAATTTACAGGTAATGGCTCTCAACACTGGACAAGAGGCTGTGATTGAATAAAATCTGCGCTCTTGATTTGAACGCACCACAGCAAAAGGCATAACAATGGCGACTTTAGATGTAAACCCGCAACGCTACCAAGAACAACTGGCAGAAAAGACCGAGCGTCTGACTGAGATGTTCTCACAATACAATGTGCCTGATTTAGAAGTGTATGAGTCACCAGAACAGCACTACCGCATGCGTGCAGAATTCCGCGTGTGGCATGAGGGTGATGACATGTACTATGTGATGTTCAATCAAGAAACCAAAGAGAAATACCGCGTTGATCAGTTTCCAGCAGCAAGCCGTCTTATCAATGACCTAATGCCACTACTAATGGAAGCAATGAAGGGTAACCCGTCCCTGCGTCACAAACTGTTCCAAGTCGACTTCCTTTCAACCCTAAGTGGTGAAGTACTTGTATCGCTTCTATACCACCGTCAACTTGATGAAGAGTGGATTGAAAACGCAAAAGCACTTAAGCAGCAACTTAATGACGAAGGTTTCAACCTAAACCTAATTGGCCGTGCACGTAAGATGAAGATTGTGCTAGACCAAGACTACGTAATTGAAAAGCTTAACGTGAATGGCGACAGCTACATTTACCAACAAGTAGAGAATAGCTTCACACAGCCTAACGGTAAGATTGCGGAAAAAATGCTGGAGTGGGCGGTAGACTGTACTCAAGAAAGTAAAGGTGACCTGCTTGAGCTGTACTGTGGTAACGGCAACTTCTCTTTAGCGCTGGCACAAAACTTCGAACGAGTACTCGCAACTGAGCTGGCTAAGCCATCGGTAGACTCTGCGCAATACAATATTGCAGCAAACAACATCGACAACGTTCAGATAATTCGTATGTCGGCTGAGGATTTTACTGAAGCAATGGAAGGTAAGCGCGAGTTCCGTCGTCTAAAACAAGCTAATGTCGACCTAAAGAGCTACAACTGCAACACGATCTTTGTTGATCCTCCGCGATCAGGTATGGATGTTGATACGTGTAAAATGGTACAAGGCTATGAACGCATCATGTACATCTCTTGTAACCCAGACACATTAAAAGAGAACTTAGACATTCTGAGCGAAACTCACAACATCACGCGTTTTGCCCTGTTCGATCAGTTCCCATACACCCACCACATGGAAGCTGGTGTGTTCTTAGAGCGCAAAGCTAAATAGAAACAATAGATACAAAAGAACCGACCTTAACGATCGGTTCTTCAAATCAAAAAAAACGAGCCACGCGGCTCGTTTTTTATTGTCTATTCAGTTGAAGTTACGCTGACTTAGACATAAATCCTAGTTTCTTACCTACCCATGCGAGTAGCAGCATTGCCACGATGATAGCAAAGAAGTTAGAGCCAGCTTCTGGGTGTTGTGCTTTCACAAATGCCGAGTGGCCAAATGCACCAACGAAGAAACACGCTAGGCCAACTAGTGGGATATCTTCAGATACTGGGTTTGCTAGGTACTCTTGGTACAGAGCTTGAACAGCCAGTACTAGCGCAATAAGAGGGAAAATAGAGAAACCAACTTCGCTCATCGTTACCCAAGATAACAATGCGTCACCACAGACACCCGCAACAAGAGCCAGTACCAGTGTTTTTCTTTCTGAACCGCGGTTCACAGTATTCTTTTCATTCGACATTATTCAATCCCGCCTTTTAGTCGGTTACGTTCACGTTCTTTGCGATACCAATAAGCCCCTTTGGCTATCATTCGCAATTGCATAATCAACCGCTCAGCAAGTTCATCTCGCTCACGGCTATTTAAATCCAAAGCTTCTGCGCCGGAACTAAATACCAAGGTGACTGATGCTTCTGCTTGGGTAAAAGCCTCTTCACGAGTCATCCCCGTACCTATTAGATATTCCGTCATTTCCGCAACAAAGTGCTGCATTTCTCTTGCGACGGCTGTTCGAAACTCAAATGAGGTTCCTGAACGTTCGCGCAATAACAGTCTGAATACGTTTGGGCTGCTTTCGATGAACTCCATAAAGGTTTCAACCGAGGTGCGGATAACACTGCCTTCTTTTACGATTCGTTGCCTTGCTTGACGCATCAACTGACGCAGTAACAAGCCACCTTCATCAACCATGGTCAAACCGAGTTCATCCATGTCTTTGAAGTGACGATAGAAAGAAGTTGGGGCAATGCCGGCTTCGCGAGCAACCTCTCTTAAGCTCAGGTTTGAAAAACTACGGTCAGCACTCAACTGACTGAACGCAGCATCGATTAAGCTTCGACGAGTTTTTTCTTTTTGCTGTGCGCGAATTCCCATTGGTTTCATACTTTATCAATTTCTTCTTTTACAGCCTAAACAGGCATGCCTAATACTCAGGTAAATATAACGCGAATCACTCTATTTTATAAGGAATTCTCGCTTTATATGACATCAGACACCCCTCTTTGTTCACGTACCGAAGTAAATACGTTCGAGAACAAAATTTCAATCGCGGAGCTGTAATTTGGAGACATACAACATACCAAATATGACTTTTTCTTTAACACTGCGTGATCAGCTCGACTCTCTGATGCCCTTTTCATGTACCAAATAACGGAATCAGTTAAAATCTCGCTAAAGCAATGTTAAACAAATATAACAAGGAAGATTTCTATGTCGCATTCGAACCACTTTGATGTGATCGTGATTGGTAGTGGCCCCGGCGGTGAAGGGGCAGCGATGGGATTAACCAAAGCCGGGTTGAATGTAGCCATCATTGAAAAAGAAAGTAGCGTAGGCGGCGGATGTACTCACTGGGGTACCATCCCATCGAAGGCACTACGACACGCGGTTAGTCGTATTATCGAATTCAATAACAACCCACTCTTTTGCCAAAACAATAAAAGCCTCCACGCCACCTTCTCCGACATTCTTGGTCACGCTAAATCTGTAATCGACAAGCAAACGCGACTTCGCCAAGGTTTCTACGATCGCAATCAATGTACATTAGTCTTTGGTACTGCGCGCTTCATTGATAGCAACACGGTTTCTGTAATGCAAAGTGACGGTACAGAAGAGCTCTACTCCGCAGATAAGTTTGTTATTGCGACAGGCTCAAGACCTTACCAACCTGAAAACGTCGACTTCCTACATGAGCGTATTTACGACAGCGACTCAATCCTGTCACTAAAACACGACCCGCAACACATCATCATTTACGGTGCTGGTGTTATAGGTTGTGAGTACGCATCTATCTTCCGCGGATTGGGAGTAAAGACAGACCTTATCAATACTCGAGACCGACTATTGTCATTCCTAGACAATGAAACGTCTGATGCGCTCTCTTATCACTTCTGGAATAGCGGTGTCGTAATTCGCAACGATGAAACGTTTGAGCGAATTGAGGGTACAGACGATGGAGTCATCATCCACTTAGAATCAGGCAAGAAGATGCGTGCTGACTGTCTGCTTTATGCAAATGGCCGAACGGGTAATACCGACAAACTCAACCTTGGAGCGGTTGGCTTGGAAGCGGACTCACGTGGCCAAGTTTCGGTCAACGCCAACTACCAAACCAGTGTCAGCCACGTATATGCGGTGGGTGATGTGATTGGCTACCCTAGCCTAGCGAGTGCCGCATACGACCAAGGTCGATTTGTAGCGCAAGCAATTGTCAAAGGCGAAGCAGAAAGCCACCTGATTGAAGATATCCCAACCGGCATCTACACCATTCCAGAGATCAGCTCTGTTGGTAAAACCGAGCAAGAGCTTACTGCAGCCAAAGTACCTTACGAAGTGGGACGCTCTTCATTCAAACACCTAGCCCGTGCACAAATTGCAGGTAAAGACATCGGTAGCTTAAAGATTCTATTCCATCGTGAAACTAAGGAAATATTGGGCATCCATGTGTTTGGTGAGCGTGCTGCAGAAATCATTCACATCGGCCAAGCGATTATGGAGCAGAAAGGCGAAGCGAATACCATCGAGTATTTCGTGAATACGACCTTCAACTATCCGACCATGGCAGAAGCTTATCGTGTTGCAGCGCTTAACGGTTTGAATCGTTTATTCTAAGTAGGCTGTACCGCCTTAGGAGCATTTGACCACCTACAGGCCAAATACTAAAACAGCAAGCACACACGCTTGCTGTTTCATTTTAAATCAAAGACTTAACAACACTCAGATAGTAATTAGATCATGGTATTCTAAATGCTTATCTATCTGTACACTAAGCCAAGAACTCATTCCTTTTCCACTGTCTAATAAACAATACCGCTAGCCCAATTCCACGCATTCCCATGAAACAAATCATCGCAAACCATAGTGCATGGTTCTCAAACGATGAGGCTAAAAAGAAGATAAGGAAGAAAGTGCAGGTCGCAACAAACATGCTATTGCGCATCTCTTGTCCCTTGGTCGCGCCGATAAAAATACCGTCTAATAAGAAACACCACATCGACACCAAAGGCATTGCGACGAGCCAAGGTAAGTAAATCATCGCCTGCGCTTTTACCTCAGGTATGGTTGTGATCATATTGACCATGTTGCTACCTAGCATCATGAACACCGCAGTCAGGCCAAGACAAATGATTAAGCTCCAGAAAAAAGTACCTACGAGAGACTGATTCAACTCTTGCTTATCTTTAGCACCAATGGCCTTTCCTACCATCGCCTCCATCGCATAGGCAAAACCGTCCATCCCATAAGAGATGATCATCAAGAAACTCATCAGTACCGCGTTGGCAGCAACCACATCATCGCCAAAACTTGCGCCTTGGAAAGTCATAAAAGTAAAAGTGGCTTGCAAGCACAGAGAACGTAAAAAGATATCGCGATTAAGTTTTACGAAACGAGAAAGCCCTTGAGTGGTCTGTTTCACCAAGGACAAGATTGCTGGCAACTGCCTCTTCGACCAAACACGTGCCACACATATCAAGCCAAACAACAGTCCCATATAATCAGCAAGTACCGAAGCATAAGCGGCCCCTTCAACTTGCCAACCAAATCCAATTACAAACACCACATCAAAAACGATATTAGTGACATTAGTGATGATCACCATCCACATCGGCGCTTTGGCATTTTGTGTTCCAAGCAGCCAGCCAAGAATCACAAAATTACTCAGGGCTGCAGGAGCACTCCAAGCACGAATCGAAAAATACTGCTCACCATAAAACTTCACCTGATCGCTGGCGCTACTTAAAGAAAACACCACTTCAGCGATCATGCTGTGCAGCAGTAAAAACAAGGCAGCAAAACCCAAGCTCATGGTAATGCCCTGTACGAACACCAAACCTAATTGCTGATTATCGCTGGCTCCATAAGATTGCGCCGCCAAGCCTGTCGTCGACATTCGTAAAAAACCAAGCAGCCAAAAGGTCACACTGATCATGGTGCCACCGAGTGCGACACCACCCAGATACCAAGCATGCTCTAGGTGACCGATAACAGCTGCATCAACCAAACCAAGCAGTGGGACGGTTATATTGGAGAGAACCATAGGTATGGCGAGCATTAGTACTCGCTGGTGAACCGATAAATTCGTTAAAGTTTGAACAATAGATTGGGGGAGAAATAGCTTCACGATCACCTCTTTGATTTGAGGTGATAGTTTAACCTAGGGGGTAGAGATTCACTATTTTATGACTGGAGCTTGATAGAGAGTGGGAAGAAGAATACCTCTACCACTTCATCACGATAAGTTGTGGAGCCAGTCGCTTCTTGTATTGAGTCAACTTACTCAACATTCTTTGCCATAGCTTCCAGCGGTTACATTGTTGATCCAAAGGTGAGAAGGCTTTGACCCATTGAGTCCATGGTAGCCAATTCAACACGCTATCAACAGGAGAAGCTAAACCGTGCGCGTATTCGCCAGAACCTAGCTTTTGACCAAGCTTGCTTGAGGTCTTATCCCCCGCAAGAACTAAACAGGCATGTGCATGAGTAAATTGACGGCTTAGCGCTTGAATAAAGTGCGCAGTGGTTTGTTCATCGCAATCGAGCAGTGCATGCTCACAAACAATCATCACTGGCGCCTGCTCTGGGATATTCAGTTCATCAAGCCAAGTCAGATCATTCACTGAACCACACTCTAAGCGATAACGTTCATTTTTATGGAATAAACGCTGGCGCCACACCAAGTTTTCAGTGACATCCAATTCAACCCAATGACAACGGCCGTTATCTAAACGGTAGAAACGTGTATCAAGCCCTGCCCCAACGTTAATGATCCACGCCTCAGGGTTATGAGATAGGTACTGTTGAATCTGGTTGTCACAAAGCTGAGTCAGTGTCGCGTACAGAAGCTGTTGCTGGTCGAGCTCTCCCGTTAAACACTCCGGTGCAAGACGACAGCGGGTACACGCTTGCGCTGCAATTGGATCGTAAACGAGGCCATCGTCAGCGAGGCTTTCTCGACTGCGAAACCAAAGAGGTTGGATAAGATTGCTAGGAACATGAAATTCAGAATGAGCCATGTCTTGCTGCGCCATCGGCTTACGGGCAGCGCTGCGCTTTGAGGAAAGCAGTGTTGACTGAGGTTTGTTTTGATTCGACATGTTCATCTTCCTTGTAGCTCGACAAGGAAGATGATAATGAATATCAATTACAATAACAAGTTATTGAGAATAAATATCAATAACTCATTGTGTGATATTACATCCAATCTGTGTTGCGAATGATACCAACCGCTAAACCTTCAATGGCTAAGTGCTGGGTCTCTAGATCCACTTGGATTGGAGAAAACTCTTCGTTTTCAGCATGTAGTAGTACCGTTGAGCCTTTACGCTCTAGACGCTTAACCGTTACATCATCGTCGACACGTGCTACCACAACCTGACCGTCGCGTACATCTTGCGTTTTGTGCACAGCCAGTAGATCGCCATCCATAATACCGATGTCTTTCATACTTTCGCCATTAACACGCAGTAAGAAATCTGCTTGTGGCTTAAACATACCAGGGTCCACTTGGTAATGCGTTTCTACATGCTCTTGAGCAAGGATAGGCTCACCCGCTGCCACTTGACCGATCAAAGGTAGACCTTCTTCGTCGTTGGCAGCGTCATCAAGCAAGATGCGAATACCACGAGACGCACCCGGAATGATCTCAATAGCTTCTTTTCGAGCTAGAGCTTTTAAATGTTCCTCTGCAGCATTAGCAGAGCGAAAGCCTAATTCACGCGCGATTTCAGCACGTGTCGGTGGCATACCGGACTCTTCGATCTTGTTTTTAATCAGGTCGAAGACTTGTTGTTGGCGGGGCGTTAACGGCTTCATGAGTCACCTGTCTTTTTATACAGTTGACTGTGAGTATATCCAGTAACTGAACAAAAGCAAAGCAATTGGTTGTTTTTAGTTCATTTTTAAACAACGGGCTACTTTTTATAACTTTATAAACAGTCAGCTAAGTCGTTGTTTTAATCAAAGGCTTTAAAAATTGGTGACGATTAAACCTATACTCAATCAGTCGATGAATGATTTTCCGCAAACTTAACGCCATTATGACTAATTCCATTAAAAGGTTAGACCAGTTTCTGGTATTCTTGCATCGATTAAATTTACGCCTAGGCCTATCCCTATTTTAAATCACTAATTAAAAATAGAGATACGCTTGAGCATGACAAAAAACTACTGAGGCAGTGAACCTATATGTCTTCTGGACAATCTTTTTCACGTTCAATGATGAAGCTTCCTTTATCCGTATTGGTAAAAGGTACATCCATTCCTTCAAACCCTATTGAAGATTTGAACATTGATTTAGGCAAACCAATTGTATATGCGTTACCTTTCCGCTCGAGTGTCGATCTCCTAACTCTACAAAAACATGCATTAGAGCTTGGGCTTCCTGATCCACTGAGCCCACTTGAGATTAATGGTAAATCACTGCAACGCTACGTGTTTATCGCGTCGCGCAAAACCCTAGTTCAAGATGATGACCACGTACCAAGCTCATCGATCGCCGTGTTCACCGAGCTACTTCAGCTTCATGAGTCTGATTCAGAGCTAGACGTTCAAGTTATCCCAGCAACCGTGTTGTGGGGACGTAAGCCGGGTAAAGAAAATACCCAAAAACCTTATCTACAAGCGATGAATGGTCTAGAGAAATCAAGAGCGGTTCTTCTAGCTGGTCGTGATTGTTTAGTTCGTTTCAGCCCAGTGGTATCACTGCGCTACATGGCGAACTCTCACGGCACTGACAGCACCATTGCACACAAGCTGGCACGCGTAGCACGTATCCACTTCTCGCGCCAAAAGCTAGCGGCGTCTGGCCCGAATCTTCCAAGCCGCCAAGCGTTGTTCGACCGCCTACTGAAATCAGAAGCGATCAAAAAAGCGATAGAAGACGAAGCGAAGTCGAAAAACATCTCGATTGAGAAAGCGAGCAAAGAAGCGCAAGACATCATGGATGAGATTGCAGCTAACTTCTCTTACTCTCTGATCAAACGCGGTGAGAAAATCTTGGGTTGGTTGTGGAATAAACTTTACCAAGGCCTGCACATCAACAATGCATCTACGGTTCGCAAACTGGCACAAGACGGTCACGAGATTGTTTATGTACCTTGTCACCGTAGCCACATGGACTACCTACTGCTCTCTTATGTGCTGTACCACGAAGGTATGGTTCCTCCGCATATTGCAGCGGGTATTAACCTGAACTTCTTCCCTGCAGGCCCAATCTTCCGTCACGGTGGTGCTTTCTTCATTCGTCGTAGCTTTAAAGGCAACAAGCTGTACTCAACCATTTTCCGTGAGTATCTAGCCGAGCTATTCGCAAAAGGTTATTCGGTAGAGTACTTCAGTGAGGGTGGTCGCTCTCGTACAGGTCGTTTGCTACAAGCAAAAACCGGCATGCTAGCGATGACCATTCAGGCGATGCTGCGTGGTATGAACCGTCCAGTGACCCTAGTGCCTGTTTACATCGGCTACGAGCACGTAATGGAAGTAGCCACTTACGCTAAAGAGCTGCGTGGTAAACGTAAAGAGAAAGAGAACGCTGGCTTGGTGCTTCGTACTATTCGCAAGCTACGCAACTTTGGTAAGGGCTACGTTAACTTTGGTGAACCAATTCAGCTAAACCAATACCTGAATGAGCACTCTCCAGAATGGACTAAAGACATCGATCCGATTGGCACTAGCAAGCCACAATGGATGACACCAGTTGTGAACGATCTTGCGATCAAGATGATGACAAACATTAATGATGCAGCAGCAACCAACGCACTGACTCTGTGTGCAACCGCTCTGCTTGCTTCGCGTCAACGTGCACTATCCCGTGACTCACTGGTATCACAGATTGATTGCTACCTATCGCTATTGAAGAATGTGCCTTACTCTGAGACATTCACAGTACCGAAAGACAGTGCTGAAGATTTAGTGAAACACGCTGAAGCTCTGAATAAGTTCTTGATCGAGTCAGACACTATGGGCGACATCATTTCGCTCGACCGTCACCAATCGATCCTGATGACTTACTACCGTAACAACATCATCCATCTATTCGCACTGCCATCATTGGTCGCGCAGATGCTGATTCGTCAACGAGAGCTGTCGATTACAGACATCCAGAAGAATGTGGCGATCATCTACCCGTTCCTTAAGAAGGAGCTGTTCCTTAGCTACCCAGAGGATAAGTTAGAGGAAGTTGTCGCCAACATTATCTCTGAGCTGGAACGCCAGGGTATGATCATGGTGAAAGACAACGAAGTCACGATCAACCAATCTAACAGCCAACCGCTGATGCTGTTGGGCCGTACTATCTCTGAAACACTGCAGCGTTACTCGATCGCATTGAACCTTCTGGCAGAGAATCCAGACCTCGATAAATCAGAGCTTGAGCAGAAGAGTCAAGATATCGCGCAGCGTCTAGGTCGCCTGCACGGCATTAATGCTCCAGAGTTTTTCGACAAGGGCGTATTTGCTTCAATGTTCGCAACGCTAAAACAACAAGCGTACTTAGATAGCGACGGTAACTGCGATTTAGAGAAGACCGCTGTTTTCGCTAAATTGCTTTACTCGATGCTTTACCCTGAAGTTCGCTTGACGATCGAAGAGAGTATTCACCAAGCAGAATAACTCGCTTAAAAACAGAAAAGGCACCCATTGGGTGCCTTTTTTATATGTGATGTTTTTTTACCAGAATGCGATAAGTAAGCCTGCGGTCACTGCCATTCCAACATAGTTGTTGTTTAAAAAGGCTTGGAAGCAGAGGTCTCGATCTCGGTGGCGAATTAGGTGCTGCTGATATACAAACAATCCACCGACAACCAGCAGGCTCCAGTAGAAGCTCCCGCCCAGTTGATAGTGCATACCAAGCGCAATCAACATCGCCAAAGTAATTAACTGCAGCACACCAATTACTAGCTTATCTTGGCGGCCAAACAGAATCGCGGTCGACTTGATGCCAATCTTAAGGTCATCGTCTCGGTCAACCATCGCATACTGAGTATCATAAGCAATGGTCCATAGTGCGTTGATGGCAAATACGAACCACACAACACCCGGTAGTTCATTAGTTTGTGCAGCCCACGCCATAGGAATCGCCCAGCTGAAGGCCAAACCCAGAAATAGTTGTGGCAGATGAGTAAAGCGTTTCATGAAAGGATAGATAAACGCTAAGCCCACACCAATAAACGACAACTGAATGGTCAGCGTGTTCATGGTTAACACCAGCAGAAAAGAGACAATGGCTAGCACCAAAAACAGAGCTACCGCTTCTTTACTGGATACCGCTCCCGAAGGTAAAGGTCGTTGCTTAGTGCGTTTTACGTGGCCATCAACTTTGCGATCGGCAAAATCGTTAATCACACATCCTGCCGAGCGCATTAACACCACACCCAACACGAATACCACTAATACCGATAAATCTGGTAAGCCATTGGCTGCAATCACTAGCGCCCATAAGGTTGGCCACAACAGTAATAAGGTTCCAATCGGGCGATCCATTCGCGTTAACTGCCAATACGCTTTCGCTTTTGTGGCCAGCATTTACACACTCTCCTTAGAGTAAATGGGTGAAGTTGGTAAAAAAAGTTCCGCCACTAACATTGGCTTATGGTTCATCCATAAACGCGAACGACGAGCAAGCAGGCGCTCTTCGCCTACCATAACCCAACCGACTTGCAGTGCATCACGCTTAACGTTTTCTGCGCTAAACACCGTCAACCCGAGTGGTACATTGCCCTGCTGAGACAGATCTGAGTGTTGATCATCCAAGGTAAGGCGTGGAATTAACGTGCGGCCAAGTACCCAAGGCTCACCGTCTCCCTTCAGAATAACCTTACGAAGTAAGCAATCTGATGATGAAAGCAAAGTCTCTTCGTCGTGTTGTAGTGTTGAGCGTTCCACGACTTGATTATGAAGTAACTCGACCGATAAGTGCTCACAGCACTCACCCAAACGACGAGATAACGAGCCTTGCTCCATTAACCACCCTTTGATGGTTTGATTCGGAAAATCAAATTTTTCTGTATTTTGCCAATCTACATTCATTAACGAATTAAGATACAGCGATATTGGCTGATTCATACTGGTATTCAATAGGTGACTTTACACGTACAATAAAGCATCAACTTCCGAGCTGTTTTAGCCGCAAGCTGTGTTATAAACGTATTTAGATTTAGACCGCTCATTGTAACAAGACAAACGCGTTTCGAATATCGCGATTAAACTAAAGAAAAGTCACAAATATGCACAAACGTTATGTAGCCCAAATATTTCTAGCAATCACCCTACTTTTTTCTTTGCCTTCATTGGCGGAGGAGGAATCTGCACCCAAGCTGGCGTACTTCACGCTAGAACCGGATCTCACTACTAACTTTTATACTAAAGGTAAGAAGCTGGGTTACATTCAAGTGCGCATCGACATTATGGTTGCCAACTCAACTGACCTCCCAGCCATTGAGCTTCACCAGCCCCTTATTCGCGATGCCGTGATTGAGCTCCTTGGTAAACAGAATGAAGAGACCATTAAGTCGCTTTCTGGTCGCGAAGACTTGCGTAAAACCTTAGTTGATCGACTTAATGAGATCCTATTGCCAGAAACAGGCAAAACCATCATTGCCGACCTCTTATTTACTAAGTACCTGTACCAATAAGGCGATGACCAAATCGAGATAAAAAAAGCGGCTTCATCGAGCCGCTTTTTCGTTTTCACAGAAAACTCACCACCAATATCGCTAAGCGATAGACTTTGATTTCATTGAATCAATCCAGCCGATACCGACACCGGCAATCAAACCCGCTAGGTGTGCGGTGTTAGCAATCGCCATAGACGGTTGCATGTAACCAAGCACTAACCAGATCAGCATGAAGCCGACGATCTGTCTCGGTATGGTTAGTCCTAATTGAGGAGCCTTAGTGCTCACAACCCACAGATAACCAACTAGCGCGTACACAACTCCAGATAACCCGCCAAAGTTAGCACCCTCGACCCAATATTGCCCTGCGCCAGACAGCGCCGATGATAGAGCGAAAATCTGCAGTAGCTTCAGACCACCTAGCTTCTTCTCAATATCACCGCCAAGCTGCCACCACCACAGAATATTAAAGGCTATGTGCATAACGGAGAAATGAAGCACCGCATGGCTAAGCCAGCGCCACAATTGCCACTGTTGCCCATCCAGAGCCGGAAAATGCAGTATTTGAAAGATCTGCTGATTGAAGCCAAGTTGCTGCAGAGCAAAAATCACCACACACAACAGCATAATGCTGAGTGTAACGGGGCCCGCTTTAGCCTTAATCATGCTTAGAAAGCTCGGAGTATGGTAATGAAACTGGCTTTTACGCGTTTCAGCAACATCCCAGGAAGCAGCTTGATAACGCTTGTGGTTCGGTTCAGACAGAAAACGGTTGAGCTCCGCTTCTGTCTCCACTTGATGTTGAGCATCAATCAGCCACAGCGCGACACGTCCTTCACCTTCTGGAGACATCTGAATCGAAATATGACGCGACGCCATATAGTCAATGAAGGCCTGCGCAACACGCGCATTATTCAATACCATCAATCTTACCATTGGAGTTTCCTGCTTAAATTTGTCTAAGGAAGCAAACTAGCCTGTCACGACAGGGAGCTGAGCACGATGCCAAGCTTCAAAGCCTCCATCAACACTATATACGTCTTCAAAGCCTTGGTTGACTAGATACTGCGCCGCACCTTGGCTACTAATGCCGTGATAACACATCACAAGGATAGGCTGTTCAAATTCTACCTCATCCATAAACGCCACCATGGTGTCATTCGTCAAATGATACGCACTTTCTGGGTGCGCAACGGCAAATGACTGTGGATCGCGGATATCTACTAGGCGTGCGTCGCTCTGCTCAATGAGTGTTTGAGCACCTTGCACATCAATATGTTTAAACTGGTCCATGACTTTCTCTTGTACTGATTTACTTTGATGCCATTGTAACCTATCCCAAGGCTAACATTTACACCGACTTAATAAGGTTATCCACCAGCGATCACTTTTACACCATATGTGGATAAATCTGTGAATTGCGTGAATAAAGTGTTTTAAGAGAAATGGATCCACAAGATGTAGTAATGATCCTGATCTATCTGTGGGTTAACTTGAAACTATCCCCATCTACAAAACCGCCTGCAAGCCTTACTACACCCTGCTTTTTGACAACTGACAAAGAAACTCCTCACAGAGTTATCCACAATCTCGACTTGAAAGTTTCGATCGCGAAGACACTAAAATGCGATCCAAACAAAAAGGCCGAGATCTCTCGATCTCGGCCTTTTCAAAAAATTGTGTGTGGGCTTAGAAGTCGCCGACAGCTTGCTTTAGCTTCTTCATTGCATTCTTTTCTAGCTGACGAACACGCTCTGCTGAGATGTTATAGGTTTCAGCGAGATCTTGCAGCGTGGCTTTATCGTCATCTAACCAACGAGAGCGCACAATGTGCTGGCTGCGGTCATCTAGGCTTGCTAGTGCATGGCCAAGACGGTTATTGGTATGGGTTTCCCAGTTTGCTGCTTCAACCGTTTCAGCTACGTCTGACGCTTTGTCTTCTAGGTAGTAAACAGGTGCTGTGTAAGCTGAACCGCCGTCATCGTCGTCCATAGGTGCTTCAAAGGTCGCATCTTGCGCCGCAAGACGAGATTCCATTTCACGAACTTCAGAAGGCTCTACACCTAACTCGCGAGCAACAGTTTCAACTTCACCGTTGTTGAACCAACCTAGACGCTTCTTAGATTTACGCAGATTGAAGAACAGCTTACGCTGCGCTTTCGTCGTCGCAATCTTAACGATACGCCAGTTACGAAGTACGTACTCATGGATTTCAGCTTTGATCCAGTGAACAGCGAAAGATACCAGTCTTACCCCAACTTCAGGGTTAAAGCGTTTTACCGCCTTCATTAGACCAATATTACCTTCTTGAACAAGGTCAGCCATAGGCAGGCCGTAACCAGAGTAACCTCTCGCTACATGAACCACGAATCGTAGGTGTGAAAGGATCAAGCCTTTCGCAGCTTCGATCTCACCTTTGTAATGTAATCGCTCTGCAAGTCCACGCTCCTCTTCAGCAGTTAGCATTGGGTAGCTGTTTGCTGAGCGGATATAGCTGTCTAGGCTATCTTGTGTGACTAAAGCCATTTGATACGCTTGGTTTGCCATTCGGTTCCTCATCAATCTCTGATCTGGAGTAGTCTTTCTATTAGAACCCGCTAATCTTGAACCTAAAATGAACAGGATTCAAGAAGGGGGAAGTAATTATGCATAATCAATTCGTCTATACAAGGCGAAAACTGACTAACATGTGTCTATTTCTCGTCTAAATATGACTCAATTCACCTAAACAGGTTCAATTTCTTTTAGGTGTCTTTGGGCAGAAAGTTTTGCTGCCACGCTACCAAGCAAGGTTCCAACAATCAAAAGCAGCAAAGATTCATCCCAGCTTAAGCCAATTAAGCGGAAATGACTGTCGTATAACTGCGCTAAATCGTCCACTGCACTGTTGAGTAATACAGTAATCAATGCGGTCATGATCCACGCACTGATAGAGCCCAATACGCCAAACCACATACCTGTATACAGATAAGGGCGTAGGATGAAACTATCGGTCGCCCCGATTAGCTTCATGGTTTGGATCTCTTCTTTGTGAGCAAGCACATTAAAGCGCAAGGTATTACCAATAATTAGAAATACCGCTCCCAGCATAAGGAAGGTTAATGTCACTACGATGACAGTAGCCAGTGCCTTAATCGCATCGAGTCTTGCTAACCAATCTTCATCAAGGCGAACGTCAGTCACCGAGGGTTGTTCTTTGACTTGGTTAGCCAGTGCTTTAATTTCCGTGTCTGTTTCAACGCTCGGTGTGATGATCAATACACCTGGTAGTGAGTAATCATCAAGAATCGTCAGTGCATCATTGAAACCTGAGTACTGGCTAAGGTCTGCAAGTCCCTGTTGTGGTGAGATGTATTCCACTAGATCCACTTGTGGCCAGCTTTCAATCTCATCCTTCATCACCATCACTCTAGGTTCAGGGATACCCTCTTCTATATAGGCGCTAACCTGAGAAGGGCTTGCCACATCTTGTGCAGCCTCACCCACGTTTTTACCCAGTAGGTACAAACACGCTGGCATCGCCAATGCCATAGAGATTACGGCTAAAGTCAGTAAATTTCCCAGTGGGCGCTGCCACAATTCAGATAGAGAAGACTTCGCCTGCTTCCAGTGAACCACTAAAAAGCCATCACTTGCCGCACGATTGTTGGCGCGCTTTGGTTTCGCCTTTTTAAGACGTTTATTAACGGCCATAGTCTTCTACCTCACTTAAGAAGCCTTGGTTTAACTCGAAATGACGATATTGTGGGCGAGTGTTTACTAACCCCACATCATGCGTAGCTAAAAGGATGGTCACTCCTGCTCGATTAAACTCTTCGAACAGTCTTAAAACTCGGTTCGATAATTCTGGGTCTAGGTTACCGGTCGGCTCATCGGCCAAGAGTAAGGTTGGTCGATTCACTACAGCGCGTGCAATACCCACACGTTGCTGCTCACCACCGGACAGCTGGCTTGGTAAACAGCGCGCTTTGTCTAAAAGGCCCGTTTTATCCAATGCAGCACCAACGCGTCGCTTGATTTCATTTTCAGAAATCGACTCGATACGCATTGGTAGAGCTACATTGTCGTAAATAGAGCGATCCATTAACAAACGGTGGTCTTGAAAGACAATACCGATGTTACGGCGCAAGAAGGGAATATCTTTACTCGGAATTCGAGTAATGTCGTGATCGTTGAACCAAACGCGCCCGTCGGTCGGGCGCTCGATCGCACAGATCAATTTCAGCAGTGTACTTTTACCCGCACCGGAATGACCACCCAAAAAAGCCATTTCACCTCGCTTAAGATGAAAGTCCACTTTTTGTAATGCTTGGCGTCCACCTCGGTAGGCCTTGCTCACTTGCTGAAATTTGATCACCGAAAATTCCTCTTACGATCACTCTTATCAAATTTAAAAAGGTAGCAGGTTAAACACAAACCAAATTGCTACCCAAATTACTCTTCGCGGCTAAACAACGCTTCAATAAAGTCTTTTGACTCGAATGGACGCAGATCGTCAATGCCTTCGCCAACACCGATAAAGCGAATTGGAATCTGGAACTGATCAGCAATAGAGAAAATCACACCGCCTTTTGCAGTACCATCTAGCTTAGTCAGAGTAATGCCGGTAACTGGCGCTACTTCACTGAACAATTTCGCTTGGCTGATTGCGTTCTGACCAGTACCTGCATCTAACGTTAGCATGATTTCATGTGGTGCTGAGTCATCAATCTTCTTCATTACACGAACAATTTTACGCAGCTCTTCCATTAAGTTGCTCTTGTTCTGTAGACGACCCGCTGTATCCGCGATAACCACATCCACACCACGAGCCTTAGCAGCTTCAATCGCATCATAGATAACCGATGCACTATCAGCGCCAGTGTGCTGAGCAATAACAGGAACGTCGTTGCGTTTACCCCATACTTGAAGCTGCTCAACCGCTGCAGCACGGAAGGTATCACCCGCCGCCAGCATCACTTTCTTACCTTCATTCTGGAACTGCTTCGCAAGCTTACCAATGGTCGTTGTTTTACCTACACCATTTACACCTACCATTAGGATGACGTAAGGCGTTTTAGTGGTATCCACCTCTAGAGGCTGTTCCACTTGGCTTAAGATATCAGCCATCTCTTCTTTCAATAGACCATACAGGGCTTCACCATCTTTCAGGTCATTGCGAGATGCTTTTTCTGTTAGGTTATCAATGATTTTTACTGTTGTGTTCATGCCTACGTCAGCAATCAACAGTTGTTCTTCAAGCTCTTCGAATAGATCTTCATCAATTTGCTTGCCTTTAAACAAGCCAAAGAAGCCCGCGCCAATGTTGGCTTTAGTGCGGCTTAGGCTACGCTTCAAGCGCGCAAAGAAGCTCTCTGTCGGTTTCTCTTGAACTTCTTCAACTTGTGGCTCTTCTGCAACCACTTCAGGCTCTACCTCTGCTTCTGCTTCTGCTTCTGCTTCTGCTTCTGCTTCTGCTTCTGCTTGTTCAGGTTGAACCTCAGCACTTGGCTGTTCAAGCTCTTCTTGTAACTCCGCCTCTTGTGCAGATTCTTCCTTTTCTACCGGTTGCTCAACCTCAGCTTGAGGCTGCTCTTCCGTTTGCTGCTCTACTTTAGAGTCAGTCTGCGTTTGTGGGCTCTGTTCTTCTTCACCAAAGCCAAGCCACGATAATAATCCGCGCTTCTTTTTTTCCGCCATCAGAGGAGTTTCCTAGATCTACTAATTAACTGTATTGACTTAATGCACGTCGACTCTTTGCTATTGTTCTACAATACAAACTTGTAGACACGAATAGTAAAGAAAAATGACAAAGCAGTGATATGCTTGCTGTTTGCTTGATACACTTTGTCATTGCAAAATTTATTTAATACTCGAACCAAATTAAATTGGGCTCGATATAGTATCACTTTATTAGCGGTCAAAAAATCTATGGTAAGACGTCGCCAGCAAAACACATCACAAAAAAAGCCATCTGGAGGCTTTGTTAGAATCATCAGTGGCTCATGGAGAGGTCGAAAACTCCCAGTTCACGACTTAGAGGGATTACGCCCAACCATTGACCGAGTAAAAGAGACACTCTTTAACTGGGTGGCTCAAGATATCCCAAATGCGACGTGTCTGGATGTATTTGCAGGCTCTGGCGGGCTCGGTTTTGAAGCAGCGTCTCGCCAAGCGAAGATGGTGACGCTTTTAGAGATGAACCAAAAGGCGGCTAAACAGCTTTCAGACAACGCTAAAGAACTGAAGGCCGATAACATTAAGGTAGAGAATATCGACGCTATCTCTTACCTCAGTAAACCGGGGACACCGTATGATGTGGTTTTCTTGGATCCACCTTTCCGTAAAGGCCTTCTTGCTGAGACAGTCAACCTACTCGAATCTAACGGTTGGTTGGCTGAAGATGCGGTTGTGTATGTCGAAACTGAAAAAGAACTTAAGCTGGAAGGCATGCCTGAGAACTGGGAGCTCTATCGTGATAAAACGACTGGGCAGTCCAGTTACCGCCTTTTCCATAGAACCAATGCAGAATAGGATTTAAATAATGAATGTACTGATTCCCGTAGCCAAAGCGGCTATTGCTTTCGTTTGGTTTGTTCTCATCGTAAATATTTTCCATCCATTCCCAGGAAACGCAGCTATTGCCCTGTATATCATGACGGCATTTTTGTTCTTCATGCACGGTCTACAAATGCTGATCTTCATAGGTGCATTTGGCGATAAGATTTCAATGACGCGCTGGGAGAAGTGGTCAATTCTAATCTTCGGTATCTTTGCTCTGCTCGATATCCGACGCAAATACATGATGTAAAAAAAGCCGCTCATTTGAGCGGCTTTTTTAATATTGTTCGTCAGCAAACGGACTCTAAGAGAGCATGTAAGCTTTGATACCATCGAGGAACATCTGCGTTGATATCATAATAAGCAATAGACCCATCAATCGCTCTACCGCTTTAAGGCCTCGCTCTCCGAGGATACGCAGGAAGAAACCATTAAACATCAAGATAAAGAAAGTTGCGCCCCAAGCCAGTAAGACTGCCGCAGATAGCTCCAGCATATTACCTGGGTGCTGAGTCGATAGCAGAATCAAGGCTGCAATCACCGATGGCCCCGCAATCATCGGTATCGCCATAGGTACAATAAATGGCTCTTCACCCGCCGCTAATCCAGTGATACTCCCAGCACTTGGGAAAATCATCTTAATCGCGATGATAAACAGGATAATACCGCCTGAAATACTTAAGGTTTCTGGCTGAACGTGCAAAAAGTTCAGAATGCTCTGACCGGCAAACAAGAACAATAAAAGGATAATCAACGCGAACATAAGCTCACGAATCAAAACAATTCGGCGTCGCTTTGGATCGATATGTTTAAGTATGGAGAGCACGATCGGCAAGTTGCCTAACGGGTCCATAATAAGAAACAGCATGGTAGCTGCAGATAGGATTTCCATGAGTAAGTCCTGAAAAGCGAAGGTGCGCGGAGTATAGCAGCCTCAATCCGGCTTTTCGAACCCAGTGGGGAGGATTATGTGTTAAATGTTTGATTTAAAGGGAAGCAGTAATCCACTTCCCAAAACAATCGAATTAGTGGCTACATACTCGTGCCATATTGGTTCTCAGCTTATCACCCTCTAGCACCACCTTCTCCATTTTCACAAAGAACGTCAGCAATGCATCTAGGTCTAAGCCACTTAGCTTACAAGTGTGGAAACGGGCTTCTGAGCCATATTCTTGTGCTAGTTTTTCCGCTAACTCTTCACGCGTTAGAGCTTGTTCATTCAATAGGTTCAGTACATTGTGAGCATGGATTTCAGTCGTCATTAGAGGTTCCCCTGTCTGTCATATCTCGCCAAGCATAACGAATTGCTGTTAGCGCACTTTGATATAACGCAGCCTCAGAGCAGTTATCGACTAAAGGGTTAGTGACGCCACGATGAGAGAATGAGCTAGGAAGTAGCTGCCTGTCACCCACATGTAAGCCCCTTTGATCGGGCTTCGATAGCAATTCAATGCGTAGGCCAAAGCAGAAAGCAACAACACACAACAACCGATGAAGCCAATACCATGTGACATGTGTGGGTCAAGCAACCATACCTCACCCGACGCCCATGCTAATTGGATAAGCACTATTCCCATAATCACAACGGGAAATACCAACTTATCAAGACGAGGTAACAATAAGAAAAAGGCCACTACGCAAGCCGCGAGCAACAGGGCGAACAGCCACCAGACCACTTGCCCAGAAAGTTGCAGCCAAAACGCTTTGCTATAACAGAGTTGTGCTACTAGGAAACAGATAAAGTGCAGCGGCTTTCTCTTGGAGAGAGTATGCAGAATATCCGCCAGTGCAGACACAACCAAGCCACCGACAATCCAATAGCTGTAAGTGGTAATCTCAGACTGGCTTAATGCAATTGTAGCTAAAAGTACAAAAGTGAATACTTTGTAGATTAAGGTTTGAGTAACATGCCCATGCTTAGCTCCTGCTATCGCTCCGATACCAGATAACGAAACCGCTAACCAACTCCACATAACATCTACCCTATTACCTCAAATCGTCGCCAGTCTAGGCACCTCAATAGTGATGTAAAGCGCTAGCCCCTCAAAATTGGATCTTGCTTACGCTTCCACTAAAAATGTGATCGATACTCAAAATGAAGTGAAATACTCAAGCTGATGATAGCAACCCACCTATTTGGTGCTTTTATCGTTCAATACCTACAAAAGTACACCTCAGATCCAGTTTGAAAGAACTAACCCCTACTTTTATAAATACGGCCATCCCCCAAAGCGCCAAAAACACTCCATATCCACAATACAACACTCTAAAACAAAAACTTATAAACATTTAAAAACAACAAGTTAGATACAAAAACGTTAACTTTAAACACCTGAAAACTTCAGGATCTCATTTCCAATAAAAACTCTCACACAATATCTAGATAAGGAACTCACTTGCATGATAAGTAAGCTGCCTCACTACAACACCATAGTATAAAACTCAAAATAACCTTCATAATACGCATTGCGCCCCCCCCTAACCCCTCAACACCCATTAATACACTTTAACAAGTTTTAACAACTATGATTACATTAATTAAACCAATAAAAACAATCACTTAAACAAAAAAAGAACAAACAAAAACCACAAGGAACAAAATTAAACCAACACAAAAACAAGCGTAAACTTCGCAAATAACACCCCTAACACTGAAGTTTTCTTGTTTTTTTAGAGGTTTCAAAACTAATTCTTGATCTAAAGCCTAAAGTGGTGCTATTCTTAATCACATAGCGATAGTTAACCAGATTTAGGAGTAGTGTTATGATTTCATCTTCGCAAAAGCAAGGACTTGTAATGATCGCGGTAGTTGTTGGCCTTATGACACTACCGATGATGTACTAATCAAGTACCCAAAAAAGAGAAAAGGGACGCCGTGGCGTCCCTTTTCTTTTATCTAAATCTGTTACTTTGAGAATAGATGCAACGTCAGCACATCCCAGTTGGCATAATAAAACCCGGCCGCAGCCAAAGTCATTACCATCATTAAAAGAATGGCAACACGCCAAATAAAGCGCCCGCTTCTTGGGGTTAGCTCTTTCTCACAATCATTACACATCATAATGAACTGATGATGATCCTCTAATTTCGCATCATGATCATTCACTACCTTGTTTCGACAAGTGGCAATGTAGCGTAGTTTTACCACCATATCGTGTGGCAATCTCTCTTCACAGCTCGTGACCAGCTCATGCAGCCCTTCTCCCTCAGCGTGATACTGAAGCCGCAATAACTTCTCTATATTACGAGTCCTTGTGACTACTTTTTCAATGTCCGTCATATTGACCCTCCCACTCCACACTTTAATTTTAGTCGAGCATTACCCTATTCTTATACAAATTGATCACGATTTACGTGAGAAAGAGACAATAAATAACAACGTGTTATCCACAAATGGAAATGAAATGTGATATCAGCCGAAAAACAACTCGCTCAACTTACATCAATTCACGAATAGCGGCTTTAAACACATATCCGTTGCAGTCGACCGACTAGAATACCCCTCAGGACTATATGGAGGTTGTATGCCTAATTCACTTTTTCTTGCGATTATTGTACTTGTCGCCCTAGCAGGCTGGGTTTTTGTTAGCTTTTACAGAAAGCATATGCAAGGAGAGAACGCGCCAGAAAAAAAGGTGGATGTTACGGTACTCGATAAACAATCCATTGATCTTCCTGATGCGCAGCCAGGCCAAGAAGACCAAGAGTATTGGATCTACGTTCAACGCGGACTGGTTGGCCCAAAACGTGAGTTCCAAGTTGGTATTCATTACTACCACGCCCTCAATCCTGGGGACAAAGGTACATTAACCTACCAAGGTGATAAGTTTTTGCACTTTGCCCTCAAACGCTAAATCTTTTTTGCATTTAATTTTCTATTATTATGGCAATAACCAGCGTGTTTTCTCTGATTTTGCCATTAACCAACTCATCCATAACGCACCTGCCCCACTGATCACTACCCACAATGGAATCACCCAAGCAGGATGGCCTTGATACCAACCAAACTCCTTCATTGGCCATAAGAAAATTGGGTGCAACAAATAAATGCCTAAGCTGTGTTTACTGATAAAGCCCACCACTTTATTCGACTTGTCAGATAAGCCTTCTCCAAAGTAGCGACACAACATAAACACCATACTTGCAGCCAATACTGTATTGAGTGTTTTGTAAGACAGCCAGCGGCCTACTGTATACTTCTCTGCCGCGAGACTCGCATCAACCACCATATAAACCGTGGTAAACAGTGCCAAGGCTCCTAATATCGTAGTCCCTGTGACAACAGGTGCGGTAAGAGGGAGTTTCTTATACAAGATATAACCGAGTGGCAAGTAGCCAGTATAAAGCCACAGTTCATGACTCCAAGGACCATCAATTTTGAACAAGAACAGTAATGTGGTGAACAACCAAACAGCAGTAAAGCTATAGATGAACGGGTCACCATATTTGCGCAACCCAATCTGCATAAACGGGATCACAAAATAGAGCGGTATGAAGTAATAGAAGAAGCCTAAGTGATAATAGGTATAGTGATGATAGCTGTTACTCAGTACTTCCCAGCTAACTACGGCATCAAACCCCAACGCCGACCACCCAGAGAAATAGGTATAGAACAGCGACCACACAAGAAATGGAATCAGCACCTTACCTAGGCGTCGTCTGAGGTAATACTTAGCATCAAACGGACGTTGGTCACTGAGCATCAATGCACCGGTAATCAAAATAAACACCGGAACCGCCCATCGGCTAAAGCCATTCACCGTGATTGCCGTTAACCACTCGTTGAATGGGATCATGTTGAGCTCATTACGATACGGTGCTAGCACATGAATTGCGATCACAGCTACCGCTGCAACGCATCGTGCTAAGTCAAAGAAGAGAATTCGCTGCTTCATGTAAATGCCTGATTAATATTCAATCATTCTACTATAGCAACAAAAAAGCTGACTGGTATGGTAACCAAGTCAGCTTATTGTTAAAGGAGAAGCATATCGCGATTTTATCGAATCCGACTGAAACTTATGCGGCTGATGTTTGCGGCACCTTAGGTAAACGCAAAGAGATCACCGTTGTTATCGCTAAGAATGCAAACGAGACCCACAAACACGCAGACAAGCCACCTATTTGAAATACTAAGCCTGACAAGATAGTGCCAATCAAGCGACCCATTGCATTCGCCATATAGTAGAAACCCACATCAAGCGATACACCATCGCCTTTCGCATAACTCACGATGAGGTATGAGTGAAGTGATGAGTTGACTGCGAAGATAGCGCCAAACACCATCAAACCACCGATGATCACAAGCTCTGGCTGCCAACCGATTTGTACTGCGTAGGCAATACCCGCCGTCACAATCGCCAATGCGCCGGCCCACAATAGGGCTGCGTGTCCATCTGGAACTTTACCTTGCGCCTTACCCGTAATCTTAGGTGCAATGCCCTGTACAAAACCATAAGCGATAGTCCAAGCCGCCAAGAAGCCACCCACCCATGAGTGATCCCAACCAAATACACTGCCTAGATAGATTGGCAGAGCAATCACAAACCACACGTCACGAGCACCAAACAAGAACATACGCGCCGCAGACAAGATGTTGATCGATTCAGACTTAGAGAAGATTTGTTTGAACTTAGGCTTGGTTTTCGCTTTACCCATGTCCGCTTCTAAGCTCACTACGCTACCGATAAAGACTAAAGTCAACACAGCGGCCATCACAAGCACTGCATATTGGAAGCCTATCGTTGAAAGCAGAAAACCACCAATAAAGAAGCCTGCGCCTTTCAGAGCATTCTTAGATCCGGTCAGAATCGCAATCCATTTATAAAGTGCGCCCTGCTGCTCATCCGGTACCAAGGTCTTAATTGAGCTCTTGGCACTCATCTTATTAAGGTCTTTAGCGATGCCTGACAACGCCTGCGCCGCCATCACCCAAGGAATGGTCAACATGGCCGATGGCAGTGCCAGCATGCCCAAAGCGAAGACTTGCATCCCTAAGCCGATGTTCATGGTCTTATTGAGGCCAAGACGCGCCCCTAACCAACCACCGACTAGGTTCGTTACAACACCAAAGAATTCATAGAAGAGGAACAATGAGGCGATCTCTAAAGAACTGTAACCAAGGTCGTAGAAATACAGGACCACCAGCATACGAAGCGCACCATCAGTAATGGTGAAGTTCCAATAGTTGAAAGTCACCAACATGTATTGGCGAACACTCTTACTTAGATTTGAAAACATAATGCTATCTCTGCAATCAAAACAAAAAGAGCTTTTGGATCACGGTAAGCTTAACACTCCAGATACCAAAAGCTCCTTGTCTAACACCGATGAATATTAGCTATTCGCTACACCATGAATGTATTCAACTTGGATCGGTTTAGTGAAAGCACCTGGACGCAGTGCTTGAACTTCTTGAACGATCTTGTCGAGGTCCCAGCCTTTCTCTAGCAAAAGGTGAGCTGCGAATAGACCGGTACGACCTGAACCGCCCATGCAGTGCATAGCGACTTTCGCACCGCTATCAACGATTTTGTGCAACTCAGGGCTTGCTGCAGACCATTTCGCCGCAAAGTCAGCACCTGGAGCACAATCGTCTTCGATTTCGATTTGAAACCACTGCATGCCTAGCGCACGTGTTTTCTCACCAAGTGCTGCCACGTCTTTGCTTGCAAGCTCTGCATCATCAAGCGCTGTCACGATAGCTTCAACGCCTTGCTCTTTCAGTTGCGCTAGAGATGCATCAAGATCAGCGTCTTTAGTACCTGGGCATGGAGTTAGAATCAGAGCGCCTTGCTCAAGGTCTAGTTGCCATGTTGGATGTGTCATAGTGTTATCTCCTTAGTGCTCAGGTTTATGCTAAACCAACGGTACGTACTAACTCCGCAGTACGTGTCGCATAGCCCATCTCGTTGTCGTACCAAGCGTAGATCTTAACCATACGCTTACCAACCAGCATGGTAGAGAGTGCATCAACGATAGTAGAACGTTGGTCACCTTTGTAGTCGATAGACACCAATGAACGCTCTTCAAAGCCAAGAATGCCTTTAAGCTCATTCTCAGATGCTTCTTTCAGCATCGCGTTAACTTCTTCTGCTGTCGTGTCTTGCTTCACTTCGAAGATGATGTCCGTCAGAGACGCGTTCGCTAGTGGTACACGAACTGCGTGGCCGTTGATGCGGTTTTCAAGCTCAGGGAAGATCTCAACAATCGCCTTAGCAGAGCCTGTCGTGGTTGGGATAAGGCTCATGCCACATGCACGTGCACGACGTAAGTCTTTGTGCGGCGCGTCTAGGATAGTCTGAGTGTTAGTTAGATCGTGAATCGTCGTGAATGACGCGTTCTCAATACCTAGCTTCTCGTTAATTACCTTAACCACAGGAGCGATACAGTTAGTGGTACAAGATGCTGCCGTTACAATTTTGTGTACTGCTGGGTCAAAGATGTTGTCGTTCACACCAACCACGATGTTTGCGATACCGTCTTCTTTCACTGGCGCCGAAACCACAACACGTTTTACGCCTTGCTCTAGGTATTTGTTTAGGAAAGAAGTTTTACGGTGTTTACCCGTAGCTTCAATCACCACATCACAGCCAGACCAATCGATCGCATCGATGTCGCGCTCTTGCGTTGTCTTGATACGCTGACCATTGATGACCATCTCGTCGCCTTCAACCGCAACTTCGTGGTTCCAACGACCTTGCACTGAATCGAACTCTAAAAGGTGCGCCAGTGTCGCAGTGTCGCCAGCTACATCGTTAATTTGTACAAACTCTAGCTCTTCCCAATCGAAAGCTGCGCGAAGTGCTAGACGGCCGATACGGCCAAAACCATTGATACCTACTTTAACTGTCATGTTCTTTTCTCTCAGTTAGTGGTGAATCTAAAAATATTCGATTAAACGCAACATTGAGGGCGTGAAGTCATCGCTTCTAAACGCTCAATGTCTTGCTGATATTCGGTTTTCAAACAGTTGGATGCGATAAGGTCATCAATTAACTTTAGCATCCAACCCGGTAAATCTTTGGACAGGCGGTAGAACACCCACTGCCCTTGACGAACGTCCGTTAGGATCCCGTTTGAGCGCAACTGCGCTAGGTGACGAGATACCTTTGGCTGACTCTCTTGCAGTGCTTCAGTTAGCTCACCAACAGATAAACACTCTTGGCGTACAATCATCATTAGGCAACGTACTCGCGTTTCATCGGACAATAATTTAAAGAACTGGTGAGGAAGCATACTTGTATTCTCATATATGGATATACGTATATATTAGTTATAAAAAAACGCACGTCAAGGCGTGCGTTTCTACTGTCATAAAAGTTTAATATTCGAACAGCTAGGTTTGACTAGTAATGCTATGGCTCCAACGTTGCGCCTCAGCGAGCTCAGTTTTAACCTGCTCAACACTGAGTCCTAACGTATTACAATGCTCTTCTATCTGACGCCAATCGGCATGCTCAAAGCTCTCTTCTAGAGCCAGCAGCTGACCATATGGCCCCTCTCGACGCAACAGCGCCAACTTAATGATCTTACATAACGGCAACTGTTCAACTAAGTGCTCTAACGACAGATCGAGTAACGCATCCAACAGTGAGAACAGCCCAATCATGAAGGCCTGTTCAGTATGCCCTTCAAAGGGTTGATAGCGCGACATACGCTGACAGAACTGAGCACGTTGTAGAGATAAGCTGTATAACTCTTTTGGTTTCTTATCAGAGACATAAGAGGCAACCGCCAATGACACAAACATCTTGAGGTTGTCTTGCCCTAAATACACTAGCGCCTGACGAAATGAGGAGATGCTGACTTCCAGACGTGGCGACATGGTATTCACAAAACGGAGTAGCTTGTAAGAGAGCGCGACATCCTTTGCCACAATGCTTTCTACGCGCTTAAAGTCGACATTCGGCTTGCAGACCTCTTGGAACAACTCCATCGCAATCACATGTTCAGGGCTGATGTATTTAGTCTTAACCATCTCTGGCTTACTGAAAAAATAGCCCTGAAAAAACTTAAAACCCGCCTGCTTGGCTCGTTGAAATTCTTCTTCAGTTTCAACACGCTCTGCGAGAAAGCTGTATTTCTTGCCTTGATGTTTTTGCACCAATTCACACGCGGCATCTAAGCCCATCTGCATAATGTCGAGCTTTACAATGTGCGTGTATTTAAGAAAGGCTTCCCACTCTGGTGTCGAGGTAAAGTCGTCCAGAGCAATCATGTAACCCTGTTTATAGAGATCTTTCACCGCCTCTAACAGCTCAGGTGTCGGTGGACAGGTCTCCAAGATTTCGATAACCACTTTGTCTTTTGGCAAGCTTTGAGGAAGGCGGCGCAATAGACTTTGATACGGGAAATTAATGAAGCAGCGCGATGAAGGAATCGATGGGTTGAGACCCACCGATAAAAAGTTTTCGACGATCAGACGATACGTAGCTCTATTCGACTCAATATGCGCTGGATAGGCGTTATTGTCCCCATCACGAAACAACAACTCATAACCAAGAGTATGTTTTTTTCGGTTAAAGATAGGTTGTCGAGCGACGTATGTAGCGGTCATCTATTTTCTAACTCTATGATTGGTTAAGCCTTAGCAGCGGCAAGCAGCGCACCGCAACCCATGAACATACCACCAAAAATCTTATTTATCTTACCCATTACGCGATCTGAACGAATAAAACGTCCCATTTGTGACGCCAATGAGGTGTAGCCCAACATAACAACACTATCAATGAATACTGTTGTCACACCGAGTACCAAAAGTTGTGGAGCTTGGGGTTGTGAAGGGTCTATAAATTGCGGGAACAATGCAACCAAAAATACAATAGATTTCGGGTTTGTAAGATTAATTAACACCGCATTGCGCAAAAGTGCCCAACTTGACTGCGATGTACCCTCTTCTGTCGCAACCATACTAGAGGTATCGCGCCACTTTTGAATACCGAGCCAGATGAGATAAACCACACCTACCCATTTAATTAATGTGAACGCAAACGCGGATTTAGCCACCAGCGCACCAATCCCTGCACCGACCAATAAGATATGAAATGCCAACCCAATTTGCAGGCCTGCAATAGAAGCCAATGATTTACGAGTACCATAGCTGAGGCCATTGCTGATCGAATTCACGGTACCGGAACCCGGCGCTAAACTAAACAGAATTGCGGTCACGACATAAGCGAGCCAAACATGAGTATCCATTGCATTTCCTTAGCAGTACTTTAATCTAATAACATCAATAGCGATAAAGCTCTCATCAGTATTCTTTCAGGTAACTTCTCATGGCAAACAGCGCTGCCGCACCTTCTTATTTCACTCAAGAGCCTCAATTTGAGGAAGCGATTAAACACCCGATCTCAGCCTTTTGGCAACAACGAAATGAAGGTTACGTCACCTCATTGAGCAAGAAAAAACTCTACTGGTCGAGCTTTACTTCTCCACAGCATAGCAAAGCGATTGTTATCTCGAATGGGCGCATAGAGTGCTGCGAAAAATACCAAGAGCTTTTCTACGATCTCTACCATCAAGGTTATGACATTTACTCTTTTGATCATCAAGGTCAAGGTCGTTCACAACGCAGTGTGCAAGACTCTGACATTGGTCATATTCATGAGTTTGATGATTACATCCGTGATATGCGTGAAATTCTCCAGCACTTCCCACTCGACAAATATGAGCAACGCTACTTACTCGCCCATTCAATGGGCAGTACCATCGCGACTCGCTATCTGCAAACAACACCAGATCACCGCTTTGAAAAAGTCGTCTTATGTGCGCCTATGTTTGGCGTCAATACTGATTGGTATCTCAAACCCATCGCTATGTTCGTTGCACAACTGCTAACGGGGCTTTACGCCAAGCCAACCTATGCACCCGGACATAAGGCGTATTACGCGAAACCTTTTGAAAACAACCTACTCAGTCAGAGCAAAGTTCGTTACCAATGGTTCAGAAAACTGTATGACGACAACCCAGAGATTCAAGTTGGTGGTCCAAGTACGCGCTGGGTGTGGCAAGGGTTAATGGCTGCTAAGCAAGCGATTCAACAGACGCGCCAAATTAAAATTCCTCTTTTGTTGATTCAAGCGGGGAACGAGCAGATCGTTTGTAACCAAGCTCAACAAAGCTTCATCAATAAACTGCGCAAAACGAATACAAACAGCGAGATGATCAGCATCCAAGGTTCAAGACATGAAGTGCTGTTTGAAATCGACCAATATCGCAATCAAACCTTAGACTCAATTGTTGCGTTTTTTCGATAAAAAGATTTGGTAAAGAGGAAGACAAGTAATAGAGCTTTGCCCTCTTTTGTTGAGCTAATTTCACGTACAATTTGTCCTACAACATTGGACACCAGCCATTGCTTGGTGTCTCTATTAGTCAAGTACGCTGTATCGAGGGTTAAATGACGATTCCTGCACTAAAAGATTCCATCAATATTGTTGCCTCTGATCTTGATGGCACGCTGCTCGCTCCCAACCATAAGTTGAGTGACTTTACCAAGCAGACGTTGAAGAAGTTACACCAGCAAGGCTTCACCTTTATCTTTGCCACTGGTCGACATCACGTTGACGTTGCAGGTATTCGTCAACAAGCCGGTATTCCAGCGTATATGATCACCTCTAACGGCGCGCGTGTGCATGATCAAGACGACCAACTGATGTACAGCCAGAATGTACCTCAAGAGCTTGTGCAGCCTGTGGTCGACATTGTTCGTCAAGATCCAAACATTTTCATCCACATGTACCAAAACGAAGATTGGTTGTTGGATCGCGAAGATGAGATGCTTGCTAAGTTCCATAGTGAGTCAGGCTTTAGCTACAAACGCTTTGAAGCGGAGCAAGCACCCACTGACGGCATTGCTAAGGTCTTCTTTACTCACCCAGAACACGATCATGAATACCTAGTGACGTTCGAGCAGAAGTTGCGAGAAACCTTTGGCGATAAACTGAATATCGCCTTCTCTACCCCTTGGTGTTTGGAAGTGATGGCTGCAGAAGTCTCTAAGGGCCATGCGTTAGAAGCCGTGGCAAAATCGCTAAACCTTACTCTAGAGAACTGCATTGCTTTTGGTGATGGTATGAACGATGCTGAAATGTTAGCAATGGCAGGTAAGGGCTTGGTAATGGGCACATCGCATGAAAAAGTGATGCAAGCACTACCGAACAATGAAGTGATTGGTAGTAACGCAGATGATGCCGTGGCTCACTATCTTGAAGAGCATCTACTGTAACGCCCTCTTCTTCTAAAACTAAAAAGGCAGCCTAGCGCTGCCTTTTTTGAACCTTCACGTTCCCATAAGCTCTAAAGCTAGCGAGAACCCAGCACCTCTTTGCTTAGAATAGCCTGCCACTCTTGCTCCGTCACTGGCATGATGGATAAGCGGTTACCACGCTTTACCAAAGGCATATTCTCAAGTTCAGGCATCGCTTTTAGCGTCGCTAGGGGGATCAAGCGTTCGGTGGTTCGAACATACTCGACATCGACCATTACCCAGCGAGGGTTATCCGGTGACGATTTGGCATCGTAATAGTCACTCTCTGGATCAAACTGAAAATGATCTGGATACGCCTCTCGCGTCACTTTAGCGATACCAGCGACGCCAACTTTCTTGCATGACGAGTGGTAAATCATCACTAGATCACCCAGTTTGACCTGATCTCGCATCATATTACGGGCTTGGTAGTTACGAACCCCCTCCCAGCAAGAGGTGTTTTGTGCTCGCAGAGTATGAATAGAAAAGGTGTCGGGTTCTGTTTTAAATAACCAATATGCCATAATAAATCCAATTAACGGTTGCTCCGAGGAAGATATAACATGAAGGTACTTAAAAACCCAGCGGTGTGGCTCACAGCCATCGCTCTAACGGGTTGTAGCCAAACCCAACAGTCCACTTCTGAACCAGAAAAATCACCCGCAGCTAGCCTAGATGCGCCAAGTACCATTCAACCGCAAACCTTTATTATGCGCGGCCAGGTGATTGTTGGACATGAGAGCCGCACCTTTACCCCTTGCGGCAGCCAAGAACAATACTGGCTAGATTTGTCACCAGAACTAGCACTAGAAGCTCAAGGACTCTCCAATACACCCTATCAACCTATGTATGGCGAACTGATTGGCCACCTGACTGTGCCGAGTCAAACCGGGTACAACGCCGATTTCACAGCTCGCTTTGTTGTCGACCAAGTCAATATTCTCACAGCAGAGAACCCTAACCGTTGCAGCCAGCCCCTCAAATCAACGCGTGCTTTTGGCAATGAGCCTTTTTGGTCTGCGCAATTCGACAAGAGCCAAGTGACCTACTCAAAAATGGGTGAGACACCTCAAGCTTTTAAGATTCAATCAAGCCGCATTAGTAACGAACAACGCAACTATCAGTTGAGTAGTGATCAAGACGATGCCGAGCTGAACCTAACCAAGAGCCGCTGCAACGATACAATGAGCGATAGCCTATATGGCTGGAGTGCCGATCTCACCATCAATGAAAAGGCACACAAAGGCTGCGCTACGCTCTCGAATCAAGATCCAACTCTAGAATGGGCTGATCGCTATTTTGCCAGCTCAACACAGAATGCCGGTTTCTCGGTTACTCTGAAGTTGAATGCTGACCACAGTGCAGTCACCACCTACTCATACAGCAACGGCGATGACCCTATTATTGAGCAAGGATTCTGGCAGCAACTCAACGCTGACCAAGTTCAAGTAGTGATGACGCGCCACCAGCAGCAGTATCTAATCTCAGAGCGTATTTTTACTCGTGAAGGCAGCCAACTGACAGCGAAAAAAGAGCGTGTTGGTAATGTCGTGTACCCAATAGCCGACGGAGGTTTAGTGTTGTTCAAAGCGAAACAACAAGATCTGACGTCAACGCCTAAACCCGCAGCCGATCTTACACTACAAAAAATCAATGGCAGCGATCAACTTGATCCCAAGGTCGACCGCGCGATCCGTGACTATTTTAAGATCCACAACACTTCGACAGACGATACCCAATATCGTTGGCTGACCTATGACCTCAATGGTGATGGACAAGAGGAATTGCTGGCACAACTGAACTGGTGTGGTTCTGGAGGATGTACCCTACTTGTTTTTGAAAACCATCAACAACAATGGCGCTTCAACAGCCGAGTGACCTTAGTGCAAGGAAAGATTCACTTGGGAGAAGAGCAACACAACGGGTGGCAAGATCTCGTGTTTAACGTCAGTGGCGGTGGTGCGACACCAGCACAACATGTTTTGCAGTACTCAGGTGTTAGTTACCCACTTAATCCAAGCGTTGCCCCTAAAATCACCAGCGACAAGGTGAGCCAAGTAACACTGTTTGCTGACGAGATCTCCCCAATGCAGAAAGGAGTTAAGCTCTAGTATGGAAAAGCGAATGGCTTGCCAGCAATGTGGCTTCACTCATCAATGCATTTGCCCACAGATACCCGCACTTGAGAGCTCTGTGAACATTGCACTGCTTACTCATGAGAACGAACTCAAGCGCGATACCAATACTGGAAAGCTACTGCAGCAGACACTACCCAACTGCCAAAGTTATGTTTGGCAACGCAAAAGCGCACCAGCAGAATTAATGGCGATGATCCAGGATGATACAGTTCAGGCTTTGCTGCTATTTCCAAGTGAACAAAGTATTGATGTCAGTGAGATCACTGAGGTGTACCCAGTCGAAAATCAAAAGCTCCTGTTTATTGTGCTTGACGGGACATGGCAAGAAGCTAAAAAGATGATGAATAAGAGCCCGTGGTTGCAGAGCATTCCACAGGTACACCTTACCCCAAGCTTAGACTCAGCCTATACCTTAAGGCGCAACCAAGATTCAGGGCACTTATGTACCTGTGAGGTTGGAAACCTATTACTGAGTCAATTGGGTGAAACCGAGCAAGCTCAAGAACTAAACCAGTACTTCCATCACTACCTAAAGGCATTCCAAGCTGACAAAAGCGGTCATGCCCTGAAGTAAAAATAAAAGAGCGAGCCAAGACTCGCTCTTTACGTTTCACGTGAAACAATCGCTCGAATATCAGAACAAACGCGTGGGTTCGCCGACGAAGTAACCTTGTAGGTAATCGACTCCCATATCTTCTGCGATACGACACACCTCTTGATTGTGAACAAATTCTGCCACGGTTTTAGCATTTAGAATCTGACACAAGCTGACCAACTGCTGCGCTATCTTGCGCTGCTTCTTATCCTGATCAATATTGCGAATCAAACTCCCATCAAGCTTAATCACCTGAGGCTCTAGCTTGAGGATCTCATCAATATTGGAATATCCAGAGCCAAAGTCATCAACAATAATATTCACACCAAGCTCTCTAAAGTGATTACAGATTTCGATTAAGCGACCATAGTCTTTGATCTGTTCGGTTTCTAATACCTCTAAACCTATTCGCTGAGGATGACTAATGCTTTTGATTGCTTGCTCAAGGTGCAGCACCGTTTTCTCATTGGTAAAATCTTGTGGTGCAAGGTTTATACTGAATGAGTCGGTTCTCGTACTCATAAAGTCAAAGGTACGCGAAATCATCTGACGGCTTAAGCGGGTATAAAGATGAGTTCCCTCAATAATCGGTAAGAAGCGTCCCGGAGTGATCAGCTCACCCTCTTCCTCAATTCGAACCAAACATTCATGGCTCTCTACTTGGTGGGTGTGCGCCGATACGATCGGTTGAGAACAGGCAACCACATTCTGATTCATCACAGCTCGGCTAACACAAGATAACCAACGAAGCTGCTCTTGACGCTGCTTCTCTCGCTGAACCAAGGTCTTTGCGTTAACCAGATGCTTATTTTGACTCACTGCACTGCGGCGAGCATCTATGGACTTCAGCAACAAATCATCAATGGACGTTGTCGGAAAATCACGGCGACTGGCAATTCCAGCACCAATCGAAACTGACAAGTAATCAATATCAGGAAGCCCCATCGGCTCAAAGTTCACATGCTCGGTCTCATCAGCAAACTCAGAGAAGCGTTGTTGTATGTACTCATCGCTTGCCAAGCTATCGAATACTACCGCCCACTCACCGATGCCCACGCTATATAGCTGACACTCTTGTTCAAAAAAGCGAGTCAGTGAGCTTTGGAAGTGATCACTCAGGTCATTAAGAAGCTTGTCCCCAACGCGATAGCCGTACTTCTCATTAATCTGACTAAACGTCGTGACCTTAAGCGTCAGCAAGTGGCTAGCACCGCCCATTCGAGCCAATCTTTCACGCAATACACTACGATTAGGCAAACCTGTACGACGATCAACACGATAACTGGCGGTTAGGGCGCTCGCCTGTTGTTGAATCTTGTTGACCATGCTGTTGTTCATGTCATCGACATCCATTAAGGCATTACGAATCAGTGAAAACAGGGGTGAAATATTGCTGGCAGGTTGACTACTTAACTGGCGACAATTGGCGTTGTCCCCTTCACTGAGTGCCATATAGGTTAAGCTGTGATGCAACAAGCGTTGTTGGCCTTGTTCATAGAAGAGTTCACCCATACAGTAAACGCCATAAGTGTCGGTCAGCTTCTGGAAGATCTCAACCTCTTGGTTTCCTTCAATGAAGTCCAAACGGGAGGTGCAGTTATAGACAAAAAAGCACTCAGGCGAGTGTAACGCTACCTGCTCAACCCCCAATCTGACTTGTTCTAGGGTTAGTGATGGGTGATCGTAGCAAAAGCGCACCTCTTCACCGACTTGAAACTCGCCGCTGAATTCCATTTCCTCATTATCAGCAATCCTGATCGGTAAATAGATATTCTGTTTTTTTGGATCTCCAACCATCAACGGGAAGTTGTGCAGTTGTTCGAAAGGGACTTCGAGGCCATCAGCAAGATAGCGGTTATAAAGCTCACGAATTGGCACGCCATCAAGTTGAATCAGATGAGTACCTTGAGCAGCAGTAACACGGAAGGTTTTGCCAATGGGGTTCCACTCAGTGAAATAACCGCGATTCACAGCGAGCTTTTCACTATGCAGCGCAGCCATCACATAGGCTTCTTGATAACAACGCCCGTTACTCATCACCCAGCGTCCAGATGGAGTGATGGTAGAGGCACCGCCACAGATTGGAATATTGAGGTCAGAACGCTCAAAGGCATAAAAGAGGTCGTTTTTATCAAGCGTCAGACGATCAACAAAACAGATCGCCGTTTGAGTGCCATCGTGGCATTCGAGTTGGCGTAGCATATTATTGCTATCGCGAACCAAATCATCACTATATGGAACCACGGCTGAGCTAATCGTTGTCGAAGAGAACCAACTAAAGACAACCAACAATCCTTGATGGCTTAGCTCGCCCCTATCAATAAAATGTTCAGCGCTACAGCCGATGGAAGTGCAATCAGGGAAATGCGCGTGAATAATCTGACACGCAGCCTCTACTCTCTCTTGCTCAAAAGAAGAGAAAACCTGTACCAAAAGCGTATCGCTGGTTGCGAAACTCACAGTCTCTAACTCAACTGCAAGCTGCTCTATATCATGTATAAAGAGAGAAAATGACTGCATAACCACATTAATCGCTGCATTAATGATTTGTTATTGTGCTGATTATCGATAAGCCTTGCACGTATTACTTACAATCATCCTGTAAGATCTGTGAGCTCAGTAAAGGATGATTCCTTAATAAATCATAGAATATGCAGCGAATTTCTCGAGATCTGTGTGCACATCACACTGTGTATTAAGGGCCTTTAATCGAAACGTTTTTTGTTAGAACAAACGTTTAGGTTCGCCAAAGTAGTAGCCTTGGAGATAGTCAATTCCCATATCTTCCGCGAGTTCACACACCTGTTGATTGTGAACAAACTCAGCTACTGTCTTAGCATTAAAGACTTGGCACAACTTAACCAACTGAGCGGCGATACTGCGCTGTTTGGGGTCTTTATCAATGTTACGAATCAGACTGCCGTCTAGCTTGATGATCTGAGGTTCTAATTTGATGATTTCATCAATGTTAGAGTAACCAGAGCCAAAGTCATCAACAATAATTCGCGCACCTAAAGCTCTGAAGTGGTCACACACCTCAATCATCCGCCCGTAGTCTTTGATCTGCTCAGACTCTAACACTTCTAAACCCAATCTAGTTGGGTCGTTCATACCTTGAATCGCCGTCTCTAGAATCATCAAGGTTTTATCGCTCAAAAGGTCTTGTGGTGACAAGTTGATAGAGAATGCACCCTGTTTGTCTGCCATATAACCAATCGTGTTCTTAATCATGTGGCGACTTAAGCGCGTGTAGAGATGAGTATCAGCAATGATAGGCAGAAACTTACCCGGAGGTACGATGGTTCCGTCGTCCATAATGCGAACTAAGCACTCTTGGCTCACCTCTTGATGGCTGCTAGCAGCGACGATAGGTTGTGTGTAAGTGATGATATTCTGACTTAAAATGGCACGACTCACGCAAGAGAGCCAACCCAGCTGGTCTTTACGATCTTCTTCACTAACCTGAATGTCTTTGGCGTTAGTAATATGGGTATTGTTACGCACCCCATAGCGCCGTGCTTCAATGGCTTTTAGTAGGATCTCTTCACCACTATCTTCAGTAAAGTCGCAGCGGCTAGCAAAGCCACCACACAATGACACAGAGAGATAATCGACGTCCGCCAAACCATAGGGTTCAAAATTGATGTGCTCGATGTCATCGGCAAACTGGGCAAAACGGTATTTAATCCGCTCACTTTCGACCTTCGCATCAAAAATGATCGCCCACTCACCAACTCCGATGCTAAACAGTTCGACTCGCTCAAGAGAGTCTTGCTTCACATTATTCTCAAGTCGTTCAATAAAATGATTAGAGAGGTCTCTTAACAGCTGATCCCCCACTTGGTAACCATACTTTTCATTCACTTGGTGGAAGTTAGTCAGCTTTAAGGTAAGCAGATGCTCTGAACTCTTGATGCTATTGAGCTGCTCCTTAAGCACAATACGATTTGGCAAACCGGTACGAGAATCTACTCGGTAACTTTCAGTGAGGCGACGCGCTTGTTGATGAAGCTTCTTCTCCATCTGGCTGTTCATCTGATCGAGGTCAGCAACGGCATTTCTCACCAAATTAAGCAAAGGCGACACCATCGAATCGGTATGAGCATCCGTTCGGCTATACTCAATCAACTCATGAGATTCACGCATCGCAACATAAGTCAGGCTATGGTGTAAGATCTCTTGCTGAGTGTCTGTTCGATACAACTCACCCATGCAGTAGGCACCACATGCATCAACAACCCCCTCAAACGGCTTCAGCTCGGTACGACTATCAATGAACTCTAAGCGTGAAACACAGTTGTAGATCATCACCGACTCCGGCTGGTGCATCGCCAGCACTTCCGCGCCGTGACGTACCTTTTCTGCAGTGAGTGACGGATGGTTATAGCAGAACTGAGCTTCTTCACCAACTTGCCAAGCGCTATCAAACTCGATACTGCCATCATCATTGATTCGCAGCGGAGTCGAGATACCCTTTTTTCTGCCGGATTCACGATATAGGGGGAAGCTCATTAGCTGGCTAAAGGGAATATCTTTACCATCGGCGAGGTAATGCTTAAATACCTCAATAGCAGGCTTATCGTTGAGGCTGTATAAACGATGCCCTTCAGCACGAGTGACCCTAAGCTTCATGCCGATCGGATTCCACTCAGAATAAGCACCCGACCACACCTTTAAATTAGGGTTATGCAGTGCCACCGCAACACAAGCGTGTTGATAGACCTGACCGTTATACATCACCCAACGGCCATAAGCATTCTCATGACACAAACCACCAGCGACCGGTACCGAATAAGGCAGTGTGTCAAAACCGGTATAGATTGGGTAATCGCAGCCCTCGACTTGGTCACAAATACTGATCACGGTTTGGCTATGTTCAGTCAGGTTCAGTGCGTTAACCAGCGCTAATCCGTCTAACCCAGTTTTGCCGCTAAATGGCACAACCGTCGAACTTAGCGTCGTCTCCTCAAACTCACTGATCATCAGTAAACTTCCACTACTCACCTGACGATTATTGTGAATCATATGCTGAACGCTCTGACCAATTAGGGTCGCGTCTTTGAGATAAGTAAGTGTGATGTCGGCTAGACGACTCGCAGATTGGCTGGAAAGTGTCGAGTGTAACTGAATAAGGTACTGTTTATTGGCATGCCACTCTTTTTGTTGCAGATAAGATTCTAAGGATTCCTCAGAGGTTACGAGAAAAGTATAGGTATGCATGCCAAGCCTTGTTGTAATCGTATTAAGAGAGGACAACGGCTTTAGTGGATATTAATACGATGAAAGCAGCTGCCGATTAAAAAAGCCAAAATAGCTTCTTAAACGGAACTTAATGTAACAAGACCCTATGATAAATGCGACATAAGCTTGGAGTAGCGATTAAATTAGTCGCATAAGATCTCGTAATTGTGAAATTTCGATATCAGGCAACACACGAGCTTTCGATGCTTGCTGAATATTTACGTTTTTGTCATTAAACCAGCACGCCTGATAACCATTGACCTTAGCTCCGTAAACATCACTGATGAGGTGATCACCAACATGCAAGATATGTTCGGCTTGAATACCTAGGTGCTGTTGCGCTTGGTTAAACATGTCTGGGTATGGTTTGGCTCTACCATCAGGTCCAGCTTTCAATATCAGCTGAAAGTAATCACCCAAGCCAATTTTATGTGGATCGACATTACCGTTAGTGATTGCGACTAAAGGCAGTTTTTCACTCAAGGCTTGCATCACGCGATGCGTCTCTTGAGGAACATCGACTTGATTTCTCAACCACAATGCATGCTCAATACCCGACTTAGCCGCTGCCATCGCTTGCGCCTCTGTGTAGCCAAGCTGCATCAACCCGTGTTTTATCTGCGTTTCACGCCATAAAGTCACATCATGCTTTAACTCAGGATTGGCCTGCGCGACTTGAACCTTCACTTGGTGCCACTCATCCAGCGACAAAGTTGACGATACAGGATGCTCACTGAACAGCCACTTCGCCATCTCCTTTTCCACTTTCATGATCACAGGCCAGTTATCATAAAGTGTGTCATCTAGGTCAAACGTCATCGCCTTAATCGGGTTCAATCCACGGTAGAGTTGCATCTATGCCTCTTATTCTTTGCTTCTTTTACGGGCTCTTGGGTGCGCCTGATCGTACGCTTGTGCCAAGTGTTGAAAGTCCAAGTGTGTATAGATCTGGGTTGTTGAGATGTTTTCATGCCCTAAGAGTTCTTGAACTGCCCTTAGGTTCTGACTGGACTCCAGTACATGAGTCGCAAACGAGTGACGAAGCTTATGCGGGCTAATATGACTGGCCACCGCCTGCTTCTTACCCCACTCTTCCATACGCTTCTGAACACTGCGGTGAGAAATACGCGTACCCAGCTTAGAGACAAACAGTGCAGGCTCTCCAGGAGCGGCAAATTCACCACGCACCTTGAGCCATTTCTCAACACACTCTTTGGCCTGGCCAGAAAAAGGCGCCTTGCGCTCTTTGTCACCCTTACCGATAACTCGTATCTCACCCTGACGCGCCTGAATGTCCTTCAAGTTGATGCCCACCAATTCTGCAAGACGCAGACCGGCACCGTACATCACTTCCATCATCGCACGATCTCGAATCGCCAAAGGATCGCTTTCATCGACCTCAAGCAACTGCCCCACTTCATCGACATCAAGGTTCTTTGGTAACGGGCGCTGCTTACGCGGTGCCGATACACCCTTGGCTGGGTTTGCCGAGATCTCGCCTCGCAGCACCAAGAAATCAAAGAAACTACGCAATGAGGAGAGACGTGTCGCCAAGCTGCTCGCTTTAATCCCTTCACGCATGCCTTTACTGGCTAACTGGCGCACCCACGCAGCGTCAACTTGCTGCCAGTCTTTGAGACCTAGAGTCACCAATTGGGCTGCCATAGTTTCTAGCTGCTGTTTATAATTGCGTTGCGTGTGCAGGCTCAGACCTTTCTCGCTTCGCAGGTATTCATAGAAACGAGAAAGTGGTTTTTGAAGGCTATTGGGAAGAGGTGTGTTGGGCTCTAGGCTCATTATCGATCTGCCAAGGTAAGGTCTCTGCCATATGAGCAACAACGAGTGCTAAATGACGCAAGAAAAGGGTGTCCATGTAGGGCTGAAAGTGACCACCATCTTCACTAGAGAAGGCCAGCAACCCAATCGGAGACTGTTTTGCCAATGGTAACACTACATAAGATCCTAGCTCAGGAGCCGGCTGTTCGCCAAATAGGTCTTGGCGATCAGTCTTTCTCAAACGCCCAAGGTACGCGTCTTTACCATTAAGATGGTTCAACGAGAATTTAGCGTAACCCTCATCACTGAGTTGATAGAAACCGCTCTGAGAAAGAATACGCACATACGCTTTCAAGCCAAGTTCAGTCGCTTTCTGCTCTACCGCTTTAATCACCTGCATGAAGTCACGACACTTCAGCACTTGATCTTGCAGTGCCATAAACTCATAAAAGGTTTTATCGTTATTGGCTGCCAGTGACATTAAGCTTGTGATCTCTTCTTCAAGTTCTTCAATGCGTTGTCGCTGACGCTTCAACTGCACTTCGACCAAAGAGACAGCACCCTGCTCTACATTGTTAATCGCCAAGCGATCCACCAGCTCTTTCCTATCTTGGAAGAAATCTGGGTTATCACGCAAATATTCAGCAACCACTTCTGCCGTTAGTGCATCGGCTTCTACGTAAGACAAAACCTATCCTTATTTATTATTCATGGTGATCAGCAAGAGAGCTGACCATCAAAGACGTGTGTTGCAGGTCCAGTCATAAACAGTGGTTTACCTGGCCCTTGCCAACTGATCTGGAGGTCGCCACCAGGCAGACTCACTTTAACGTCGTTAGACAGCAGGCCTTGGGTGATACCGACAGCAACCGCACCACAAGCACCGCTCCCACACGCTTGTGTCTCACCCGCACCACGCTCGTATACACGTAGGCGAACTTCATCACGCGTCACTACCTGCATAAAGCCTGCATTCACACGCTCAGGGAAGCGCTCATGAGACTCCAACAGTGGGCCAATGGTATCGACATCTGCGGTATCGACATCATCGACGACGGTCACCACGTGAGGATTGCCCATGCTGACCGCGCCACAAAATAGTGTGTGTTCGTCGGTACGCAGGATGTAAGTTTTCTCTGGCTGCTTGGCTTTGAAAGGGATCTTGCTTGGTTCGAACTCAGGCACGCCCATGTTAACCGTAATTTGATCGTTCTCTTCAATCTTGAGAACCATCTTACCTTTCTTGGTACTCACGTTAATACTGTACTTATTGGTCAGCCCTTTCATTCGCACGAAGCGAGCAAAACAACGAGCACCGTTACCACACTGTTCGACTTCACTGCCATCGGCATTAAAAATACGATAGTGGAAGTCGGTCTCTGGGTCGTAAGGAGCCTCAACCACCAGCAGTTGGTCGAAACCAACACCGGTATGACGATCCGCCAAACGGCGGATCAAGTCTGGAGAGAAGAAGATGTTTTGAGTAATGCAGTCCACGACCATGAAATCATTGCCCAAACCATGCATTTTTGAAAAGTGGAAGTGCATAACGCTTAAACTTACTCCGGAAGAATGTTTTCAAGTTCCCACAAGCTCGTTAGCTCTTCACGCTGACGAACAAGGTGAGTTTTATCGCCATCAACCATCACTTCAGCTGCACGTGAGCGAGTGTTGTAGTTCGATGACATCACGAAGCCATAAGCACCTGCAGAACGCACCGCTAGGAGATCGCCTTCTTCAAGAACAAGCGCACGATCTTTACCTAGGAAATCACCAGTTTCACAGATAGGACCCACTAAATCATAAGTCACGGCCTCACCTTCTCGAGGAACAACAGGGACAATGTCTTGCCATGCTTGGTATAGCGCAGGACGCATCAAGTCGTTCATCGCAGCATCAATGATGGCAAAGTTCTTATGTTCAGTCGGTTTTAGGAATTCGACTTTTGTTAATAATACACCAGCGTTAGCCGCAATCGCTCGTCCAGGTTCGAAAATCAGCTCTAGATCAGCATGATTATCCAGTCGAGCCAACAACGCCTTCGCGTAGTCTGATGGTTGAGGTGGTAATTCGTCACGGTAGACAACACCTAAGCCGCCACCAACATCAAGATGCTTAATATTAATACCATCAGCACGCAGTTGGTCGATCAGAGCCAACAAACGGTCCGTCGCATCGATAAAAGGTTCAATGTCTGTTAGCTGTGAACCAATATGGCAATCAATGCCGTGAATCTCTAGGTTTTCTAGCTTCTGAGCAAACGCGTAAACTGCTGGTGCACGGTCAAAAGCGATACCAAATTTGTTGTCGCGTAGACCTGTAGAGATATAAGGGTGAGTGTTTGCATCAACGTCTGGGTTTATACGCAGAGAAATCGGCGCCTTCACGCCAAGCTCGCCGGCAACTTTATTCAGGCGCTCTAGCTCAGGCTCTGATTCAACGTTAAAACACTTAATCTTCAACTCAAGCGCACGCTTCATCTCTGCAGCTGTTTTACCCACACCAGAGAACACAACCTTAGATGGATCACCACCTGCTGCAATAACACGTTCCAGTTCACCACCAGATACGATATCGAAGCCAGAACCCAATCTTGCCAGTGTATTTAGTACACCTAGGTTAGAGTTTGCTTTTACGGCATAGCAAACCAAGTGAGGGTGCTCACCCACAGAAGAGTCGAACGCATTCCAGTGACGTTCTAGAGTGGCACGAGAATATACGTACAGTGGCGTGCCGTATTGCTCTGCCAGTTGTGAAAGTGCGACGTTTTCAGCCCAAAGCTGGCCATCATCCTGATAGTTGAAGTAATCCAAAATTCTTATCCCTTATCCGTTACGATTGCTACTACATTGTTGATTCACTTATTGCGATTGTTCATTTTGCTGCGCATCATCAGGTAAGTAGAGCGGACCAGTTTGACCACAGCCCGAAAGACCAATAACAGACAACATAAACAGAGCGGTAATTAACTTTTTCATTTTGCATATCGTGATTATTAACTCAATGCCCCCTATAATCGCACCACACTCAAGAAAAGCAATAGGATAGAAAGGATGAACGATACTGAATTTCATCAGCTAGTCGATATACAGATGCAAAACATCGAAGAAGCGATCGATGAATCAGAGGCAGACATCGATTATGAAGTGACTGGCAACGTGATGACGCTAGAGTTTGAAGACCGCAGTCAAATCATCATCAACCGCCAAGAGCCGATGAAAGAGATCTGGCTAGCCTCTAAGTCAGGCGGCTTTCACTTCAAATTAATTGAAGACAAATGGACATGCTCAAAGACAGGCATGGAGCTATTTGAAATGGTGAAAACTGAGTGTGAGAAGCACGCCGGTGAAGAGATCGACTGGGTTTAATCTATCAATGGATACCCCAAAGCGACCAATGTAAAAAGGAGCGACTCAGTCACTCCTTTTTTGTTGCTAAACGTTAGCGATCTTAGAATTACGCGAAGAGAGCGTGGCATCATTACGATAAGGCACCACGTAAGATTGCCCATCATCAGGGTGAACAATCTGATAATACTGAGGAAGATTGAAGTTAATCAGCTTCGACGCCACCTTAGAATCATCTTTCACAGAGGTGTAGAAAGAGTTCACACTCGCAATCATCTCGTCTTTCTGACCACTGTATTGGTGGTAAACCTCAACCTGATTCGACTCATCTAATACGTAGATATTGAAACCCTGATCGGTATCTTCAAAGAAGAACTGAATCAAGCCTTCACTAGCAAAGCCATCCACCACTTCTGGCAGTTGGTACTCTTGCTCTTTATCCAGCATTAGCAAGGGCGAGCCTTTCAGCTTATTGGTTGAGATGCTGCGATAGAAGTCGACCGAGTTTTCTAACATCTGCACAGATACGCCACGACGCTCGAAGAACAGACCAAACATCTTGTTCGCCAAACGAATCGCTTTGAATCGACGACGCTTCTCTTGCTCGATCGGTTTCAAGCGTAGGTCAATACACTCTGCCAGCAGCTGGTAAACCATATTGCGGATCACGCCGCGTAGGTTTTTGCTGTAACAGAACACGTCCACCGACTCTGGTGGCAACGCATCTTGGTGCATCTTACCCAGTACTGTTTTTAATGCATCAAGCATTGCCGTCTCACCTTGGAAATGAAGCGTTCTCACTTCATGCCAGGAGTTACGGTAAACCAAATCGACACTGCCCACTAGGCTCTGGCCTTCTTCACCAAAACTGAAGATATCCGCACTCTTCAAATCAACTTTTAAAGAGCGAGCACTCAATTCTGAGGTAGGGTCGTTCTCAAAGTTAATGAACATCGCCAACTGGCTGATCTCACACGGGCTCGCTAGTGCTTGCATACTCGGACGGCGCTTGCGCAGTGAGAAGGTGTTACGCAGGTCGCTCACCATCTGATAGAACTTATCGATATCAATATGTGCATCACGAACCACAGAATGCAGACGTGTTGACTCAGTGATCAATCCATTAAAGAACGACCACGCAACCAACTTACTCAAGTACTCATGGTGCTCAAGCGATGGTTGGCCAAGAATTCGATGTGCAATCAACGGCTGCTTATAGAGATACCAACCCGCTTTGTTGGTTTGGCCCTGTCTTACCTCAATAAAGCTCAGATCGGGCTCATGCAGATCCGGAGAAATCTGAGGGTTTAGAAGTGTTACTTTACCCGGTAGTACCTCAAACGCTGCATACAGCTTGCGAGCAAGAATGCTGATGTCTTGTGGGCTAATTGCCGAGGTGATGTCGTTGCGACGCGCAAACTGAATCAGATTACGATAGCTGAGCATCAACGCATCTAACAGGGCGTGGTGTACAACTTTAACTTGCTCAACCTTCCAGTTACGACGGTTATCCAGCTCAACGATGGTCTCATGTTCCCAATTCCAAGATTGGGTCATCTCAGTTAACGCTTCACGACGCCAAGCGACTGACCCTACTCCTGCCTCACGCGATAACTTCTCATGAGTTTTGAGATAGAAACAGCGGCGAACAAGATCAAGACGCGTGTCATCGTTAATGCGTTCAAGGTAACGAGTTACCTTCTCAAGCATCAAATAGTAGCTGTCCATCCCATATAGGTCTGGTTCATCAGCAAAGAAACGACGCTTAGTATCGATACTCAAAAGTTGAGTATGTGGGTACTCCCACGAGTAAGCCTCTAACAAGATCGCTTTTAAAACCGATTTGTACGGAGAGTCGATACTCTTGTACAGCTGCCACAGGTTAGAGCCGAAGTACTCTTCCGCTGGAATTCGGTTTAATTTGCCGAAATCAATCCACTGAGAGCAATCGATGTAACCCTTGCTACAAAGATCCTGCACATATTCGTCGTAACACTCTTCCATTTCTGGAGGGATGATCTGCCAAAGTAGGCGTTGACCCGCTAATCGCACAGCAGAACGATAGAACTCATCCAGTAGTAGTAGATGCTGAGAAGAGCCGCAGTTATCACCAGTCATCTCTTCTGAATAGTTCGAGCGGAAGCGCTGCTCATCCATCAGGAAGAAGTTAGCTTCAACGCCAAGCGTCTGAGCCCAATCGGTGATCAATAGACACTTGTTGGTCAAACTATCGCGAGCACCACCATCCATATCCGGTGATACACACACCCAGATATCAAGGTCACTCGAAGTACTTTGACCAATAGAAGATGTACTGCCCATGGTGTAGAGACCAAGGATCTCAGGGCTATCCGTCTCGGCGAGCTTACCGCCTAACGTCAGCTCAGTATCTTCGACAAATTGCTTTTGGAATTCATTAGGCGTGAAGCTACGAATTCCAAAAGGAACTTGTTGGTCATAAAAACCAGGCATCATTGGGTGGTTGTAGTGAAGCAGTGCGGGGATAAGATGGAATACGCGCTGACTTTGCAAATCCATCAACGCCAACGCACGATCAATGCGCTGTTGATTTAGATTATCCAATCGCTGAATCAAAGTCTGAGTGTATGCCTGCAAGGTAAGTCCTTGGTTGAGATTAAATGCACTTCTGTTTAGTTACTGAACGAAAGCAACAACAAAACGTGATCAATTTAACACTTTTACCTTTAATGGTAAAGCAAAGCTGGCGATGCTGCCACCTTTGTTCGTCTAGGAAAAAACGCTAAATCCACGGCATGGTAGTGTCCTCTTTATTGACTATTTCTAATAATAGCCCATGTTTCAAATGAGATACCAATCACACTATTTTGGTGAAGTAATGAAATTCCTTTATCTATCAAAGCTCGCAATGATCTAACAGTAAGAATTTTCAGCCCAGAGTGTTAGGATTAGGCTATTACAGACTCATATCGGAATCACCATGACACAATCAACTCCAATCCGTATCGCCACTCGAAAAAGCCCACTTGCTCTTTGGCAAGCCTACTTTGTAAGGGATGCCCTTCAAGCTGCGCACCCTGGTTTAGAAGTTGAGTTAGTGACCATGGTTACTAAAGGCGACATCATTCTCGATACGCCGTTGGCGAAAGTTGGCGGTAAAGGCCTGTTCGTGAAAGAGCTTGAAGTCGCGATGCTAGAAGGCCGTGCTGACCTAGCGGTTCACTCAATGAAAGATGTGCCTGTCGACTTCCCTGAAGGTTTGGGTCTGGTGACGATCTGTGAGCGTGAAGACCCACGCGACGCTTTCGTATCTAACACCTACAACAACATTGATGAGCTGCCTCAAGGTGCCGTTGTTGGTACATGTAGTCTGCGCCGTCAATGCCAACTTATGGAATATCGCCCAGACCTTGTAATCAAAGAACTACGCGGGAACGTTGGTACGCGCTTAGGCAAACTCGATGATGGCCAATACGACGCAATCATCCTTGCTGCCGCAGGTCTAAAACGTCTAGAGCTAGAAGAACGTATCCGCAGCTTCATTGAGCCAGAGCAGTCTCTTCCGGCTGTTGGTCAAGGCGCTGTTGGTATCGAATGTCGTTTGGATGATGAACGATTAATCAAACTGCTAGAGCCGTTAAATCACCAAGATACGGCTGATCGCGTACTGTGTGAGCGTGCAATGAACCTAACTCTAGAAGGCGGTTGTCAAGTGCCAATCGGTAGTTACTCACTACTCGACGGTGATGACATCTGGTTACGTGCACTTGTTGGCGAACCGGACGGCTCAAAAATGGTACGCGGTGAGATCAAAGGCCCACGTAAAGACGCAGAAGCATTAGGTGTTAAGCTTGCGAATCAACTTCTTGATGATGGCGCCCGTGAAATCCTAACTAAGCTTTACGCTGACCAAGACTAATCATGACGGTGTTGGTAACTCGCCCTGGTCTTGAAGGGCAAGCGCTTTGCCAACAGCTCGTGGATGATGGAATCGCTGCGATCCATCATCCACTGATTCGCATCGTTGACAACTCTCCCTCCAAACCGCTTTCTGACCTGTTACAAACCAGCGATATTATCATTGCTGTCAGTCAACACGCCGTGACCTCAGCTCAACGAATTCTTGCACAAAGTAACCAAAGTTGGCCCAGTTCGGCTCTATACCTTGGCGTTGGTCAAAAAACCGCGCACATTTTAAGCAAAGCTTGTAAACAAAAAGTAAACTACCCACAAGTGAGTGATAGTGAACACCTTCTTAGGCTGCCAGAGCTAAGAAATGTGCAAGATAAGGCGATCTTAATACTGCGTGGAAACGGTGGGCGCGAGCTAATACGCGAATCTCTTGTCAATCAGGGAGCACAAGTCTCCTATTGTGAGACCTACCGTAGAGAATATATTCCGATAAACCACCACAATACTTACCCTCTATGGGTTGAACAAAAGATTTCAAAAATTGTCATCACCAGTCAGGAGCAATTGGAGTACTTTACCTCCAATATGCCTGATGAGTATTCGAATTGGCTTTTCACAAGACATCTATTTGTCCCGAGCCAACGCATTGCAGAACGAGCCCAACAGCTTGGGTATTCAACAGTTACGAATACGACAAGTGCGACAAACCCAATATTACTGGCTGCTCTCCAGCCTTAGCTAGAAACAGGAAATAAGCATGACAAGCAAAAAAAATAACGAGCATATTGAACCTGAAAAAAGTCCAGAAACTCAGCCGGTAGTTCAAGATGATGTTGTCTCTGAAAGTTCTGAAGAGACAAAAGCAGAGGCCCCAAAACCAGAAGAGCCACAAACCAAGCCTCAAACAACGTCGGAAGAAAATGAGCTAATCACTAAAGCTGAAAAGCAAGGCAAGCGTGGCGTCAAGTTTGGTGCAATTGCCATCGCGATTTCTATTATCTTCAGCGGCGGTATCGCTTTCCAAATGCAGCAAAAAAATGCTGAATACTCGGCGCAAATTGCAGCCCTTCAATCTCAGTTGGAAAATACCAAATCGGCAGTTAACAAAGACCTTCAAGCTGTGAAGCAAGAGACCATTCAAGAGGCATCTCAGGCTGTTCAAAAAACACAGGTTGTACAAGCTCAACAAGAGAAAAGCATTCAAAGCCTACAGCTTGCTGTCGCTGACGTGAAAGGTCGCAGACCAAATGATTGGTTACTTGCAGAGGCAGATTACCTAGTAAAACTAGCAGGGCGTAAGTTGTTCTTAGAACACGACGCTGTCAGTGCAACTAAGCTAATGGAAAGTGCTGACCAACGCATTGCTGCACTGAACGATCCAAGCCTAGTGTCACTGCGCCAATCCATGGCCAACGATATAACTAAGCTTCGCACTATCCCACTGATCGATCGTGACGGCTTAGTGCTACGCCTAACCAGCCTGCAACAACAAGTCGATACTCTACCTCTGGCAAATGCAATCTTGCCTGAAGCACCGGAACAGAAAAAAGAAGTGGTTTCTGGAGACATCAACGACTGGCAAACCAATTTGATGACTTCATTAAAAGATTTTTCAGGTAACTTCATCACTTTCCGTAGCCGTGATGGCGATGTAGTACCCTTACTTTCTCCAGAGCAACACTTTTACTTAAGAGAAAACATCAAGGGTAAGCTTGAGACAGCAATCCGCGCGGTTTACAAAGAGCAAGGTGATATCTATACCGCAGCGCTAGAAACTGCGAACGAGTGGTCAACAGCATACCTGAACCAAGACAACAATTCGGTAATCGAGTTTGAGAAAGCCATCAAGCAACTGAGCGAACAAAACATTACTGTAAAATATCCAGTGAAGCTTGAGTCTCAAAGCTCTCTTTCAGATGTCATTCGTGACCGTCTACGTCGTGAAGTCACTACAATGACGAGCAAGGAGGAGAAATAATGATTCGTTGGATTTTTCTTTTCTTAGTCCTTGGCGCCGGTCTATTTGTCGGTACACAGTTCTCGGGACAACAAGGCTACGTTCTAATCTCTATTGCCAATAAAACAATTGAGATGAGTGTGACTACCTTGGTTATCTTTGTGATCGCGCTATTGGCCGCACTCTTTGGCCTTGAGTACCTGTTTAAGAAGGTGGTATATGCAAGTTCTACTACGTGGAACTGGTTCAGTGTGCGTAAGCAAAAACGTTCACGTCGTTACACCAATGAAGGTATCGTTAAACTGCTTGAAGGTGATTGGAAAGGCGCAGAGAAAAAAGTGACGCGCTGGGCTAATCACCACGACATGCCACTGCTTTGCTACCTAGTAGCGTCACAAGCTGCACATGAGCAAGGCAATAAAGATGAGCGTGATAAGTACATCGAACTTGCTAGCCAACAAGATAACTCTCAGCTTGCTGTTGAACTAACTAAAGCTAAGCAGCAGATCAGTGAGAGAAACTTTGAAGCCGCTTTTGATACTCTGTCGACTCTAAAAGGCACTTACCCAAGCAACACTGCTGTTCTAGGTCTATTAAAGACAACTTACGTTGAACTGAAGTTATGGCAGCCTCTGATTGAACTGACGCCAAAATTGGTTAAAAGCAAGCTAATCACAGCAGAAGAACAAATCGCATTAGAACAGAAAGCACAATGTGGTCTACTGCACGATGTCGCTAAGCAACAGGGTAGCGAGGGACTTATCAGTCACTGGAATAAGCTATCTCGCAAGCAAAAACAAAGTACACACCTTGTCTCTTGTTTTGTTAAACAGTTAATTGCTCGTAAGGCAGACTCAGAAGCATTCACCGTCATCAAAGAGAACATTGCTAAGAGCGAATCAAACGAGCTATACACATTGCTTCCAGAACTTAACCTAGCCGACCACCACCCTGTGGTTGTTATGCTAGAAAAAGCAGTGAAGAAAGATGATAGCAACGCAGAAGCTCACAGTGCTCTAGCGCAGTTCTACCTAAGAGAGCAAAAGTGGACAGAAGCGCAAGCGCACTTTGAAAAAGCGCTAGAGCTTCGTTCCAACGTTTCAGATTATGGTTACCTGTCTGATGCTCTTGAGAAACAGAACCTAACCAAAGCTGCCCATGAGGTTTCACGTAAGGCTTTAGGCTTAGTGAAGTCGGCATAACAAACGTAATGACAACACCACAAAGCCGATGCAGAGATGCATCGGCTTTTTTGTACATTTCATTCAGATAATATTCATACCACCTATCGTACTCTTACTTCATTCCCAAATTACACCATGAGTGAGAGTCATCATGTCAAAGTTCGCCACCCTATTACTTACTAGCTTTATTGGCTTCAATACATACGCAGCTAACTTAGATATAGAAGCTGGTGAGAACTCCTATAAGAGTCTCTGCGTGTCCTGCCATGGCGATCTTGGCCATGGTGATGGTATTGCGGGAAAAGCGCTCCCAGAGCAGCCCTCGAACATTTATGATGGATTGAACTCTTGGTTTGAAAGTGAAGCAGAACTCATCGACACCGTGTTAAATGGTAATGAAGGTATGCCCGCTTGGAGTTCCGTCTTAAATGAGAAGGATGTAAAAGATATCTTTGCCTATATCGAAAGGATAAATAGCAAATAACCCTTGGTATAACACCAAGCCATTGTTGGGTGTGTTACTTCTTACGCGACTAATCTATCTTTAGAATTTACTCTATATATCTGCAGGAGTTTAGATTCCCTACTCCTTCCTTCGTCAGTCTAGGGAATGACGATGGCTTAGCTATTAGGTATAGCGCTAAATAGAAAGAGAGTCTGGCTGAGAGCTAGTTAGAATATGTGGCTTAGAGATGGCGAGCTACCATATGTATAGATTGTATAGACGCCAACAATCACAGCTATATCTAAATCTAAAGATGCTCCTTAATACATAACATGGTTCTTAATTGGCTGGGATTTGTTAGTCGAATCCCCAAATACCTCTCCCTAGAAACAACAAAAACCTAGTCGCAAGACTAGGCTTTCTAATAAATCACAACACTGTTGAGTTGCTGTGCGTTCGCATGCGATCCGCAAGCTCTCTAACAGCACAAATGTTTCTGATAGATATAAAGAAGCCCTGCAATTTCTAGTAAGGCTTATTTATAAGTGCCTAAGGTCACACTAGGACTCGTTGGTCCAAGACTAGAATACCGATCCTCAGAAACGACGAATGCCTAGTCATAAGACTAGGCTTTCTAACAAATGGTGGAGTGGCTTTGGTTGCGGACAACGGGCAAACCTTTTGCGGGACTCTTTCGACCGAAGGCCGAATGCAATCGCTCAAACGTAAAAAAGCCCAA
>NZ_JAHGAN010000017.1:0-255859 GCF_030248625.1 Vibrio sp. D420a | reverse complement strand
AAGATATACAAACGCTTGAATGAGTTTGAAGAGAACAGAAACAGCTTTCCGAATTTTAAGAATTTGCTTGGCGACCATAGCGTTGTGGACCCACCTGATTCCATGCCGAACTCAGAAGTGAAACGCAATAGCGCCGATGGTAGTGTGGGGCTTCCCCATGTGAGAGTAGGACATCGCCAGGCTTTGATTTCGTTATTTGCATAGCAAATAACAACTTCAACAGTGTACTAATCTGTTGATGACAATTTGTTGGAGGGATGGCTGAGTGGTCGAAAGCACCGGTCTTGAAAACCGGCAACCGTTAATAGCGGTTCTAGGGTTCAAATCCCTATCCCTCCACCACCATTGAAAAGCCCGCTGAGAAATCAGCGGGCTTTTTTCATTTCTGTCGTATCGAAATTCAAATAACAAAAAAGAGCACTAGCGTGCCCTTTCATGTCGTTCTCTCTATTTAACCATCTCGGATAGCTAATCCGTTAAATATTTCCCTTCTGCAACCTGCCAGAATGCTCGAATGAGTGGGTTATCGAGTTGCGCCCGTTTGCAACATACGCCAAGCTCAAAAGGTTTAATTGGTTCTATCTTTAAGCGTTCAACCTTATCTCTTACTGGGCTGTTATTGATCACCACATCTGGGGCAATTCCAATACCACACCCAAGCGCCACCATACTAACGATCGCTTCATGTCCAGATACCTGAGCATAGATATTAGGTTTGATTTTCAGCTTCTTAAACCAGGCATTGGCGCGCTCACGAGCTGTGCCTGCTTCTGGGATGATGAATGGCAGATCATTCCAATCGATGTGTTCAGACTGTAGTTGTTGGCTGAAGCTACTGACTCCTGCTGGAGAGATAACAGATAGCGGGATATCACTAATCGTTTCAAACTCCAGGCGTGATGGAAGGATATCTGGCTTTGCGGAAATAGCGATATCGACTTCGTCATTGAGGATCTTATCTATTGCTTGAGCTGGGTCGCCCGTTGAGAGTTTAAATTCAATATAAGGATGGAGAGCTCGAAATTCAGTAATTAACTCAGGCAAATGACTATAGCTTGCTGTCACGGAACAGAAGATTCGAATCTCACCTTTCAGCTCTTGCTCTCCGCCCTTTAAATGAAGGTTGTACTGTTGCCATTCACTGACAATATTGAGTGCAACGGGAAGCAGTTGTTTTCCTGCTGGAGTGAGGTCGACACTACGGTTATCTCGAATCAGCAGCTCTTGCCCTGTTTCATCTTCGAGTTTCTGTATTTGGCGACTTAAAGCCGATGGGCTGACGTGCATCGCCGCCGCAGTCTTGCTGAAATTTTTGCTGTCACACAAATGTATGAATAACTGTAATGATTTTATGTTCATATATTACGAATGTTTCCACGTTGCATTAATTGCAATAACTAATTGTGAATATATCACTTTAAGCAACCGCATGTCTGTTTTAGTATGAACTCATTCGGTAACAAAGCTACCGACCTCAACGGAAAAATTCTTAAAAGGAGCGCCCAGATGGCTAACTATTTCAATACTTTAAACCTACGCGAGCAGCTAGATCAATTAGGTCGTTGTCGTTTCATGGACCGCAGTGAATTTGCAACTGAAGCGGATTACCTGAAAGGTAAGAAAGTCGTTATCGTTGGTTGTGGTGCTCAAGGCCTGAACCAAGGTCTAAACATGCGTGACTCTGGCCTGAACGTAGCGTACGCACTTCGCCAGGCTGCGATTGACGAGCAGCGTCAATCTTACAAAAACGCAAAAGAGAACGGTTTTGAAGTAGACAGCTACGAAAACCTAATCCCTGAAGCAGATCTAGTGATCAACCTAACTCCAGACAAACAGCATACAAACGTTGTTGAGACAGTAATGCCTCTAATGAAAGAGGGTGCTGCACTAGGTTACTCACACGGCTTCAACATTGTTGAAGAAGGCATGCAAATTCGTAAAGACCTAACGGTTGTTATGGTTGCACCTAAGTGTCCAGGTACAGAAGTACGTGAAGAGTACAAGCGTGGCTTCGGTGTTCCGACTCTTATCGCCGTTCACCCAGAGAACGATCCAAAGGGTGAAGGTTGGGATATCGCGAAAGCATGGGCTGCTGGTACTGGTGGTCACCGTGCGGGCTGTCTAGAGTCTTCATTTGTTGCTGAAGTGAAATCGGACCTAGTGGGCGAACAGACTATTCTATGTGGCATGCTACAAGCAGGTTCTATCGTTTCTTACGAGAAGATGGTTGCTGAAGGTATCGATCCGAGCTACGCAGGTAAGCTTCTACAGTACGGTTGGGAAACTGTTACGGAAGCACTAAAGTTTGGTGGTGTGACACACATGATGGACCGTCTATCAAACCCAGCGAAAATCAAAGCGTTCGAGCTTTCTGAAGAGCTAAAAGATCTAATGCGTCCACTGTACAACAAGCACATGGATGACGTAATCACAGGTCACTTCTCTAGCACTATGATGGCTGACTGGGCAAACGACGATGCGAACCTACTAGGCTGGCGTGAAGAGACAGGTCAAACTGCATTCGAAAACTACCCTGAAGGTGATGTTGAAATCTCTGAGCAAGAGTACTTCGACAACGGTATCCTAATGGTTGCAATGGTTCGTGCTGGTGTTGAGCTAGCGTTCGAAGCAATGACTGCATCTGGCATCATCGATGAGTCTGCATACTACGAATCTCTGCATGAGCTTCCACTAATCGCAAACACGGTTGCTCGTAAGCGTCTATACGAAATGAACGTAGTAATCTCTGATACAGCAGAATACGGTAACTACCTCTTTGCAAACGTAGCTACGCCACTACTACGTGAGAAGTTCATGCCTTCAGTATCTACAGACGTTATTGGTAAAGGTCTAGGTGAATCATCTAACCAAGTAGACAATGCTCGTCTAATCGAAGTGAACGAAGCTATCCGTAACCACCCAGTTGAGTACATCGGTGAAGAGCTACGTGCTTACATGAGCGACATGAAGCGCATCGCAGTAGGCGGCTAATTAGCATCGCAAGAATTTAGAGAACTCCAAAAAAAATTGGAGTCATAAATAAAAAACACAACATCTAATTAAAAGGCTTGGTCGCCGTTGACCAAGCCTTTTTGTTTTTACAGAGCTCGCCAACTTGCTCCTGAATATGTGGACGATGTATGTCTTAACTATCACGCCTTAAAGCAATGGAAGAGTATTGCTTGGAGTATACCTTCCAGAATATGAGCGTATAAAAAAGGGTTGATGCTTACACATCAACCCTTTTGTATTTTTGCATTTACGCTTATTTGTCAGCTAGTTTCGCTTCTAGATCTGCTAGTTTTTGTTCCATCTCAGTCAGCTTCTGACGTGTACGCAGTAGAACCTGAGTTTGAACATCGAACTCTTCACGGCTGACTACGTCTAGCTTGTTTAGTTGGCCTTGGATAACTTGGCGAACCTTTTGGTCCACATCAGAACCTAGCTCTTTCACTGGCTGAGGCATAGAGTCATGGATTTGTTTCGCAATCTGCTCTAGTTTTTTTGGATCAAACATATCAATTAAAACTCCTGATTATTTCCTACTATTCTATTTAATCGCAGTGGAGATGTCGCCTGTGGCGTACAAAAAAAGGTCACCGAAGTGACCTTTTTGCGATTAACGTGAAACTTGAGGTTAGTTGTTGTCCGCTAACTCTCGGTGTGCCGCTTTCGCTTCATCGACACGTGCTAGTTTCTCTAAGTCTTTATCTTCAACAAAAACCGGTAGTGGTTTGTGTTTCTCTGCTAGGTAGCTGTAGATAACAGGCAACACGAACAGAGTGAAGATAGTACCAATTGCTAGACCAGCAACGATAACAATACCGATACTGAAGCGTTGAGCAGCACCTGCACCACTTGCGTACATCAGTGGGATAAGACCTGCGATCATCGCTGCAGTGGTCATCAGAATAGGACGAAGACGAACCTTCGCCGCTTCCATTACTGCTTCAATACGTGATTTCTTGTTGTGCAGTTGCTCTTCTTTTGCCACCTCACAGATCAAGATACCGTGCTTGGTAATCAGACCAACCAGTGTGATCAAACCTACTTGCGAGTAGATGTTCATGGTTGCTGCACCCCATGCAAGGGCAATCAATGCACCACAGATCGCCAGTGGTACCGAAACCATGATAACCAGTGGATCCTTCACTGACTCGAACTGAATCGCCAGTACTAGGAAGATGATCGCCAGTGCTAGACCAAATGTTGCGTATAGCGCGCTACCTTCTGTTACGTACTGGCGAGCCTCACCCATGTAGTCATGGTTGTAGCCACTTGGTAGTTTGGTCTCTGCAATGTTCTCAAACCATGCAATCGCATCACCCATCGCAGCGCCTGGAGCAGGTACGGCACCAATCGTTGCTGAGTTCAGTTGGTTGAAGTGAGGAAGAGAACGAGGCTCTGCCACCACATCAATGGTAATCAAACTGCCCAGAGGAACGGCTCTGCCATCAGCTGCACGTACGTAGTAGTTGTTCATCGACTCAGGGTTTAGACGGAACTTACGTTCAACCTGTGGGATAACTTCGTACGAACGACCATTGAGGTCGATACGGTTTACATAACCATCTGACATCATAGTACCTAGCGTGATACCGATATCTTGCATTGTCACGCCGTAAGCACCCGCTTTGTCTTTATCGATGTTGATCTTCATGGTCGCTGAGTCGTAGTTCAGATCAAGATCTGAGTAAACGAATAGCGGATTTGAAGATACTTCTGCCAGAATGTCAGTTGTGATCTGGAAAAGGCTCTCAAAGCTGTTTGGTGTTGTAATAACAAACTGAATTGGAAGACCTGAACCTGCACCTGGAAGCTCTGGCATTTGGAACGCTGTTACTGCCATTCCTGGAACATCTTTAACTAACTCACCTACACGGTTAGCAACGTCAGACTGACTTGCTTCACGCTCACTCCAAGGCACCATAGATGCAATACCAAAAGCTTGGTTTGCGTTTGGTACACCAGTAAATACCTGAGCGTACGCTACTTCTGGTTGATCAGATAGAATCGTGTTGACGTCGTTCATGGTGTTTTGCATGAAATCTAGGTTCGCATTCGATGGTGCGGTACCCATAAGCATGATTACACCTTTATCCTCAGATGGCGCGAGCTCACTCGGGATAAATTTGAACAGCATTGGCAGACTTGCAAATACGATGATAGCGAAACCAATGAACACTGGACGATGCTGCATTACCGCACCAAGCATGCGCTCATAACGGTTAGTCATGCCATCAAGGACATTGTGTACCTTCTGCTCAAACTTGCTTGGCTCAGCGTGAGCTTTAAGCATTTTTGAACACATCATAGGAGAAAGTGTCAGTGCTACGATACCCGATACAAATACCGAACCGGCAAGTGTTAGTGCGAACTCTTTAAATAGTGAGCCCGTAATACCGCCCATCATCGCGATTGGCGCATATACCGCACCTAGCGTCAGTGTCATTGCAATAACTGGAACCGCGATTTCACGAGTACCGATGATTGCTGCACGAAATGGCGATTCACCAAGCTTGATGTGACGGTCGACGTTCTCAAGGACAACGATCGCATCATCTACCACCAGACCGATAGCGAGTACCATCGCCAGTAGCGTCATCAGGTTCCATGAGAAACCCATCGCCTGCATTACCATTGCTACACCGATTAGAGACAGTGGAATAGTAACGATTGGAATTAGTACTGCACGGAACGAACCTAGGAACAGTGTAATAACGACCAGTACGATCAAAGCCGCTTCAAGAATGGTTTTAATAACCTCTTGAATAGACTCATTGATTGCAATAGTCGAGTCATACATCACGTTCATCGAGATGTTGCTAGGTAGGTTCTTCTCTAGCTGAGGAAGAAGCTCAAGTACATCTGCTGCAATGTTGATCGGGTTTGCACTTGGTGCTGCGTTAATCGCTGCAACAACCGCTTCCTGACCGTTGGCACTTGCTCGGTAAACATCGTGGCTCTTCTCTAGAGAAACCTTAGCGATGTCAGATAGACGGATAATTTCGCCTTCGCCGCTTCGTACTACAAGATTCTCTAACTCTTCAACATTGGATACTTGGGTATCAGCACTACCGTTGTAAAGGACGAACTCACCCGTCGCTTGGCCCGTCGCTGATTGGTAGTTGTTAGCGTTCAGTACCGTCATCACATCACTAGCAGTTAGGTCAACTGCCGCCATTTTTGACGGGTCTAGCCATACGCGAAGTGCGTATTTCATACCACCGTATAGGTCAACCTTAGATACACCGTTTACCGTAAATAGCTGCGGGTTGATTACACGTTCTAGGTAGTCGGTAATCTGGCTCGAAGCCAATTCATCACTAGTAAAGCCAATGTACAGTACCGCCGTTGTCGAACCCGTAGACATGGTTACAGTTGGATCTTCTGCCTCTTTTGGAAGCTGGGAACGAACCGAGTTTGTCTTGGCCAGTATGTCAGACAGAGCTGCGTTTGGATCTGTGTTCAACTTCATGTTTACAGTAATGGTAGAGCTACCAAGAACCGAAGATGAAGTCATATAGTCGATGTTATCCGCCTGAGCAACAGCTTGCTCAAGAGGTTGAGTAATAAAACCTTGGATAAGATCGGCACTCGCACCGTAGTAACTCGTGGTAACGGTTACTACGGTATTCGTCATTTCTGGGTATTCACGCACCTGCATCTTGAAGATTGCTTGTAAACCAAGCAGCGCTATCAAAAAGCTGATGGATACCGCTAGAACTGGACGTTTAATAAAAACATCAGTAAAGCGCATTGTGACTCCAATTATAACTGAGGTGTTTCAGAAGGTGGTGTGATTGCATCACTCTCAACAACTTTCACCTTGGCACCATTACTTAGACGAACTTGACCTGACGTCACGACTACATCACCCGCTTTCACACCTTCAAGGATGTGCGCGACGTCTGTAGTACGTTCACCTACTTTTACTACGTGTTGTGTAACGCGTTTCACGCCATCTTCTTCAGTCAAGATGTAAACATTGTCACCGTATAGAGTGAAAGTGATCGCTGTTTGAGGCAGCGCAACTTGGTTCTCTAAAGTCGGTAGAATGATGTTGGCACGAGCGAACATACCGCTACGTAGCTTGCCATCACTGTTTGGAATATCTGCTTGAACTTGAATCAGACCACTTTGCACGCTTACTGCTGGTTCGATAGCGCTGATTGAACCTTCAAACGGTGTCTCTGGGTAAGCATCAACGAAGATATCAACCGCTTGGCCAACATTGATTCGTGAGATGTCTGTTTGAGAAACTGTGAAGCGCAGACGCATCACACTGGTGTCTTCTAGACGAACAATATCAGTACCAGATTGAAGGTATTGGCCTAGGTATACATTACGAATACCTACAGTACCGTCGAATGGTGCGCGAATTTCACGACGAGCGATCGAAGCTTTTAGGCTCTCAATATCAGCAGATAGGGAGAAGTAGTTCGCTTCTGCTTCATCGTATGCTTCTTTTGAGATAGAACCTTTTTTGAATAGGCCTTGGTAACGCTTGTACTTAGCTTGTGCTGCCGGTAGTCGCGCTTGAGAGCTCTTCAGGTTTGCTTTCTCAACGTCTGAATCTAGACGTACTAATAGTTGGTCGCTCTTAACTTCAGTACCTGACTCAAAAGAGATTTGATCGATAACACCGCTGGTTTCGTTTGCTAGTGTTACACCTTGGTTTGGCTCAATGAAACCGATAGCTTCGATTACTGGAACCCAGTCGATCGGTTGAACGTCAGTTACCGTTACCGGGAACTCAGGCTCAGGTCGGTTTGCCATGTATTCAGCAATTTTTTGTTGTTTGAACATGTTGAACCCAATAACGCTGCCAAAAAGAAGCACAGCAATGAGTAACATGAAGAAAGTCCACTTTTTCATTATGGTCAAAACTCCGATCAGTGTTTAATTATTGCGTCCCAGCTCGCTTCGATAGCCGCTTCTAAAGCCTCATCATCGAGTTGGTAAAAACCTAAAGAATGCTTACGGGCGAGTGACACACTTGCCGCTAAGCTCAGTCCACCTAATACTTCATTATCAAGTGGTTTAAATAGCCCTTGCTCTTTGCCTTCGTTAAACAACAGCTCAACTTGGGCAAACATTTTTCTTTCTAGTTCCCTGAAAGTTTTACTATTTGTTACAGGTAAAGAGTCATATTGAACGCGGTTTTTGATCGCCGCTAAGTTAGTGCCAGCCAGGTTCCATATGTTGAGCCACATGGTTCTGTAACGTTGCTTAATCGGTGCGGAGTCGTCTACCCCGAACTGAACCGCTTCTGCTATACGTTGTGTAACCTGAATGCGCACTTCTTCAATTAAGTGCTCTTTATCATCAAAATAGCGATATATAGTGCCTGCAGCGACGCCTGCTTCTTTCGCCAACTTCTGCATTGAAAGGCCTTGAAAACCTTCCGCAGCAATCAGTGTTTCGGCGGCAGAGAGTATCTGTAAGCGCTTATCCTGAGAGGTATGATTGGTCATAATCTCATCACTAGTGAATGAACGTTCATTCATTATAGCTCAAGAACCATACATTTGTGCAAGTAAGTTTTATACAAAAAGCGTAAAAATCTTGTATAAGAGAACGTAGCATTCAAAACATTGCAGCATTATTATAGGCGCGAATTCCAATTGACCCCTGAGATGACATCGAGAATCTAATGAGACTGAACCCAAGACAAGACGAAGCCGTGAAGTACGTATCGGGCCCCTGCTTAGTATTAGCGGGCGCTGGATCGGGTAAAACACGTGTTATCACCAACAAGATTGCTTACTTGGTTCAGGAGTGTGGCTACAAGGCGCGAAACATTGCGGCTGTGACTTTCACCAATAAAGCAGCTCGTGAAATGAAAGAGCGTGTTGGACAGACATTAGGTAAGAATGAATCTAAGGGGCTGATCGTTTCGACCTTCCACACCATGGGTTTGAACATCATCCGCCGAGAATATAAGGCACTTGGCTTAAAAGCGGGCTTTTCCCTGTTTGATGATCAAGACCAGCTTGCTCTACTCAAAGAGCTAACGGAAAAGCAGATTGATGGTGATAAGGATCTTCTGCGCCAGCTTTTGAGCACTATCTCAAACTGGAAAAATGACATGCTCACGCCAGATCAAGCAAAAGCGCGCGCCAAAGGTGAGCAAGAGCAGCTTTTTGCTTTCTGTTTTGAAATGTACCAAAAGCAGATGAAGGCGTATAACGCGCTCGACTTTGATGATTTGATTGCAATGCCAGTATTGCTGCTGAAAACCAATCAAGAAGTGCGTGAGCGTTGGCAATCTCGTATTCGTTATCTACTGGTGGATGAGTATCAAGATACCAATACCAGCCAGTATGAGTTAGTACGTCTGTTGGTCGGTGAACGAGGTCGCTTGACGGTGGTAGGTGATGATGACCAATCGATCTACTCATGGCGTGGTGCGAAACCGCAAAACTTGGTTCTACTAGGTGAGGACTATCCGAACCTTCGTCTGATCAAGCTAGAGCAGAACTACCGCTCAACCAGTCGTATTCTGCGAGCGGCTAATATCTTGATCGCCAATAACCCGCACGTGTATGAAAAATCGCTTTTCTCTGAGATCCCAGACGGCGAAAAGCTCAAGGTACTCAACGCTAAGAATGAAGACCATGAAGCAGAGCGTATTACCGGTGAAATCATTGCTCATAAATTCTTGAATCGTACCGAATACAAAGATTATGCGGTGCTCTACCGTGGTAACCACCAATCGCGCCTGATTGAAAAAGCGCTGATGCAGAACCGTATTCCTTACAAGATCTCGGGTGGCACGTCATTCTTCGCTCGTGCAGAGATTAAAGACATCATGGCTTACCTGCGAGTGCTGGTGAACCCGGATGACGATAATGCCTTCCTACGTATTGTGAACACCCCACGTCGTGAGATTGGCCCGGTGACTCTCGAGAAGCTGGGTAGCTATGCCAACATGCGTGGAAAGAGCTTGTTTGAAGCGAGCTTTGAGATGGGCTTGGAGCAAACACTGACAGGTCGAGGGCTAGAGAACCTACGCCGCTTCACCGATTGGATTGTGCGTATCTCAGATAATGCAGAGCGTGGTAATACTGTGGATGCCGTTCGCTCTTTAGTTCGCGACATTAACTACGAAGATTGGTTATACGAAACGTCAGCGAGCCCGAAAGCGGCAGAGATGCGCATGAAGAACGTCTCTGATCTTTATAGCTGGATTGTCGCTGACCTTGAGGGTGACAACTACGATAAAGAAGAGAAGACATTGAGAGAAGTGGTTCAGCGACTGACTCTGCGTGACATGATGGAGCGAGGCGAAGATGACGATGATGCCGACCAAGTGCAACTGATGACTTTGCACGCCTCTAAAGGTCTTGAGTTCCCGTATGTCTATCTGATGGGGGCTGAAGAGGGAATTCTTCCTCACCAAACCAGTGTTGATGAAGGTAATGTCGAAGAAGAGCGCCGATTGATGTACGTGGGTATTACCCGAGCTCAGAAAGAACTGACCTTTACTAAATGTCGTGAACGTCGCCAATTTGGTGAGTTGATCAAACCAACGCAGAGTCGCTTCTTAGATGAATTGCCCCACGATGATGTTGAGTGGGAGACAGTGAAGAAACCTCAGTCGCAAGAAGAGCGTATGGAGAAAGGCCAAGCGCATATCGCTAACATCAGAGCGATGTTTAATAAGAAGTAAGCCAGAAAAACAAAAAGGAGACCATGTGGTCTCCTTTTTTAGAATTTGGGTTTGCTTACAGACCAGCGATCATGTGCTCGATAGCATCTTTGATCTCATCGTCTGAACAGTCCATACATGAACCTTTCGCTGGCATCGCGTTGAAGCCGTTGATTGCGTGGTCCGCTAGGATGTCTCGGCCTTGAGCAATACGAGGTGCCCAGTCCGCAGCATCACCAGTCTTTGGTGCGCCACTTACGCCAGATGCGTGACAAGCAATACAAAAAGTACCATAAACAGTTGCGCCATCACGAGGACCAGTTGGTTCTGCTGCAACAGGTTCGCTACCAACTAGGTAAACTTGACCAACGGGCTTGATGCGCTCAGCAATAGCGTCATGCTCTGCTTGGCTCAGTTCTGATGCGACCGCTGTCGTTGAAAAAGTCACTGCTGCGATGACAAGGCTTAAAATTCGACGAGACATATCCATTAAACTCACTTTACATTCCCAAGGTAAGTACGTGCCTACCAATTATAGTGTTAGAGGGGTGTGTTGATTTTAGTTGCAAAAAGCTACTGTTAAATCAATGTAAATAATGGGTGATTATATCCCGATAAGTTGTTGCAATAAACAACAACTTATAGGCAATAGGGGGTTCTAGTACTCAAATAAGGGGTTTATCACATATTAACTGTCGAAAAAGAGAGCAAACGAGAAAAAAAATAAAAAAAGTACTAGACGACCTAGGGTGATATACGTATTATTCCACTCCGCCGACAGGGCATGCGCCTGTAGCTCAGCTGGATAGAGCGTTGGCCTCCGGAGCCAAAGGCCGAAGGTTCGAATCCTTTCAGGCGCGCCATCCGGACACTTGTTTCAACAAGTGAGAAATTGGCAAGAAAGAAACAATGGTGGCTATAGCTCAGTTGGTAGAGCCCTGGATTGTGATTCCGGTGGTCGCGAGTTCGAATCTCGTTAGCCACCCCATTTTTCTTTTAAAGAATATCGGTAGCTTCGGCTCCCAGTTCTGATAAAATCGGAACAAAACATAAGTCGGTGAATAGCGCAGCTTGGTAGCGCATCTGGTTTGGGACCAGAGGGTCGGGGGTTCGAATCCCTCTTCACCGACCACTATTTCAATAATCGCTTCGGCGGTTATAAAAAAAATTAGTGGTGGCTATAGCTCAGTTGGTAGAGCCCTGGATTGTGATTCCGGTGGTCGCGAGTTCGAATCTCGTTAGCCACCCCATTAATTTTGTCGGTGAATAGCGCAGCTTGGTAGCGCATCTGGTTTGGGACCAGAGGGTCGGGGGTTCGAATCCCTCTTCACCGACCACTATAAGAAAGCCTCGTCAGAAATGACGGGGCTTTTTTACATCTGAAATATAGATTTTTAGACCTAAGGGGTGGGAGCTGGAACGCCAGCCCGGTGAAGGCCCAGTCGCATCGCCTCCCTCTGCACCGTCTACATTAGAAATGGCGGTCTTTTTTATCTGAAATATATGAGAGACCAGAGCACTAACCCGCAGAAACTTGTCTGATCCACATATCTTCCCCGTCATCCTAAATAGAGTTTCTATTAGCACTTGCCGTCTATCTCTATAAAAAACACACAATCAGCGCTGTCTATTTACGGCGTTTTAATGCACTTAAAAGCATATGAGCACCATCAAGTGGATAGGGTTTGCCCTAATTCAGTGCTAAGGCGAATAATTCATTGAAGCGGTTGATGAAACTTTGTACTAATATTAAGCGTGCTTGCCTTTTTGGGGCATTTTTCTGATTAAGAAAATGTTCTTTTTCTGGAGTTGGTGGGTAATTTATCACCAAACCTTATTGAGGAGATGTTTTATGAATTAGACAGCTTTACTTAACCTTTTTGAGGTAAAGGCAAGACTATTGCCTACGGTGATTTTGCCTTTCAAATCTCTACTATCCCCGAAATATTACTGCCTTTTTTGAGTAGATCTTACTATCAATTCTGTAAATAAATTTTGGTTTAAACTTCTGATTTTGTGATGTTATTTGGATTAAGTGGCGGTTATTTTCACTAAAATTGGTTTATGTTTCTATATTGTTAATCGTTTTGTGGAATAATTATTTATCTAAAGTGACTAAAAGAAAAAAGTGCTTTAACGGCTTGAAAATCTTATACAAGTATATGTATAAAGGCATTTGCTTGACTTTTCTAATGCGAAATAAATGCTGAATTCTTCTTACTATATGCTTATCAAGTGAATAATTATATGGTGTTTTTGCTTGCTTGACGTTTAATGTCGACTTTTTATCCTATTTTTGTTGCTTTTCTGTGAATTATTTGCCAAATTGTCATCCGTATAAAATATCAGAACATTATTCTGGTAAGAATGGATTCAATTTTGCAGACAGGGCAGAAAGCTGCCAAAGCAGTAGAGGTCTGGTAATGTCACTTTTAGAAGTAAAAAACCTTCGTATCGAATACCCATCTCGTCATGGTGTGCACGCTGCGGTGAAATCACTCTCGTTCAACATTGAGCGCGGAGAGATCGTGGGTGTAGTAGGGGAATCTGGTGCTGGTAAGTCAACGGTTGGTAACGCGGTTATCGATCTATTGAGCCCTCCAGGCCGCATCGCGAGTGGTGAAGTTTTCTTAGATGGTGAGAAAGTATCAGGTTTATCACCTGAAGATATGCGTAAAGTACGCGGTTCAAAGATCGGGTTCATCTTCCAAGACCCGATGACATCTCTTAACCCTCTTTTCACCGTTGAGCAGCAACTGAAAGAGACGATTCACGCTAACATGAACGTTTCTGAGCAAGAAGCTTATGAGCGTTCCCTTGACTTGATGAATCAAGTGGGTATCCCGCAACCAGAAAACCGTCTGAAACAGTATCCTCACCAATTCTCTGGCGGTATGCGTCAGCGTGTGGTTATCGCAATTGCACTGGCGGGTGAGCCAGATCTTATTATTGCCGATGAACCAACCACAGCACTAGATGTATCGATCCAAGACCAAATTCTAGGTCTGATTCGTGAATTGTGTATCAAGAAGAACGTAGGTTGTATGTTGGTAACTCACGATATGGGTGTGGTTTCTAACGTAACTGATCGCGTAGCGGTAATGTACCGTGGTGACTTAGTTGAGTTTGGTCCAACGGCGCAAGTCCTTGGTACTCCTGAGCACCCATACACGCACAGCTTGATCTCTGCGGTTCCACGTTCAGATCGCAAACTCGATCGCTTCCCTCTAGTGAGCTACATCGAAGAAGCGCACGAGATGGAACCTCTGGATGTTAAAAACCACTGGTTGGGTCAAAGCCAAGATCACCGTGAATACACTGGTCCACTACTAAATGTGGAAAACGTAAACTTGCGTTTTACCACTAAAGATTCGTTCTTTGAGAGCCGTCGTGAGTACGTTCAAGCTTCAAACAATGTGAGCTTTGAAGTGCATGAAGGTGAAACCTTTGGTCTTGTAGGTGAGTCTGGTTCTGGTAAATCAACAATCGCACGTGTGATTGCTGGCCTGTACGCACCAAACTCAGGCAAGGTAACGTTTGAAGGCGTTGACTTAACTAGCCTGAAGTCTGAAAAAGAGCGCCGTCCAATGCGTCGTCAGATGCAGATGGTGTTCCAAAACCCTTACACATCAATGAACCCTCGAATGAAGATATTCGATATCATTGCTGAGCCTATCCGTTTCCATAAGCTGACTCGTAACGAGAATGAAACGCGTCAGATCGTACACGATCTCTTAGATCACGTAGGTTTGGGTAAGATGGCTGGTGTTAAGTATCCACACGAATTCTCTGGTGGCCAGCGTCAGCGTATCTCTATCGCTCGTGCTCTGGCAACTCGTCCTCGTCTTCTGATCTGTGATGAACCAACGTCGGCACTGGATGTGTCGGTTCAAGCGCAAATTCTTAACCTATTAAAAGACCTACAGGATGAGCTAAACCTAACCATGCTGTTCATCAGCCACGATTTACCGGTTATTCGTCAGATGTGTGACCGCGTGGGTGTGATGCAGATGGGTACGTTGCTTGAGGTTGCGCCGACCGAGCAGTTGTTCCAATCACCTCAGCATGAGTACAGCAAACAATTGATTTCTTTAATGCCTGAATTTACAGGCTTACGAGAAGAAAAAGCAGTGGCGAACGCCGCGGTATAAATGTAAGCGGGTGAGGTTGAGCCTGCTTTAAAAATAAAACAGACGCAAATACAACAACTAGGGATCTGGATTCCCGCATGAAGGAGTTATGCAAATGAAAACCATGAAAAGCAAATTAGCAGTCGCTTTGATGGCAGCTGGCCTAAGCTTTAGTGCAGCAGCAGCAGATATTACCGTTGGCTACGCAGCTGACCCAGTATCACTTGACCCGCACGAGCAGCTGTCTGGTGGCACACTGCAAATGTCTCACATGGTGTTTGACCCTCTAGTACGTTTCACTCAAGAGATGGATTTTGAAGGCCGCCTAGCATCTAGCTGGGAGCGTGTTGATGAAACGACTTTCCGCTTTAACCTACGCAAGGGTGTGAAATTCCACTCTGGTAACGAACTAACAGCTGACGATGTTGTGTGGACTTTCGAGCGTCTACAAGCGTCTCCAGACTTTAAGTCTATCTTCACGCCATACGAGAAAATGGTAAAAGTGGATGACTACACAGTTGAGCTAGTATCGAAAGCGGCTTACCCACTAGTACTACAAACAGCGACTTACATCTTCCCAATGGACAGCAAGTTCTACTCTGGTAAGACTGCGGATGGTAAAGATAAGTCAGAGCTAGTGAAGCACGGTAACTCGTTCGCTTCGACTAACGTTTCTGGTACAGGTCCATTCATCGTTACTGAGCGTGAGCAGGGCGTAAAAGTTCAGTTCAAACGTTTTAACGATTACTGGGACACAGAGACAAAAGGTAACGTTGATAACCTAACGCTAGTACCAATCAAAGAAGACGCAACGCGTGTAGCGGCACTTCTTTCTGGTGACGTAGACATGATTCACCCAGTAGCACCAAACGATCACAAACGTGTTAAGAACGCAAAAGGCATCGATCTTGTGACGCTACCTGGTACTCGTATCATCACGTTCCAAATGAACCAAAACAGCAACGAAGCACTGAAAGATGTTCGCGTTCGTCAGGCGATTGTTCACGCAATCAACAACGAAGGTATCGTTAAGAAGATCATGAAAGGCTTCGCAACAGCTGCTGGTCAGCAAAGCCCAACAGGCTACGCTGGTCACAACGAGGAGCTAGTGCCACGTTACGATCTTAAGAAAGCGAAAGAGCTGATGAAAGAAGCGGGCTACGCAGACGGCTTCACGCTAACGATGATGGCACCAAACAACCGTTACGTGAACGATGCGAAAGTTGCTCAAGCATCTGCAGCAATGCTGTCTAAGATCGGCATCAAGGTTGATCTGAAAACAATGCCTAAAGCGCAATACTGGCCTGAGTTCGACCTATGTTCAGCAGACATGATGATGATCGGCTGGCACTCAGATACAGAAGATTCAGCGAACTTCAACGAGTTCCTAACTATGACTCGTAACGAAGAGACTGGTCGTGGTCAGTACAACTGTTCTGGTTACTCAAACCCAGAGATGGATGCAACAGTAGAAGCATCTAACACTGAAACTGATCCAGCTAAGCGTTCTCAAATGCTGAAAGGCGTTGAAGCAACACTATACAACGACGCAGCATTCGTACCGCTACACTGGCAAAGTGAAGCTTGGGGCGCTAAGTCTAACGTTGGTGCAGCTGACATCGTTAACCCAATGGTTATGCCTTACTTCGGCGACCTAGTTGTACAGTAATCTAGCTTGCTAGATGTGAGAGCCTGTTGGTTCAGGCTCTCGCTTTTTAAGTTGTTCTATTAAGTTTCGGTATTTAGTCTTCCTTCAGTCTGGCTAGATACCTTTTTTAAGACTGAATATTTGTTGTCTAGTTACGGACTTAACTAGATAGTCATGGATAGATAAGGGGCAAGGAATGTTTACGTTTCTGGTCAAGCGCCTGTTTCAGGCACTGATAGTGATGTTTGTGATCAGTTTGGTGGCGTTTGCCATTCAGGATAACCTGGGCGACCCGTTACGTGAGTTGGTAGGTCAGTCTGTTTCAGAAGCGGAGCGTCAAGCGCTGCGTGATGAGCTGGGCCTCAACGATCCCTTCATTACAAAATACACTCGCTTTGTAGGCGCTGCTCTACAGGGTGATCTCGGTACTTCGTACTTCTTTAAGCGTCCTGCTGTGGACGTTATCTTAGACAAGCTGGTGGCCACACTTGAGTTAGTGTTTGGAGCATCGCTTATCATTGTTTGTTTGTCGATCCCACTTGGGGTTTACTCGGCGATTCACCCAAAAAGTTTCTTTACCAAGCTAGTCATGGCGGGCAGTAGTATCGGTATCTCTATCCCGGTGTTCTTAACGGCCATTATGCTGATGTATGTGTTCTCTATTGAGCTTGGCTGGTTGCCTTCTTATGGACGTGGTGAAACCGCCAATTGGCTTGGCTGGGAGTCTGGCTTCTTTACGTTGGATGGCCTTGCACACTTAGTTCTGCCAAGTATTGCGCTCGCTTCTATCATGCTACCGCTGTTCATCCGTCTGGTACGCTCTGAGATGCTGGAAGTACTGAGCTCTGAATACATTAAGTTCGGTAAAGCGAAAGGCTTAGCACTGAACAAGATCTACTACCAACATGCGCTGAAAAACACCATGCTGCCTGTACTAACGGTGGGTGGTGTTCAGATTGGTACCATGGTGGCTTACACCATTCTTACTGAAACTGTATTCCAGTGGCCGGGTACCGGCTTCCTATTCCTTGAAGCGATTAACCGAGTGGACACACCACTGATTACCGCGTACGTTATTTTCGTTGGTCTGATTTTCGTAGTAACCAACACCATTGTTGACTTGCTATACGGCATCATTAACCCAACAGTGAACATTACAGGGAAAGGAGCATAATCATGGAACAATCAACAACAGCTCCGTCTCGTTGGGAGCGCTTTAAGCAGTCAGACATTCTGTACTACTTCTTACGTGACAAAGTGGCGATGTTCAGCTTCGCTGTTTTTACCGCATTCTTGGTGATGGCTCTGGCTGCACCAATTCTCGCGCCGACTGATCCATATGATGTGACGTCGATTGACATCATGGACTCAGAGCTACCGCCATCATGGATGGAAGATGGTGATGAGCGTTTCCTATTGGGTACTGATGAGCAAGGTCGTGACATTCTATCGACCATGCTTTACGGCTCTCGTCTGTCACTAACGATTGGTTTCTTGGCGGTAGGTCTTCAGCTAACACTGGGTATCATCATCGGTTTGTCTGCGGGCTACTTCGGTGGTCGTATCGATAGCTTCCTAATGCGTTTCGCCGATGTTCAGCTCTCTTTCTCAACCATGATGGTTGCGATCATTGTTTCGGCTATCTTTAAGGCGAGCTTTGGTAGTGATTTCTACGCTCAGTACGCAGTAGTGATGCTGGTGGTGATCATCGGTATTGCTGAATGGCCGCAGTATGCGCGTACGATTCGTGCATCGGTATTGGCAGAGAAGAAGAAAGAGTATGTGGAAGCGGCACGTGTGATGGGCTTTAAGGCACCTCGCATCATGTTCCGCCACATTCTACCGAACTGTCTGTCCCCAATTCTGGTTATCTCTACGGTACAGGTGGCAAATGCCATCATGTCTGAAGCGGCACTTTCTTTCCTAGGCCTTGGCCTTCCGGTAGACCAACCATCACTTGGCGCACTAATCAGTATCGGCTTTAACTACATCTTCTCGGGTGCATGGTGGATTACTGCCTTCCCAGGTGTGGTATTGGTAACGCTGGTACTGGTAATTAACCTGCTTGGTGACTGGTTACGCGACGTATTTAACCCGAAAATTTATAAAGGTTGATCCCGAGCGATTGATTTTTAATAAAAAAGCTCACTAAACTAAGAGTCGTAAGCAATTACGGCTCTTTTTTTGCTTATAGTTTAGGAACTATGAGTTATTGATATAGTCAATAATGTCTTAAATGGAATTCATTTTTTATCGATACCAAGTCGGTAATAATTTTACCCTTGAGGGTTTAGTGATGGGTATGAAATTGACAATAAATGCAGTATGTCGTGGTTCTCGTATGGGGTTGGGTTTAGCGCTGTTCGCGGTAGGGGCGTCGTTGTCTGGCCAAGTACACGCGGAATCGGTGCTTTGTGATGCGACTCAAGCTAGTACAGACCAGCTGCCTCAACTAGAAGCTTCTTGTCCAATCGGCAAAGGAATATGGGGGAGTAAAGCACCCAAAACCCATTCAGAAAGCAATCTATTCTGGGTTCAGTGTGGGCTACTCAATGACCCACTGCCGTTAGAGAAAGCGAAACCTATCTATAAAAACATCTCGACTAATGTATGGATGAAACCAGAGCAAGGTAACTACCGCTGCTTGATTGGCCCTTACTCTAATTATGCTGATGCACGCAAAGAGCTGCTTCAGGTTCGTAAGGTATCGGGCTACAAAGAAGCCTTCATCCGTATGGTTGATAAATCTCAATCAACTAATGTAGCACCACTGGCGGCCGCGACTGCAAAAGCGGATAAAGCAGCTGCACCTAAAGCTCGAGTAGAAGCGCAACCTATTGAGCGTACTGCGGCAAGAGCACCTGCGACGGCAGCGGTTGCCAAAGCTTCTGCACCAGCACCTAAGGCTCTTGCTCCTAAAGCTGTAAGCAAGCCTGCTTCTGAGCCTATGGCAATTCAATCTCTGCCGGACAATTCGAAAAGCAGCAGTGATGCAGAGGTCGAGGTGCGTTTAACCGCTTCTGTGTCTGGTAAGTCTTATTCTGTTCCTTACATTCTTGATGGCAAACAACAGTTTTACATGGAACAAGGTAAACCTTGGAGTCGCTTAGATTACGACCAAGCACAAAAGACGTGTAATGGTTTGGGCATGAAGCTGTTGAGTGAAGATGATTGGCAAACCATTTTAGACTCAAAAGTAATGGAGCAAAAAGACTGGCCAATGCACCTTCCGTACTGGGGCGCACAGAAGAAAGGCCTGTTTACGAATGGCAATGTCACTCAACTTAAAGGCTCATCACTTCTTAACGTGATGTGTGTGAAGTAGCTTAAATAGTATTTGAGTTACCATAGGCCAAAGGGTCCAGATAAAAGAAACCCCAGCGATGTGCTGGGGTTTTTGTTTTGAGTTCGTCGAACTTAGTCTTGGATTAGTGGAAGCTTATCGATCACTTTTTCCATTGATTCTTGATCATATGAGTACAGGCCAAACTCCGGAGCTGATACGTAGTTCCATTGTGGTTCCTCGCTCCATTTTACCCCAATGTAGAAATCACCAAACTCACGTTGGATGTAGCGGTAGCGTGTCTTGTAATCAGAGTCAGCCCCTGTTTCCTCTAGTACAATTCCTTCACGGCCAAAGCTATCAAGTTCGTAGCTCAGGTTTCCTGGCGTTTCAAAGCCTGTAGGTTTGATTGACTTGTAGTCGTATGAGTTTTCAGCATATACAAATTGACCAGCAGCATACGTTAGCGGGTAGCCATCAAGCTCAGGATCGAATTCTTCTCCAGCCTCAACTGTAAGATCGAAGTCAGTGAAACCAGAGATGATTTTTTCAGAAGCTGGCGACGTTTGTGCAAATGTAGAAGACGTTGAATCGAGCCAGAATAGTTCGTCTTGATTTACTTTCAAGATGATCTGGTATTCGCCTTCTGCTGGTTTATGTTGATAAAGCATTTCATAGATACTGCCTTCTTTATCAATCATTTTTCCATCATTTATTGTCACATCCATACAATCTTTGTCCTGGTGCGACATGTAATCGTTGTGCTTATCTAGCTCGGCTAACTTAGCAAAAGGTGCATAATTATTACCCCATTGATCAAGTGCGTCACTCATGTTGCCTGAGTAGTTTTCATCGCTATTCGAGCCCCAGCAGAACAATAGCCCGTGCTCGTCTTTAGCAAGTGATGCGTAGCCGATTTCACCGTCATTGTCGGCAAAGCTACCCATTTTCCACTCTTGGTTATTGAAGTGTGCTTCTGTAAATCCGAGTTCTGGCGCTGGTGGATCAACTTCATCACTTGGTTGTGCATTTGGCAATGCAAAGGTCACCATTTCAGATTCAATGTCATTCTCTTCACCGCCAGAGAAGTTTATCCCTTTTGCCACATATAGCATGACACCATTAGTTTCCGATGTAGGTGTACCTTTCAGTGTGACTAAGCCACTTGCGTCTACATCTACTGAAACGCCTGGGATTGGATTGCTTGGTGATTCATTGTCGTGAGCAGCGTAGTTTGCGTAGTATTCAACGTCACCAGAAACATTTGAGGTAAATAACTCACTAATATTGAGTTGCTCAGAGAACTCTTCACCAGCCTTAAGTGACCAGGTGTTAGTGATAGTCTTTTGAAGCTCGGCTTCAACCGCCTTGTCGATAGCAATATCACCGATCGCAATAACTGGTAAATCAAAACTTGCTGGCTCTGAAACCATGAATGTTGCAGCGTGTCCATCATCGGCAGTGATGTTGAACTGTTTGATATCTTCTGTTGGCGTTTCCGGGTGACCTGAGATAATTAGTTTGCCTAATTTAGCATCGTATTTTGATGTCAGACCTTTTACAACAGAGCTAATGTTAGAGTCATAAGTTAGAGTATCGTCCTCACGGTCTGTAAATAGGCCGCTAACAGATAGTTCTTCTGAGAACGCTTCACCCTGTTTCATTACCCAGTTGTCAGTAATCTCGCGCTGTATTTCTGATTGTGCTTCTGGATCTACTTTTGGTGCAGTGTTTACCAGCGAAACATCGAATGAGAATGTAGTATTTAGTTCACTCAGTACTTTTGAGCCAGCAGTGGCACGATCATCAGCTGTTAGAGTAACAATGTAGCTGCTTAGGGTTGGTACAAAGCTTTCCTTTGCTGAGATTGTTAATATCTCGCCCTCTAGCGTAACAGTAATCTCTTGTTCACCATTCACTTTCGCGCGAGCGGTAGCAATGCTTTGATACGCTCCTTCAGCGCTGTACTTATCTTGGAATAAGTTTTCAGGGATAGTAATAGTATGCGTAAACCCTTGGCCTTCAATGACTTCTAATTTCTTAAATTCAGATTCAAGGGTAGCTTGTGCACTAGAGTCAACGAGTAGCTTGTAGTTAGATACAGCGGTTTCTGGTTGGCTTGGATCGATAACAGGCTTCTCGTTCACAAGTTCATCAGAGCCCATGTTTTCTTCTGTTACGATCTCTTTAGATGCTTCTACAGCAGTTTCTGTAATGCTATTTGCATTGTTTGCGTAGGCTGTAGGATCTTGAGCTTTTGATTCTGTAAGAATTTGTGCTGTTTTGTGTAGCTGGGCGCTTTCAAGATCGTCTTTTGATGTAGCTACAAAGTCTGAAAATAGATCGATAGGCTCTTCAACCGAACCGCCTAGATCTTTATTGACAGTAGCTGTTGCAGCTTCAATTGAGCTATCGTTTTTTTGCATTTCGATAGCAACAAGATCGGTAATCGGCGAGATAACTAATGAAGTTTTATCTGTACCTTCAGGAGTTCGGAACACAACACTGTTAGCCATTGGCTGGCCTTCATGGTCCATGTCAGTCGTGTAAACGTCCATGAAATCAGAATAGCTATCGGCTTTGGAGCTTAACGCTGAAAGTTCTTCAGCAAGTGCTTTAGTCATATCACCCGGACGAAGTGTTTTTAGTGCCAGTTTTCCATCAATTTCAGTATCTGCTGGAAGTGTGATTTTTCCATCTTTGTCGGTTAAGCCAAAGATAGTATCTGTGCCAACCTCTAAAACACCAGATTGACCTACATCGTCAAATACAACTGCATTTTTAAAGTAGCCGTCAAAGCCAGTAATCACAATGCCACCCGGAGTCGCTCCATCTGACGAGCCACCGTCTGAACCGCCACAACCTGATAGTGCAATTGCCACTGACGCTGCTAGTAAACTAACCTTCTTCATTTTTTTCATCCTTACCGAGTGAAATCTGTACTTATTCGAAGTGATATATAAAAACTGGCAAGGTTTTACCGTGTAGAAGACTGTGGTTCAAGATACGGAAAATAAGAAAAAAACCGTAAAGAATCTTATAAAAAGTGGATGAAATATTGGGTGATTTCTGAAGTGAATGTGTTGTAGGTGTTTGTATTTGCTGAGTAAATAAAGCCCCGCGAGAGCGGGGCTATGTATTAGATAGGGGAGTTAGTTATTTGCCCCAAGCGTCATGGATGCGTTTGATCGCTTCCTCTTGATTTGATTTGATAAAGAAAAAGCCGTTGTCATCATGGCCGTAACTATAACCTTTGTTGTGATCGCCAACACCGATAGTTAGTTCACCAAAGTCGCGGTAAGTAAAGTAGCGACGAGTTACAACACAGTTACAATCGTCGTTGTCTTCAACTAGACCTAGGTATGGATTGATCAGCGTTTCATCGTAATCATCAACATTTTCACCAACAAGCCAATTATCTGACCAGCTTTCACCTGGTTCGGTGATTGGTGTTGCTGTGTACGTGCCCTCTGCAAGATTCTCAGCATTCTTACCCGTCATTGAGTAAGCAAACTTATCCAGTAAAGGGTAAAGGTCGTTATATCCACCGTCATCATCAACAAGTAGGTATTCATCAAGCGTTACATCAACAGTCATGTCGTTTTGGCTTGGGTAAGAGAACGAGTTGTAGTTAACACCACCTTCTACTTCTGTTGAGTCCATCCAAAACAGCTCTTTATGACCAGTAGACTCTTCAATAAGCATCACAACCTGATAATCACCATCTTTCGTGATATTTTGGTAGAGCATTGTTGCCGTATCTGTACCTGCATCACCAGGTAAATCGACAGTGCCGTTATTGTTTAATGTGACTGCGAAACAGTCGTCATCTTTGAGTAGATTCTCACGACCAAGATCCCAGTAGTTGTGCTGCATGTTGTCTAGCGTGCTTAACCAGTCTTCACGACTAAGTGTTGAGAAGTCACTTGAGTCATCTGTCGCAAAACATAGTTCATTCTGGCCGTTGTTCACGCGTAGAGATGCAAATGCTACCTCTGCATCACCGTAGTCAAAGCTACCCATTTGCCATACGCCACCTTTATCGAAGTGTGCTTGAGTGAAGCCTAGTTCTGGTTGTGGTGGTTCTACTGGTGTACCTTCTAAGATTTCAGGTAACGTAAATGTCACGTAGGTTGGTTCGTTATCATTATCAACGCCACCGACATTGAAAGTTTGTCCTGCTGGGTATGACTTACTTGGTGTACCTGAAATAGTAACGATTGAACTTGTGTCTTCCGTTGGGGTAATTGTTAATCCATCAACAGTTAGACCTCCAGAACGATATTTAACGATGTCACCGTCGGTATCGTTGAATAAGCTTGATAAGTCGATAGTTTGGTTGAAGACTTCACCTTCTTGAAGTTGCCAACCATCAATGACACTTTGTAGTCTTGCTTTTTCTTCTTCGACGACTTCTGGTGCTAGGTTCTCAGCTAACTTAATGACTTTGAGATTCAGCGGGTATGACAATGCACCATGCTTATCTTTTGCGAAGATTTGGTAATCGTAAGTGCCCGCCTTAGTAAGGTCGCCACTGATAATGCTTGTAGTGCTATCGATCACTAGCCCGTTCAGATCGTTAGCGAGCTCTTTGAGTTCGAAAGCTAATTCATCGTTATCTGCATCTTGGAAGTAAATAGATGTATCGAGTTCTACCCATACGCCTGATGGTTCAAGAGTAACACTCTCCAGTACGCCATTCTTGTTGTCTACGGGACGAGAATTAGGAGTTACAGTGATTGGCTGAGTCGGATCTGCTGGAACATCAACAATTGGAGAGAAATCATCAATCTCTTGTGACGGGTCGACAATGATAGCTTGAGCTTCTACTGCAACAGCTTCAGTCAGTTCTAGTTGCTGTTCGATAGTTAAACCTGAGTTATCAACCAGTGTTTCACCGATAGCGTTTAGTGCTTGTGCTTGTTCAGAACCATCAGCAATGTAGTCACCAAAGATCAGATCTTGAGAGGCTGTTAGACCTGAATCTGTTACCGATGCAACTACTGCCGCTTCCGCATCTTCTTGAGTTAGAGTGTCATCACCAGCTAGCTGCTCAATAACCATATTTGTCATTGGGTTGATGATAGTTGAACCTGCAGTTGTAGCGAGTTCGAAGCCGCCAGGAACTGTAACTAGACCGCGTGTTTTATCGATTGTTTTGTTTTCGATTGCTTTGATAAATACAACACTGTCTTTGTGCTCGCTCGGTAGAGTGAATTGACCATTTTCATCTGTTTCGACGTCTAGTTTCTTATCAGAAGCATTAAGTTCGAAGTTGCCATCTGTATCAACCCATACCTCAGCATGTTGTAGGTAGCCATCGATAGCGGTAATCACCACACCACCTGGTACAGCACCAGAGCTATCACCATCTGAGCCACCACAACCTGTTAGAGCGAAAGCCACTGACGCTGCTAGTAAACTAACTTTTTTCATTTCATGTCCTTTGTAGAGAGCTCTAGCCAAGCCCTATTTGTTTCATTCTTTGATGCTTGTATTAATTGGGTGAATGTTTTACTTAGAATCGATCGCTTTTTCAACATACGTAAAAGCAGAAAAAAACCGTAAAATTTATTTGATTTTTATTCGAATAATTGGCGTTTGTGACGCAACGATGGAAGGGAATTGAATAGTAGGATATGAAATAGTGTGTGGCTGCACGCCACACTACCTGAAGCCGATACTTATATTTTCAGTACCGGCTTGCAGGCGTTATGGAGTTTTTAAGCGTTAGGATCTAGATATCGAACATTGAGTTTCATCTCTTCAACCTTATGACGCCACTCTTTCTTGGGGCGGAGTATGATGCTAAATACTTCGCCATGTTTGAACTTATCGAACTCGAAGAAATCAACATCAAAATAAGAGTACTGAAGGTGGCCTAGTGGTTGCAATCCACATTCGATAGGCTCAAGTTGTTCACCCACGGTTTGACCAATGATGTCGCCGTATACCCCTTGCCCGCCAACGGAGAAGTGATCAAATTTGTCGAGCAAATCTTCGCAAACCACTGTGGTGTTGTAAGACTGCACATTTAAGTCGCCATCCATCTCATCAGGCCAAGCTGGGTTACCGAGTTGGTAGTTACTAATATGCATGCCATACCAGCCTAGGTAGTAGTGACCATCGTTAGCTAAATACATATAGTTGAGTGGTGTTAGCTGCAGAGCTTCTAATCCTGTCACAGTGTTTATGCGTTGTTCTATTTGCGCTTTCGAGGCCACCGTATAGGTTTCATACTCATTGCCCATTTTAACTTGTGTCACATGAGCGGTCGTGAACGTAGGGTGACTTGGGTAGGTCTCTAAAATTTTCCAACGCATGTCGGTGTCAAAAATGGACTGATTGCTAGAGACAACCAAGGTATTGCCATCAACATGATACCCTCCAACTTTACGCAGATCGTGCTCGTTCGGGCAGGTGGTTAAGTTGCTTGAAGAGGCAAAGAACACTTCGTCATTAATGAACTTAAACGCCTCGCAGTAGACCTTTTCATAGTTGTACGTCTTACCAGCAAATTGGTGGTTGGTTTCTAGTCGATACCAAGTTTCACCGATCAAAGGGTGTAAGCCATCTTCCTCTAAACCTGAAGACATGGATGGGAGTGAAAAGCTGGTGGTCACCCAGGCATTCTCTTCTGAGCCGTGATAATCATCTTTAGCGCGAGCAATCAGCTGAGTGGGCGATTCTCCGACTTTCGGGGTGCCTTGAACGCTTGTCCGACCGCCTAGATTTGAAACCGAAAACTTCGGGTGATTGACAGCAATCTGTGTCGTCAACAAGTCACCATCAGGGTCTTCAAATAGGCCGGTAACATCAATCGAGTAGTTAATCGGAGAGTTTTCGGTAAAAGACCATTGATTGATTTCGTGTTGAATACTTTGCTGTACTGCTGGGTTTACTTGTGGTTTCTGGTTGCGATCGGCGCGGTCTTTGTCGTCAGCGACAATCAAGGTTTCGGTATCGCTGTAAAATTTCTCAGCTGGGTCCTCAAATCGATCTGTTTGGCTTTCGAAAGTAGCTGCTGGGAATGAAACTTCTGACAGGGTTGGCTCGGCTTTGCTTTTTATCAGCGTTGTTGATGAGGTACGATTTTGCGTAGGCTGAGCGTTCACGGCGGTCTGCGCGCCTACAGCGGCAGTTTGTTTGACTGAGAGTAACGAGTCACCTCCGATTAGACGGGGTGCATTCACCTCTTCAGAAGCAAGCCAAGGTGGAAGCAGAGCGAAGGCTCCACAGCCAGATACAACCAAGAAACAGAGGCGTTTTTTCATGTTAAACCAGTTTGCTTTGCAACCAACAACGGGAGAATTTGAGGTCTTTCTCTATCAAGCTCGCGCTGCACTCAAGTAGCTCGCTGATCTCATAGTTTCGCATGCCCATTAGATACTTGAGCTTCAGCGCCTGAGATTGACGGGGATAGTGAATGCTAAAGTTATCAATGGCTTTGTCCATCATCATGAACTGCTCGAACTTATCACCGTCTTGGTTGCTAATTATGGTCATCTGCTGACGCTTTTGTGCCTGAAGGTGGCGAGCGTTATCGATAAGAATCTGGCGCATCACCTTAGCCGCCATCAAAAAGAAATCTTTTTTGTTCTCGATCGATTGCAGGTCTGAAGACGATATCTTCAGGTAGGCATCGTGAATTAACGCGGTGGTGCTGTTCATGCTGTCGCTCAGCACTTGGTTATCTGTGCCGTACTTCTGTGCGCTCCGAGTACGCTCTTGTTGCGCGATCTGACGAAGCTGTAAGTACGCGAATTGGTACAAGTCTGCTTCGGCGCTTTTGTCGCCAGATTGCCATTGGTGGATGATCTGTGTGATATCTGGAGTTGCAGTTGCCATTAGCTGTTAGACCTCACTTTAGTAAACTCAGAAACAGATAGGGTGCTGATATTATGGGATTTATCTGGGTTTAGCGAAATTTTTTGTTTGAATCTGTAGAGGATGCCTTGGTCCCAGTTTTTACCTGCAGGCAGGTATTCCCACGCCGTGAAATGCTGTTGAGGTATGGAGTCGTACCAACGAACTGAAACATTCATCTGAGCAAGGGATGCTGTTGGCTCTGGGTTACTCAACCACCACATGTCGCCAAACTTTTCAGTCACATCTTTTGTGTATTGTTGGTGGTTTGTCGGACAGGTTTCAGGTTCGCTAGGCCCTAGCAGAATGCGTTTATCCTTTACCAGTAGGCACTCTGTGATGATGTCCGCGTGCTGGTATTGGGTATGCTGCCAGATACCTTCATAAGGAATGCTGTTACCACGCTCATGGGTGTAGGTGAACCAGATCATCTCGCCCTTGTTGGCATGACGCATATGCTCCTTCTGGCCCAAGCCTTGAGTTTTCTCCATCAAGAGTTCGGTCTCGGTATCGAAGTCCAAAGCGACCGTTCGATATTTCCAGTCTCCTTCATCGTTGTAGTCTTCGATTGAGAACCCACTTAGGTCGTGGCGAGTGCAGCCCGTTTGTGCGCAACTAGTAAAGCCTGTCCAACCATCGCCAACGGATAATGGTTCACGGATGATCTCTTGAGGTGTGTGGTAAGGACGCAGGTTGCAGCCGTTGAAGTAGTCGCCTGTTCCAGGGAACTGAATCAGCTCAGTGTCGGTAATCTGGTAGCTTAACTCGCCAATTGGCCCTTTATATTTTGGGTTAGCCTGATGAGCCAGATCGTAGAAGCAGGCTCTGCCCGCATAATCCTTTTTGGCGATGATGACGTTGTGCAGCACTTTGTCTTTTGGAGAGAAGATGATCTCTTCAGATGCAAAGTTATCCTTGATGTATTCCTGACTCTGATTCAGGTGTTCAGCCGCTTCCTTAACGGAAACCAAATCGATCCCAAGGTCTTGGTCATCTAGGTAGCTTAAATCTAGGTTTTTAAGTTTCTTTTGAAACTCGACATCCGACAACACCTTGCTGGCTAAGATGATCTCATCACGGTGCTCCGGCGTGTCATCTAATGACAATAACAGGCGCGTCATATTGATGCTGCGACTTGGGCGGGTCGATGACAACGTTGGCGTAATGACTTCTTGGCCGGATAGGGTAGTCAGTAGGTAGCCCGAGTTATCGGTGCCAATAAAGAAACTCACGATATCACCTGAGTTGTATTGGAATGCCCCTTTATCTGTGGTGCCAGAGAGGTTTGAGCTGGTCTCGTAGTAGAGGCCCGAAACTGGTGAATCGATAAAGTACCCAGTCAGAGATTGGCTATCATCAGCGTGCGCGGTTAGGCTCAAAGCGCACGTTGTAATAAAAGGTAAGAGAGCTTTTTTCATAATCAGTTACTAGATGAGTTTGGTTTATTTTTATTAGTCACGGATTTTTCTGGCGCTGGCGTTAGCATCGCCAATAGCATTTTTTGCTTAACGTCTTTGGGTAAATCTGGGTTCGATAATATTCGACGCCTTGTGAGTTCAAGCATGGTACCTACCGACATTTTGGCGGCATCACTGCCCTTAGCATGAAACAGCAGGCTTGTTACCTCGTACATCATCTCCTCGGCAACTTGCTTCTCTTTTTGCAGTTGCAGGTTCTTGTTGAAGATTGCAGTCGAGAAGGTAGCGCCTGAAATCAATAATAGAATAGTCAGGGCACTCTGTACTGGACGACGCTTCAGTAGCTTAGATAGAGCATGGAGCGGGTGTTTCTCTCGGAGCGAAATAGGTCGGCACTCCAACATGCGTACAATATCTTGGCGCAACTCACTCACGCTGGCATAGCGTCGATAAGGCTCATGGTGCGTCGCCTTTTCAACAATAAGGTCGATATCTAAGTTGGAAGATGAGTCAAAGATCAATGCCAGGATTTTACCCAGAGAATAGATGTCACTTTGCTGAGTCAGAAATTGCCCGGCTGCTTGTTCTGGACTTGCGTAAGCCTTGCTATAGGCCGTGAGCAGAGATACGTCGGTGTTTTTGTCTGGAACGGGCTGCTTAACCTTTTGAGTCAGGTTGAAATCCAGAATCTTAGGTGAGCCTAGTGGATCAATTAGGATGTTTTCTGGTTTGAGATCGGCGTGCAGTACCTGCTTTTGGTGTGCGTGCTCGATAGCAGAACAGATCTCTTTGAATAGGTTGAGCTTTTGCTTTTCATTCAAAGAACGATTCTGCAAGTGCAGCGAAAGTGTCTCTCCCTCTACACGCTCCATGACGATGTAGACCGACTCCTCATAGACCCCACCATCGAACACTTTGGCGATACAAGGGTGATTGAGGTGAGCCAGCAGTTGCGCCTCTTGAAACAGAGCGTGTTCACCTAGGATATGTGAGAGTGCGGGTTGAATGAATTTGACCGCAAGGTCTTGCTCGAAGGTTCTGTCTGCTCGGCTCGCAGCATAAACAATTCCCATACCACCGCGACCCAGCTCATGAGAGATCTGGTACTTGTCTACTAAGGTATTGGTGAGGTCGAGCTCTGTTTCAGTTGCTTGCTGTGCGTGGAAGCCGAACAGCGATGTGATCTGCTCTGAAGGTTCTTCGTTAATAAGTGGAAGAACTTGTTGGTATAAGCCGGGTTGTTCAGCCTTTAATCGCTCTAAGTAAAGACTTTTTTCTTTATCTGACAGATCCATGAGGTGATAGAAAACCTCAGTGGAGCCACTGCTTTGTTTTTGCACAACTGATCTTTTTTATATCTTTATTATGCGAGCATTCTATAAGAGTTTTCGATGTTTTTTCGACATTTTTATCAATTACATATGAAAAAATGAGCTAATGAGTCGCATTTTTAAGAAGAAGGGTGAAAATTTCAACGTGTGATCTTCTCCCCAAAATTTGAGCCTTACTTTTTCTATCGCAAAGCTGAAGTTGGGTAAATGTATGAGGGTTTAATTATTGGTAGAGTTTATCTAAATTGCTCTCAAACACGGTTTGTTTCGTATTGCTAGTGACTCACTGAAATGAGGTTACAAAGATATGAAATTGAAGAAGTGGATAGAGGGGGTCTCTCCTCAATTCGAAGCGGGTGGTAAGTACGAAAAATGGTACCCATTATATGAAGCGGCAGCGACCATATTCTATACACCCGGCCATGTGAATAAGGGGCTGACCCACGTCCGAGACAGTATCGATCTCAAGCGCATTATGATCATGGTGTGGCTAGCAACTTTTCCTGCGATGTTTTGGGGTATGTATAACGTCGGTCATCAAGCTGTCATGGGGTTGAGTGCGACCTACTCTGGTGCAGAGCTGTTAGCCGTGATTGAGGGAAACTGGCGTTTGGCTTGGGCCTTTGGTAGCGCAGAAGCTCTCACATCAAGTGGTTGGTTAAGTCAGATGTGGCTTGGTGCTCTCTATTTCTTGCCTGTTTATGCGACGGTATTTGTAGTAGGGGGCTTTTGGGAGGTGTTGTTTGCCATCGTGCGCAAGCATGAGGTGAACGAGGGCTTTTTCGTCAGTTCGGTGCTGTTTGCTCTGATACTGCCGCCAACGATTCCACTCTGGCAAGCTGCATTGGGTATCACCTTCGGTATTGTGGTTGCCAAAGAGATCTTTGGTGGTACAGGCCGTAACTTCCTCAACCCAGCTCTTGCGGGGCGTGCCTTCCTCTACTTTGCTTATCCAGCTAACATGTCTGGTGGCCTAGTATGGGTAGCGGCAGACGGTTATTCAGGTGCGACACCATTGAGCCAATGGTATGAGGGCGGTAACAGTGCGTTGATGAACAACATGACCGGAGAATCAATCTCTTGGATGGATGCTTTTATCGGTAATATCCCAGGTTCGATGGGGGAAGTATCATCGTTGCTCATTATGCTCAGTGGTTTGGCACTCATCGTGATGAAGATAGCTTCATGGCGGATTGTCGCAGGAGTGATTGTTGGTCTTGTGGCGACTTCTAGTTTGTTAAATCTGATCGGCTCAGAAACCAATGCGATGTTCTCTATGCCTTTCTATTGGCACTTTGTACTTGGTGGTGTGGCCTTTGGTACCTTCTTTATGGCGACCGACCCGGTATCTGCAGCCTTTACCAATAAAGGGAAGTGGGCCTACGGTATTTTGATCGGGGTGATGACGATAGGAATTCGAGTGCTCAATCCGGCCTATCCAGAAGGCATTATGCTCGCAATACTGTTTGCTAATTTGTTTGCGCCGCTGTTTGATTTCATTGTTCGTGAGGGCAACATCAAGCGCAGAAATCGACGTATGGCGCGTTAGCGAGAACAGCGTAGGCAAAAAAGAGGACTTACTGACAAGTCCTCTTTTCAATTGGATTGTTGTGCAATGGATAGGTAATCACCATCTTAGGTCAACGCTGAGTGGCATATCGCTACCACACTGCTCACCACACATTTCGTCGTAAGCGCTGTTATGAATCAGGGTCGCTGACGTGATTGATTGGTCGTTGAAGTGATCACGCACTTGGTTAAGGCTCATAAACTTTTTCGGATGATGGTCACTGTCCATTACCAGTCTACGGTTATGGTCTGTGACTTGATAAGCAAGGTAGATGCCGCCTTCAAAAGATTCAATCAGTAGGTTCATAACACACTCCGATGTTTCATTAAGAGGAAATCCTTGTCTGTTACGTTGAAATTTTGAGCAAAGTTCAGAGCGGGCACAAAAAAGCAGACCGGAGTCTGCTTTCTTAATCATTCGATAATGTCGCTTATGCGATTAACGCATGGTAACGAACTACTACGACACCTGAGTTCTGGAAATAATCTGTAATTCTTTATGAATAAAGGCATCAAGCTCACTTTCCAGAAAATTGAGTTTTTTCTATGGAAAATGCTGAAAAGTGGATGTCTGAGAACGGTTATTCCAGAAAATTGTACTTTGATAATTTAGAGGATTGCTTCGTGAACGACAAGCTTCTCATGATGGAAACACTAGCCTGAGCTACTTGAATGTTGTTGCTAGAAGCTCAGTAGAATTTTGAAGAATACTGTCCGAGAATTCTTCATGATGCATATTCAAGTGCGTTGCAATTTTTACGGTAGTTTCTTTCAACAGCGTTTTATGAAGAGCGGAATCAAAGGTCTTACTAGTAAAAGGCAAATCAGTTTCTATAAGTACGGTCTCCTTAGGAATATGAGAAAGTAAATTTTGTCCACTTTTTGTTCTTATCATTTTATGATTGAAAGAAAACTTAGCCCCAATATCTAGTAGTTTACTGGCTTGTGTAACAGAACCAGTAAACCAATGCATAACTGGGGTAAGTGAGTTGGTGCTTATTTTTTGTTGTAGGAGTCTTATCAGCTTAGTCTCTGCTCTAAGACTATGAAGCGATAGTATTTTCGTCTTCGAGCTTTCTGCGCACAATTCTAAGATCTCAGATAGAACCATTTCTTGAGTAGCTAAGCTTTCTTTGAAAGCCGTTGAACCATCTAGTCCTATTTCACCAACAATTGAAGCATATTGTATGTACTTGCTGAATGAGTAATGATCGTTGAAACGGGAACCTATGAGTTGAGGATGCATTCCTAAGGCTGGAATCATGCCAGTTATGCGTTTTGATTCCTCGACATTCTTAGGCCATGCTAAGGGAGTTGTTGTGACGGCTATTGCCGCCACTTCTCGATCTAACTTAAGTGAACCATTATCAAAGCCTGGAAGCAAATCACAGTGGCAATGAAAGTCGATATATTTAATATCGTTACCAACCATCAAATTCACTCCTAATTTGATTTAGTTACTGTGACATCTTTAACCAACCCGTATACTTCACTAAGTCCACGAGCATACATGTCAGCAATATCGGCCCACTCATCATATACACCTTGTAATGTACCTGACTTATGAATCTCTATATTTGGCTTGATTAGGCCCTTTTTTAATCGAAACCCTGCATACTGAACAGATAAAATGTCTTTAGACTCGGCATATACACTCCCATTTTTCCCTACCTTGATTTTAGCCGTATTGAAATCAGGAATTGCAACATATTCGGTATTATCAGCTATCAAAGCTTTCTGGAAAGAGGCCTTACGGATGAGGCAAGGATAACAATATCCGCAGTTACCATTACCCCCTGAACCGCCAAGTCTATTCGCTTTAAAACCACCTTGATCCCATCGCATTTTACTTTGCGATGCACATGACAGTGTCTCATGTGCATGTTTAGTCAATAGTGATTGGTTTTTACAATCCGCCATCATTTCGCCTTTAGTCATATGACGATATGGATTAATCAACTCGATATTCAAACCGAGATAATCGAATATTTCTCCCATTTTGCACATAAAGTTAGGGTGTACAGTTTTTGTACTATTCGCACCTAATCTAAGTGGATCTAACGGTACATTTAGGGCGATAAATCCATTTTCAGGCACTATCAATTTACATGATTCACCCATGCTAGATGCTAAATACGCTGCCATAGATAAAAACATAAAAGAACGTGACCTTTGGCTGTTCTCCGAGTTTATTTCTTGGTTGCCACTTTTAAATACGCTCTTGTCGAAAATCAAACAACCCTTTACATACCCTTTAAAGTATTCTGGGTAATGCCCTTTTAACGCGTGCTCGACCTGATTTTGGTAGTTTTGTGTACCATCTTTTGCATAATGTCCAACAAACAAGGTGTCGATATTGGTGCTTAGCAAGTCAATAGCACCGATGAAACTATCTAACCCTCCAGAGAGAAGAGAAACAGCTTTAACTGGTATAGCGGTATCCGAACCTTCGATAACTTCTAAGTGATGCTTTGCTTCTCTTTCTCGAAAGTGTAAGCTCCAGAAATCGCCAGTGATAAATGAAAGTAATTCTTCTATTTTTCCTTTTAAAGGTTGCCATATACCTACTTCGTTAACTGGGAAGTAGATATCAAACTCACGAGTCCACCCATCTTGCGAGTAGTCATCCCGACTAATGCGTGTATCTGCTGCGTATATAAGTGCAGAGAGATTCAATAATTCCGAAGCATATAAATTAGGGGAAACTAAATGTTGCTTAGCTCTCTTGATAAATGCACCCACACCATATCTGGTTTTTGATTGATCCTCAGGTAACTCTACTGAAATTACTATGCTATCGTTATCTACAAGGGATACTTGGTCATTGGAGTCGATCAAACCGACAACGGAACATCTTTTCATTATTCACCACCAACTGATTCTAGAATTTCAAATACGTTTGTGTATATTTCATCAATTTTACCAACCAATGCCGTATCCATAATATCTAAGCCATCAGAAGTCAGGTTTGATACTGCGTCACTAGCACAACCTTCAATGTACCCCCCTAACTCTCTTAAAGTATTTTGCAATTGCTCAGGATTAGCTTTTTCCGCCACAATATTGTTTCCGATATCATTGATGATTCTTTCGGTAACACTTTTACCAATAAAACAGCTTAAGCTTGCTTTAATCTGTTCAGGTGTGATGGTATTTAAGTCAGTGACACCTATTGTTGTTGTCATTTCTATGACAGTTTCTATATAGGCACTTCGCGTCACAGCATCAGGGATATTGCTAGTTGAAACGTCGCAGATTTGGTCAGATACACGAAGTAGTAGTTCATCCGCTGTTTCATTTGGCTTTAATGTTAGATTAAAGCTTTTTGCAACAGCATCGGTTCCTCGCTGCGCAACATCGGTCAAGAACGATAGTAGGTTTCCAGCAGCTTTTGTTGAACTACCCATTCTTTTTACTGCGGAACTTTTACCTCCAGTATTCTTAACATACCGACGGATTCCGTTTTTCATAGCACCTGGATCGCCAGTACGAAAAAAACGATTCATCTCTCCGCGAGGGCTCCTAAAACGTTGTCCACTCTCTGGCTTAATTTGAGGCTTTGGAACTACATCTGACGCATCATCACCTTGCTGTTGTTGAGGTTCAGATCCTCCACCATTACCTTCAAGCCATGTTGGGACTAGAGGGTTTTTACTATTTGGGCCTTTATTTTGTGTCGATGTACCCATTATTTATCCTTTTTTAACTGCTGATTTGCTGTTGCGGCGAGTATTTTATTTTCACTTTCAGACCAGTCTTTAAGTAGTTCATTCAACTCTTTCCTTGCTTCTTCGGTCAATTCTGCTCGCTCCCAACCTGAAACAGCCCAAGTTCCAATTTTACGTTCGGGAATCTCTGTAATGCCTTTCAATAGCTTTAGTTGAAGGTCTTTGAAACATTTACATAATAGAATTGCCCCATGATAGTACTCAGGTACTTTTGGTGCGCTAGAAGTGCTTTGAATTTTTGTAATCAGGAGATCCATTAACTTACCTGCATCATCAGAAGACAGTTGTTCCACTGTGCTTTGTGCACCAGCTACTACTAGAGCTTCTCCTGACAGAAGCTTCAGTGCTCGTTCAATTAATTCGCTACTTTGAGCCAGACCGATAAACTTCACTTTCTCTCGTGTTAAGAAGAAATATGGTGCCAGCTTCATATCGGATAGGGCAGGCTCAATTTTGACCCAGTTGCCTAGCCAATCGTCTTTTTCGACATCAAATAGGAGTTTTTGAGTTGATGGTACTGCTGCGTTTGAACCTTCTTGGGCTTCATGGGAGTCAGGTTCTTCTAGTGCTTTCAAGGAGTGTGGCTTTCCTTCAGGATTACTTAAGCTATCAAGTCTTAATATTTCATAAGCATTGGGATTAAACCTTTCTAGGAGCATCAATTTGATTAACACATTTTCTTTGATCGCTTCTTTATAGCCTGCACTTTCGGCTACCAGAAGCCTGGTCATAAATGCATTCAAAAATCGTTTTATTTGACGCGGATTACCTTTTGTTCCCAAATTTAAAGCTGGCGCAATTTGAGAAGCCATAAAGAATAACTCCTTGTCTTCTTCCGACAGGCTTTTCCCAGTTAAACTCTCAAACTGTTCAATTGTTATGCTTCCTTTTGCCCAAGGTTCTTTTAGGATTGAACGGGCATGATCGAGTACTCTATTAAACTCATTGCTATCTTGACTGCAAAGACTTTCCGCTATTAGCAAAGCCAGATAAATCGATGTCTCGTTCTCATTAAGAGCGGGAATTCTAAATGGGATCTGTATGAGCTTTTCTAAGTAGTTTCGTGTGTATGCCATACCGCCAACTTCTTCGGAAAGGTTGGGAAAGTGACGACGCACCGAATATTCGATCATAGTTTCATCAGCCGCAACAATGAACGCAGTATTTGGCATAAACAAAAATAGTTTCATCGCTTCCATAGTGGCGATAGCCGTGTCGGGCAAGCAGCGATCAAGATCATCTACTAGAATTACAAGTCGGTCTATGTCTGCGGCTTTCAGAAGCTTTTCATATTCTTCTCTAAACTCTGTAATTTCGGTGACAACTCGATTATTTTTTGGACTCCCAATACACCCTTTGAGTTCTGCTAGCCCCTTTGTAATATCTTCTTGTTTTAGGCTTCCTGCTTTAGCCGTTAAGGTATCGATTGCAGTTGATAAGTCCTGCATTGTTCCTGGTGTTGGAATCCCAGTAAATGCTGTGACCCCCCAGTTAGCAACGGTTTTTGCTGTTTTAAACCAATCAACTCGCTTTAAGAAAGAATCCGCTGAATCTTTAAATCCTTCTATTGCCGATCTGTTCTTTATCAAGTCTGTAGTGATTTGCTGCATCAATGCAGTTTGAGCATCCTCTAACCCTTGATACAGCCAACTGTTAAACCTAACGCAAACAGTTTTTTCATCTTCTTTATAGGAGTTCTCGATCATAGATAAAACAGTGGACTTACCTGCTCCCCAGTCGCCATGAATGCCTATGGAAACAGGAAGCCTTTGCTGATCACTAAGTAGTTTTACTATTGCGTTACTTATGGATTGATAGTTCAGTAGGTCTACCTTTGATTCGTTATCAGGCCAAAGCACTTAGGTTTCCTTACTCAAATTTATTGAGAATGCGATTTATGAAATGTATGGCAATGGGGTTGAAGGAGCTTGCATAATCTTTCGAAAGCTGCTTCGAGTATTGCGTGTCAAGCCACTATGCTACTAGGTAGATAAATGTTCAATTAGTTTCAATTGGTTAGTTGGATTTTTGTGGGTGAGTAACGAGGTTAGACACAGCTTCTTACTTTGAGATTGGAACTCTTCACCTCTCTCTGATCAGAATGCTCACAGTGAAATCGTGCAACTTTCTAATGTGATTTTTCCTGTAGTCGGGCCATACATGGTGTTGGTGGTAAATACTATTAGGGTAAGTTCGTACTAGAAGTGCCTGCTTGATATGAAAAGCTGCGTTATTACGTTAAATAACCATCTTTTTGAGATATTTGAACTGGAACCAGATAGTAAAGAATTAGAGCTGATAGGCGTTTGTTGTTAATTCGATGTAAGGTTTTTGAGTTACACTTTTCGTACTATAAATTGAAACTGAGCCAGCCAGAAGGACTGGCTCTATAGCGGAGCAGACCGAATTAGCTCTACTTTATGCTTGTTACTTGACTGCGTTTTGCTTTAGCTAGGGCATCTCGTAATTCCGCATTTTCATTCTCTAGTTCATCAACTCTAACTAAAGCCTTTCTTAGAGCATCATTTAAATGATGCTGCTGCGTTGCAAACTGAGATAAGGTATTTTTTAAAGCTGCGTTTTTTTCTTTGTAACCTTCTTTGATACGCTTTTGGTCATTGAGCTTTTCACGAACGCTATCTATATCAGGGCGCACTGTTTTGCCCTGAACTTTAGCAATATCCGCTTTTGCTTGCTTCACCTTTACCACAAAATCAGGGTAGTAGTAACCACTACCATTACCTAAGTTGGCTTCTTCTTCTACGGCGCGAACACTGAGCTTGCGAGTGTTCGGGATGCGTTTGGGATTGCCTTGAATAATACGCTCCAAGGCTGTTTCTAAGGCGATTAAAGTGTTTTCTTTTTTACTCATAGCTCAACAACCTCTATTGGGTGCTCGTATGCGGGGAACGGCATACCAAAGTCTTTCATAACTATTTCCGCCGCCCGTATTTGCGTGATGTAATGACTATACTCGCTTGGAGATACGTCCATATCTCTGGCAAGGTAGGTGGTGAGTGCTTTATGTCTTTTCTGCCACCATTTAGCGTTGTCTTCATCAATGATGCTACTGCCACTACTGCAATCGACACAAAATGCAGGGTTTACCACACCGTCCATATCGCAGTTGTATCCATTTTTACAATAGGTATGTGCCGTGCCATGGAGGGTGAGCGTCTTATTTTTCACAGCCGCATAAATCACGTTCCATGAGCTATAGATGTGAGGAATCTCATCGCGCATTTTGACGATAGCTTTCCCGTGTGAGCCTGAAAGCTTTTGCTCTGAATGCACCATGTTGAAAATCTTATTTGCAGTGTACTCATCGTTGGCATTATTTAGTGTTGTTTGCAGTTCACTATCTATTTTTAATAGCTTCAAACTCGCAAGTCTTCCACCATTGGTATACCACTCGGTCATGGATAGATATAGGTGTTTGAATTGCTGTTTGAGCGATAGTGTTGTCCCTAAGCGATGCTTAATCGTATAGAACGCTAAAGAGCGACGAAATTGATGGGTCGTTAAACGCCATGGCTGGCCCACCTTAATGTATTTTTCTATTTTATCTTTAGACTGAGGATTTGATTCTACGCATTCTTGATAATCAGACTCATTCACAGTGATATCAAACTGCTGACAAAAGCGTTGTAGACGACCATTCCAGTCATCAATTACGATAGGTGGCTTAGATCGAGCAGTATGATTCACCCACAACGTGTTGTTATAGAGAATATTTACTTCTTTAAGGGCAATTCTCCAATGCTTGGTTAACGTTGCCGCCAGTGCAATAGCTTTTTCTGCAATAGGCGCAGCGACCCATGTTTCACGTTTATCTCCCAGTTTGAAGGTTCGTGATTGCAGCATGTGGTAGTCACGATTGTCAAAGTGTTCACGGTAATAGCTTTTAGGTGTTAGTTCCCCTAGCTCTGAATCACGCATCCCTGAAAATGCTCCACAGCAGATATAACAAGCGGTTATCAATTGACTGTAATAACGCTTGAAATCAGTACCATTTCGTATGCTAGATAGTTCGTTAATCGCCCCAAGGTCAGTCTTAATAATGTCACTCTTTTTTTGGGGTTCGTGTTTATTTATTTCTTGAGCGTATCTGGCCGTGTTTGTGATGTTACCCTCAGCATCAATAAGCCATTGCAATCTGCCTGAGTCGATTTTTTTATCAACAGCGCTCTTTCCTGCTAGGTAATTGGTTTGTAGGCTGTATTCCATATGTGCGATTTCTTCACGATAAGGGTAGGCATCCTCAACTAATTCGATGGCTTTTCCAAAAATTGCATCCCCGATTCGCTCTGGGATAACTATGGTTTGTTGGGCTTCCTTGTCACTTAACTTAGCCGCTAGAGTTACTGAATTTATTTCATCAATACCCAGTCTCTTATTAAGCCAAGGTTCGAGGCGCAATACGCTATTGATTGCAACAAAAATCTTCTCTAGATTATTTTTGCTGTAATCTTTTTGGATTAACGCATCCTCAAAAGCAGCCCACTTTTTACTATCACTGAGCGCAGAGAGGGAATGTTTGTTAATGCTAGCTAAAAAGTGATACACAGTTTTTAGCTGAACTAAACGTACAGTTAATGTGCTAAGTGTTGATGCTTGGCTTGTTCGACTCGATTTGAAGAAAAGCCAACCGTATACGATTAGTTTTAGTTCTAATAGCAGAGATGGGGATGATGAAAAGGCTTCAAAGTCAAAGCTAGCTCTATCACTTTCTTTCCGTTTGTAAGGGGACATATCCCAGTGCATATCACCAAATCTAGCAACAACGTTGCTGTCACGGTCTTGGCAAATAACAACTTTATTTAGCGTGTTCCAATCGCCACTTTCGACCAATGCCACCACATCTACAGTCTGTGTTTTTGCAGCTTCAGGATAATCTGATGGGTACTGAATAGATTGACTCATTGTGATATATCCTTATTGGCTTTTACTAACGGGATAATCGACTCAGCTTCCTGCCATGCAGGATGACGCCCTTCTTCATTGAGTCGATTCTCTGCTTGTTTGACAATGGATTTATTTAATCGAGGAAGAATGTTAGCTTCGATAAACTGGACAGTGTTCTCAAAGTTCTGTCGGTAATGATGAGCATCAAGGTGTAGATAGAGTGATTCCTCTATGGACTCTTTAAACGACAGCAAACACCAGATATCAGTAACCGATTGCACAATAACCTGTGCAGGGCAGCCAAAGCATTCCAGCAGCTCTGCACAGGCTAGTTTTTCTCCATGTGATAACTTGTGCTGACTGGCTTTTCGGTTGAATTTTTTAGATTTCTCACCGAATGGATCAGCACAGCTCCCCCCGTTCGGTGTTCGACTGAGTTGAGGTATATCGGCTTTTTGTGACAGCTCTATCGTCAGTACTTCTATTTGCAATGCTTTTTGTGCGTCTTTAGCAGAACTCTTATCTGTTGCCTGTTGCTGCCTTAAGAGTGCAGCATCTTGGGTCATGCCTTGATTCTCATGTCGATTGCCTGTTGAGTAGTGTCTTCTACGAACAGACTCACTGTTATCAAGCGTGATATTTTGTGCAATATCACCCTGAAAGTGCCGCGTAAGTTGGCTGCCTGTTTCTCTAAAGCGAGAAATGACAGGGCGTAGCTTTCTGCCTCGTTGGTCAATAAATGAAAAGTGTTTAGCAAGCCACTTTGAATGAAAATCAACAAGCAATCTAGAACTTATAGGGCTTGCCTTGTTGAAAACGCATGTCTGTAATAATAGCGAGTCATCAGAGTTGTCGATTTCCCTTGATACTGCCAGCAAGGTATCGAAAAATTGCATGGAATATTTGGGGATATCGAGTGTGTGTTTACCCATTTCAATGTGAATTAACTTAAACGCCCTGCGCTTAAATGCTGGCATGGTATACCACACATCTTGAGTGGTGGTGCTGACGGTGTTGGGGCGAGGTAAACTAAACAGCACACTGGCATTTGAATAGGTGTAATAAGAAAGCAAATACGTGGCGCTAGCCATCATTTTACTGACTGCACCACATAGCTGATAGGTTTGCCCTTGCCAATGAAAACTCATGGTTGGGGAAGCTTGATGAGCCTCCATATGCTTTTTCGGTGTAGCTAAGAATTGAGCCGATGTTTGTTTGAAGAGTGCTCGTAAAAAGGGAAGCAACTGCTTTAAATCACTCTGGCTGTAGGCTTCGAATGGTTCACTGTCATTTTTTGGTAGACTGACAACGTTATGAAACCACTGGGTGGGAAGGTCAAGTAGATTAAATACTCTGGTTAACCCTGAACGAATGGATGCATAGTGAGTGTTTTTTGTCTCCCTGCGCATTGTCCGTTGATGAAGGTGTTTGGTATATCCTTCCAATGAGGCCTGATTGAAAGCCTTACAATGTTGCTCGTCACACCATTCAAGGTAATGGCGAGTTTTTTGAAAGAGGTCGAGTAAGGTTTCTTGGCTATCTCCCTCGCTTATTTTTTCATCAAAACGCGTCTTTAGTTGGATAACGAAGTCATCGCGCTCAGCAGATGGCGTGAACTTACCCGACTGAAGAGCTTTGGTGCTAGGAACGGCTAAATACAGCAAACGATTGAAATCACAGTTTCTGCCTGAATCTAGTGTGAGGCATAAGTCTTTTTCCCAGCCGTGGAGGTACTGAATATTACTCATCAATACCCCCTAGCACTTCGTGCATAATGGAATCGAGCAAGGCAAACTTTTCTTTGAATACCTCTTTACGCTTGAGGTAGCGGAGGTATTTCCATGTCGTACTTTCGTTATTGTGACCCATCCAGCCCATAAGCAACTCTAGTGCTTCACAGGCTTGTAACCCAGCTTCCAGTAGGTCATTGAGCCGATAAGTGCCATAAGTGGCTCTCAAGTCGTGAAAGCGGTGATTGAAAGTAAGGTCTTGAGTGCGAATAAGATTACGTAAATCCGTCCATCTTGCGCCAATGACTGTTTTATCGACGGGATTGCCTTGCTCACTAATAAAGAATGGTTCAAAACGCTCACAACGCTTAAATGCGTTGAGTTTTTCCTTTTTGAGTATGAGTTCGCCATTCTCTATCGCGACCAGATTGTCATTAAGTTTATTCAGCCGTTTTAGTCGGCGTTCACTTATGAGGTAGTTTTGAAGTGAAGTAAGAAGCTCAATCGATATCTCTACGTACCGCTCTTTCCCGTATTTAGTATCAACCCCCGTTGATGGCCCAATGGGAACTTCATAACGATGTGAGCTTTCTGCAATAGGAGTGGCTGAATTTAGCGCTTTAACGGTGAATGTACTGACTTCTTGAATACGAAGTCCTGCTTGAGCGGCCAATAGGCATTGTAATTTAAATTCCTCAGACACCTTTGGTAGATGGCTAGCAACCAATGTCAGAGACTCCCTACTTAATGGAGAAAGTGGGCGTACATTCTTACTTTGACTATCCTTGGCAACCCGTATGCGCAAGTCGCTGGTATCAACAGAGAAAGTTGGCTTGATGTGAGCTAACATGCCTGTGTTTTGTACTTGAACTATCTCAATTTTGAACGGTGCTTGTTTTTCGTTTTCAATACGTAGGATGCCCTCATGCATAGCCCAGAGATAGAAGCTTTTCACATGATTGATGTAGGTATTGGCGGTACTTTGACTCAGGCGGCTTTCTTGTACCTCTGTGAGTAAGTAACTGCGAAAAAGGTAGGTTGGTTTTAAGCGTTTGATTGGAGGAAAATGATCCCAATTCAGGTTCGTTTCCTCTAAGAAAGACCAGTATTTTAATAGTGCGCGAGAGTTTGAATTAGTGTCTTTTAATTTTTTGACGGCTTTCAGATCAAAGAAGTAGCTGTTTACCACCTCAACAAATTTACCCTCGCTGTTGAAGAGCGTGGGTAATGACCCTAAGTTTTTGCCTTTTGGTGTATATACAGGTTGACCATCTTTATTCCACTCAATCTCTGTTTCTGTATAAACATCGTCTGAATAAACTAGTTGGGCCATTTAGTTACTCCTGAAAATAAAAAACTGGTCATGCACACAAGTATGCCTGACCAGTATTGATCGTTATTTCCAGAGGGTCAAATGTGTAGGGGTATGCTTTCTACACTAACCTGTCATAGTAACGAACTCTTCCGAACCAGTAGGGTGTATAGCCACAACAGAGTCGAAGTCTGCTTTGGTTGCGCCCATCTTCATTGCTACGCCGAAGCCTTGAATCATCTCGTCAACAGTGAAACCGATGCCGTGTAGACCAACTACAGTTTCTTCTTCGCCAGCACATACTAGCTTCATCTTACAAGGTTGACGGTGTTTGGTTACTGCTGTGTACATTGCAGTGAAGCCAGACGTGTAAACCTTGATGTTGTCTTTGCCGTACTTCTCTTCAGCTTCTTGAGTCGTTAGACCAATGGTGCCGATTGGTGGGTGGCTGAATACAACAGTAGGAACAAGATCGTAGTCCATCTTCGCGTTGGTTTTACCGTTGAATAGGCGCTCAGAAAGTTGACGACCCGCTTTAACGGCCACTGGCGTTAGCTCGATACCACCTTCCATGATGTCACCTACACAGTAGATGCCAGGAACGTTAGTTGTTTGGTACTCGTCTACCTTGATGTAGCCGCGATCGTTCGTTTCAACGCCCGTTGATGCTAGGTTGATAGCGTCAGTTGCTGGGTGACGACCGATAGCCCAGATTAGGGTATCAACATTTTGGCTCTCACCGTTTTCTAGGTGCAGAGTTAGGCTACCATCTGCCTCTTTAACCACTTCTTTTGGTACAGAGTGAGTGTGTAGCGTTGGGCCTTCTGCGTCCATCACCTCTACTAGCGTCTCGATGATCATTGGGTCAAAGCTACGTAGTGGAGACTCTTTACGGCAGAATAGGTGTGTTTCTGTGCCGAGTGCGTGTAGAACGCCAGCAATCTCAACTGCGATGTAACCAGCGCCGATAACCGCAACGCGTTTTGGTTGCTCAGCAAGCTCGAAGAAGCCATTTGAATCAATACCGTATTCAGCGCCTGGAATGTTTGGAATCGTAGGACGACCACCTACTGCGATCAGGATGTGATCTGCTGTGTAGTGTTCACCGTTTACTTCAACCGTTTTCTCGTCAACAAATTTAGCAAAGCCTTTAATTACGTTGACTTTGTTGTTGCCTAGAACACGATCGTAAGATTGGTGGATACGACCAATATAAGCTTGGCGGCTCTCAACCAGTTTGCTCCAGTCGAAGCCTTTTACATCTACATCGAAGCCGTAGTCTTCTGCGTATAGGTTCATCGCTTCTGCAACTTGAGCACCGTGCCACATCACCTTTTTAGGAACACAGCCAACGTTTACACATGTGCCGCCTAGGTCTTGCGCTTCGATAAGTGCAACCTTTGCGCCGTACATTGCTGCACGGTTTGCTGATGCGATACCGCCAGAACCACCGCCGATACAGATATAATCAAAATGAGTCGCCATTACTTTCTCCAAGAGCTTATTAATTTTGTTGATAACAATTACATTGGGGTGCGTCTGAGTGAACTCAACGCTATCAACATGAATTGTTATCTATCCTATGCTGCTATCATAAATCGAGTCTAGCAATTTACTAAATGGGAAAAAGTGACATTGCTTATGACAAATAGCGATGAGACAGCAACAAAGCGGAATAAGACATCGCTCCGCTTTGTTGAATTGGATGAGAAATTTAGCCACAGCAGCTGCTTGAACCACATCCGGTCTGAGCTTGCACGTCTTTACCATCAGCGAGATAGGTGTTGGTTAGGTAGAAGTCGCTAAACAGCTTAACGAAATCTTCGGAAACGGTTTTTTCGACTAACCCCGACTCTAGAACGTTCTTCTGCCACGCCTGCATCTTCGGTAAACCACAGAAGAAGTCGTAGCCAGAGTGTGCTTTCACGATCGCTGCACGGTGCAGCAGAGGTAGCCACGCCATATCAACATTGCTCATCTCATCTGATTTGAAGAACTTGGTGTTACCGGACAGTTGATTCTCGGCTTTGTGGAACGCCTTAATCAGCTTCTCTGCACGCTCTTCAAACGTTGCTTGGTTTTTGCTGCTCATGGTGCCGCACTGTGCCAAGTAGTGTTTAGAACCTAGGTAGCTCCATGCACGGTCTAATGCGCGTTGTTCGTTAGTCACGCCTTGCTCTAGTGGACCAAATTCATCCTCGATGTACTCAATGATCGCATCTGACTCAAACAGTGCCGTGCCTGACTCAGTCACCATCACTGGTACTTGGCCGTTTGGCGAGATATCCAGGAACCATTGTGGTTTGTCTTTCAAGCTGATGTATTCAATCTCGTAGGGGATCTGTTTTGCTTCTAGCGCTGCAGTAACACGTTGAACAAATGGGCAAATTTTGAAGCTGATAACTTTAATCATGGGGTCTTTCTCACTCTAAGAATTGGTTTACCTACACCCTTAAGACGAGGGTCGGTGAGAAAAGACGAAGTTGAGATGAAAAAAGTTATCTTTTAATAAAGAAAAAGTGCAGCGAGAGGTTCGCTGCACTTTTATGTTTTGATTCTATTTGAATAAATTCAAGATGATTTATTCAGGAACAATCCAGTCGACTTTCCAATGGCCAGTTGCTGGCGCAATCGCGTCTTTTAGGAACGGTAGAATCTCTTTCATCTGGCTTTCCAGTTTCCAAGGCGGGTTAATCACGATCATGCCCGAAGCTGTCATACCGCGTTCATTGGTGTCTGGGGATACGCCGAGTTCAATTTGCAGAATCTTGCGAATGCCAAGACCTTCTAGCCCTTCGATCATGTCTTCGATATCACAGCGGTTCACCACTGGGTACCAGATCGCGTAAATGCCCGTAGCCCAGCGTTTATGGCTTTGGAAGATGGCGTTTACGACGTCACGATACTCTTTCGCTAGCTCATAAGGTGGATCTATTAGAACCAGACCACGACGCTCTTTTGGTGGCAGGCTGCCTTTAAGTCGCTTGAAGCCATCTTCTTTGTAGATAGAGACTTGGCGATCGCGGTGGAACTCTTGTTCAAGCAGTGGGTGATCGGCTGGGTGAAGCTCAGTCAGTACCATACGATCTTGTTGACGTAGGTGAGCACGTGCAACACGCGGTGAACCTGGGTAGTAACGCAGCTTTTCACCGTTGTTGAGGGTTGCGATAGCGTCTAGGTAGCTTTGAATCTCTTCTGGAATCTGCTTTTGATCCCAAACTCTTGCGATACCTTGTTTGTATTCGCCGGTCTTTTCTGACCATTCGTGAGTTAAGTCGTAGCGACCAACACCAGAGTGGGTATCGTGATAGACAAAAGGTTTGTCCTTCTGCTTCAAGGAATTAAGAATAAGGCTTTGTACAATATGCTTAACCACATCGGCATGGTTACCCGCGTGGAAGCTGTGGCGATAACTTAACAAATTAAACTCTCGTAACACTCTCGCTATAGAGTGTGGTTGGTGTCGGTGGGTATTCTGTCTCCATTATATACCGCACTAGCCAAGAAATTCTTCCCAAAATGTGTGTGTCGTCGTGAGGGTGAACGGTTAGTTATTGGTTCTACTATTGAAATTTGCGGTTATGGACACTATTTAATAACTATTCGCATGTAATTATGATTCGATTGAACTCAATACTGTAAGACGACCCAATTACTTAAAGACGCAAGTCTCCAAGCCAAAGGAATGTTTATATGTCTAACCCGCTATTAACCTTCACGGACCTACCACCGTTTTCACAGATCACCCCTGCGCACGTTAAACCAGCGGTAGAGACAGTGATTGAAGAGTGTCGCAATAAGATAGAACAAGTACTTGAAGGTAATACCTCACCAAGCTGGGATAACCTAGTGGCTCCAATTGAAGAGGTGGACGACCGCCTTAGCCGCATTTGGTCACCAGTGAGCCATATGAACTCTGTCGTGAACAGCGATGAACTGCGTGAAGCTTACGAGAGTTGCTTGCCGCTGCTTTCTGAGTACGGTACTTGGGTTGGTCAACACAAAGGCTTGTTTGAGGCATATAAAGCGATCAAGGCGAGCGATGAATTTGCATCATTGAGCCAAGCTCAGAAGAAAACCATTACCGATGCGCTGCGTGATTTCGAACTGTCGGGTATTGGCCTACCAGCTGATGAGCAGCATCGTTACGGTGAGATCAGCAAGCGCATGTCTGAGCTGGGTTCGCAGTTCTCAAACAATGTACTTGATGCGACCATGGGTTGGAGCAAGCAGATCACTGACGTTGCAGAGCTTGCTGGCATGCCGGAATCTGCATTAGCTGCAGCGAAAGCCGCCGCAGAAGCGAAAGAACAAGAAGGCTACCTTCTTACCCTAGATATTCCATCTTACCTACCTGTGATGACCTACTGTGATAATCAAGCACTGCGCCAAGAGCTATATGAAGCGTACGTGACTCGCGCATCAGACCGTGGTCCAAATGCAGGTACATGGGATAACAGTGAGATCATCACCGAGCAACTTAAGCTACGTCATGAAATTGCACGTATGCTTGGTTTTGGTACCTACAGCGAGAAATCTCTGGCAACCAAGATGGCAGAGACGCCGGATCAGGTACTGGGCTTTTTGAACGACCTAGCGGTGAAAGCAAAACCTCAAGGTGAGCGTGAAGTGGAAGAGTTACGTCAGTTCGCAGAGAAAGAGTTTGGTGTATCTGAACTCGAACTGTGGGACATCGCTTACTACAGCGAAAAACAGAAGCAGCATTTATTTGAGATCTCGGATGAAGAGCTGCGCCCTTACTTCCCAGAATCAAAAGCTGTCTCTGGTCTATTTGAAGTACTAAGCCGTGTGTTTGGTATGACGGTAAAAGAGCGTGAAGGCGTGGATACTTGGCATGAGTCGGTGCGCTTCTTCGACATATTTGATGCGAATGAAACACTGCGTGGCAGCTTCTACTTAGACTTGTACGCACGTGAGCACAAACGCGGTGGTGCGTGGATGGATGACTGCCGTGGTCGTCGAATTACTCAAGCTGGCGAACTGCAAACCCCAGTGGCTTACCTAACGTGTAACTTCAACAAACCAGTTGGTGATAAGCCAGCACTGTTTACTCATGATGAAGTGGTGACTCTGTTCCACGAATTTGGCCACGGTATTCACCACATGCTGACTCAAGTTGAGGCAGGTGCGGTTTCTGGTATCAACGGTGTGCCTTGGGATGCGGTTGAGCTGCCAAGTCAGTTCCTAGAAAACTGGTGCTGGGAAGAAGAGGCGCTAGCCTTTATCTCGGGTCACTACGAGACAGGTGAAGCGCTACCAAAAGAGATGCTAGAGAAGATGCTAGCGGCGAAGAACTTCCAATCGGCGATGTTCATTCTGCGTCAGCTAGAGTTCGGTCTATTCGACTTTACGCTTCACACGACGTATGACCCAGAAGTGGGCGCACGTGTGCTTGAAACACTGGCAGATGTGAAGTCTAAGGTTGCGGTACTGCCAAGCCTAGAGTGGAACCGTTTCTCTCACAGCTTTAGCCATATCTTTGCTGGTGGTTACAGTGCGGGTTACTACAGCTATCTTTGGGCTGAAGTATTGTCATCAGATGCATTCTCTGCATTTGAAGAGGAAGGCATCTTCAATACTGAAACGGGTAAACGCTTCCTAAACAACATCCTTGAGATGGGTGGCAGTGAAGAACCTATGGAGCTATTTAAGCGCTTCCGTGGTCGTGAGCCACAAATTGATGCGATGCTGCGTCACGCAGGTATCAGCGCTTAATATTGTGCTGGTCAGAATGTAAAAAGAGCCTCTTTGTGAGGCTCTTTTTGTATCTATATACCAACCTATTATGGGTTCACATTGCGATTGATTGGGTTTTGCAGCGAGATCAGCGTCTCGGTTGATTGCACCTCGTCAATCGCCTGCAGCTTATCAATCAGCACGTATTGCAGCTCTTCAATGGATTTACACATCAGTTTTACAAAGATGTTGTAAGCGCCTGTGGTGTAGTAGGCCTCGACCACCTCATCGAGCGCGTTTAGTTTAGCAATCGCAGAGTGGTAGTCTTTTGCGGCATTGAGGTTGATACCGATAAAGCAGCATACGTCGTAGCCAAGCTTTTTGGTGTTCACCACTACCTCTGTACCTTCAATGACTTCTGCCGATTTCATCTTCTCAATGCGCACGTGAATCGTCGCAGGGCTGACATCAAACTGCTTCGCCATTTCGGCATAAGGCGTGCGAGCGTCTTCCATTAAGGTTTTAAGAATGGCGCGATCTAGATCATCAAGACGAGCGGTTGAAGTCGGCATGCAAACCTCGTGAATTGGTTGAAAGTTTAATAGCTAGAGTACACATCATAGCCAAGGGTGATAATATTAGCAGCAAGTATGTTGTTAGGGTGAGCTTAGTGCGATTTTCGTTATTTTTTATTCTTTTGATTTGGAGCTTTTGGGTTTCTGCTCAATCAAAAGATGTATTGGTTGTTCACTCCTACCACCAAGGCTTTTTCTGGACAGATAATTTTCAAAAAGGGCTGGCCACAGAGCTTGATCGTGATGATATTCCCTACCGCGTGGTTTACTTAGACAGTAAGCGCGCTCAAAGCGAAGAGTACTTCGATAAACTCTATCAGCTCTACCGTACTAAGCTTGCCAATGAGGAGTTCTCCGCTGTTATAGTCAGTGACAACAACGCCCTCAATTTAATGAAACGACTCGCCCCAGAGCTCAATGGTACTCCGGTCGTGTTTGGTGGTATCAACAACTATTCACCCTCGATGACAGAAGGTCTCAATGCGACAGGGATAACCGAAGACATTGACCTCAATAGCAATATCACTCTGATCCAGCGCTTACAGCCGATGGCGAACAAGATCTATATCGTTTCAGATTTCTCAGTCACGGGAGAAGCGGTTCGTGCACAGGTGGATCGCCATTTGGAACAGTATCCACAACACGCCTCCTTTATTGAACACTATCAACCTCGTTCGTATCGTGAATTGGTGAACTTTGCTCAGCAAGCTGATATGAGCAAAAGCTTACTGTTTTGGGTTTACTATCGAGATGAGAAAGGCAATGTCAGCAATGACGATGACTGGCGTGAGCTGAACAAACTGACCAAGATGCCAATCTATATGGTGCATGACCTTGGCTTAGGTTTTGGTGCGATTGGTGGCGTGATACAGAGTGGTCTGAGCCAAGGGCGGGAAACTGGGCTCACTCTACGTCGTATGCTTGCCAACCCTGATCAGGAGTTACCACCAGTGGTTGAGGGTGCAGCTGAGATTAAGCTCGATTACCAGCAACTTAATCGCTGGGACCTTGGCGAATATAGCGACCTGTCGGCGACCTTTTACAATAAACCTCAACCCTTCTTTGAACGTTACCAAGATGAGATTCGCACTCTAGGTTTGTTGTTTCTGGCGATGGGCTGCGTGATCGTAACCTTGGTTTACTACCTGAATCGTCTAAAAAAGAGCGAGCGTGATAGCCGCAAAAGTCAGATTCTGCTGGAGTCTATCTTCGACCAGAGCTTACAGTTTATGGGCATCATCGATCGCGATGGGGTTCTGCTCTCGAGCAACAGTAAGCTGCATGAGCTGTTCTATAATCAAGGTTATCAAGTCGGCACGCCTATCTATCAGCACCAGCACTGGGAAGACGCAGCGAGCGAGTCTCTTAAAAAGTACTTCATGGAGGCGCAGTCTTATACGTCTCTGCGTTTCGAAGCTGAGGTGTGGTGCCGCGATAGAGGAGTACTGGTACTCGATATATCACTTAAGCCAATGCCGGATAGCGAATCCAGTGAGTTGCAATTCCTGTTTGAAGCACGTGATGTGACCTCGAGAAAGCTCGCTGAAAACAAGCTATTCCAACGTGAGGCGAACCTTAAGCTCTATTACGACAAGCAACCCGTAATGATGATTACGTTGGATGAAAACAACCGCATTCAGCAGGTCAACCAATTTGCTGAAGAGCTATTGGGTTACCCGTTAAGCGAGCTACTTGGTCATCGCCCGCGTGAGTTTTACGTCGACCGAAATGCCATGATTCCGCGTCAAATCCTCCTTCAACCTCAGCATAAGTCGCGTGGGGTATGGCGTCGTGATATCCAATATCGCCATGCTGATGGCAGTAAGATCTGGATTCGTGAAAACATTAGACCGCTGGTGGATTCAAATCAGCTGCTTATTGTTGGTGAAGACATCACCGAAACCCACGAACTGGCAGAGCAGTTAGAGTACCAAGCACGTTACGACTTATTGACTCATACCTTCAACCGCAACCACTTTGAGCAAGAACTGCAGAAGGCTTTGAAAGAGGTTGAAAGTCATATGCGCACTCACGCTATGTTGTTCCTCGACTTAGATCAATTGAAGGTGCTCAATGACACCGCAGGCCATGAAGCGGGCGATGCGGCGATTCTGTTCAGTGCCGGCTTGCTTGAGAACGTGTTGCCTTACAATGCGGTACTCGCGCGCATGGGCGGAGATGAATTTGCGGTACTACTAAAAGACTGTACTGAGCGAGATGCGGTCAACGTGTGTCGCAGCATTATCGCAATGATGGGTGACAATGCCTTCCTTTGGGATGATATTCAGCTCAACCTTACCTGTTCGATCGGTATTCGTTTGATTGACCATACGGCGGCTTCTCCACAGATGGTGCACGCTCAAGCGGATGCGGCCTGTCATGCTGCCAAAGAAGAGGGAAGAAACCGCTACAACCTTTACCATCAAGACGATGAAGATCTGCGTCGTCGTCATTTAGAGATGGAGTGTGTCAACTTGGTACACGAGGCACTGGCTCATGATCGCATCGAGCTGTTTGCCCAGCGAATCCTTGGTTTAGATAAACAAAGCGATTTGATGCACTTCGAGATACTAGTACGAATCAAGAATCACAATGGTGAGTACATCTCTCCGGGGATCTTTATGCCGGCATCTGAGCGCTACAACATCGCTCATCTGATTGACCGCCAGGTGGTGAGTCAAACTCTTGCTTGGTTGGAAGAGAACCATGGTGTGATTGATGAATTAGGGATGTGCTCGATTAACCTTTCTGGCCACTCAATGGGTAATCGCGAGTTTGTTGAGTTCTTGATTGATAGCCTAGAACAGTCTGCAGTGCCGTGCGACAAGATCTGCTTAGAGATCACTGAGACTGCGGCGATGAGTAATATGAATCAGGCAATCGAGCTGTTTACACAATTGAAAGAGCTAGGTTGTATGATCGCTCTGGATGATTTTGGCTCGGGCTTGTCTTCATTTGGCTATTTGAAGAAGTTACCGGTTGATATCGTGAAAATTGATGGCCTGTTTGTGCGTGATATTGATGTCAACGAAATGGACCATGTTATGGTGCGCTCGATTAACGATCTCGCTAAACAGATGGGTAAATATACGGTGGCGGAGTTTGTTGAGAACACTCAGATCATCGATAAGCTCATCGAGCTTGGGGTTAACTACGCACAAGGCTACATTATCGGTCGTCCGAAGCCGCTACCTGAGCTGGTGGAAGAGCTAAGACAAGAACGTTTGGTCAAATAAATTTTGTGTCGGCATGTAGATATTAAGTCATTTCAACATTACGTATTTGTGAGGCAATCAGGTAAACTGGTTGCCTCAATTGTTTTGAATCATCGAGTCTTCTGGAGACAACCTTGCAACTACAACTGATTTGCGAAGACGCAAGCCAAATCGAACGCCTCAAAGAGCTAGCAGCACGCTGGCACCTTTCTCATGACGAGAACAGTGTATTTGCCTTGGTGCTCACCAGCGAAAGACTTGAATTACGCAAAGTCGATGAGCCAAAACTTGGTGCTATCTTTGTCGACTTAGTGGGTGGCGCGGTAGGACACCGGCGTAAGTTTGGTGGCGGTAAAGGCCAAGCTATTGCCAAGGCTGCTGGTCTGAACAAAGGTGCGACGCCAACCATTCTTGATGGTACGGCTGGCCTAGGGCGTGATGCATTTGTATTGGCATCATTGGGTTGTAAAGTGCAGATGGTTGAGCGTCACCCTGTGGTTGCGGCTCTGCTTGATGATGGTCTGCAACGTGCTAAGCAAGATGCGGATATTGGTGCTTGGGTGAGTGAACGTATGAGCCTGATTCATGCCTCAAGCCATGATGCGCTAGATAAACTGAGCGCCGATCCTGAATTCGCTCAGCCGGATGTTGTTTATCTTGACCCTATGTATCCACACCCAGAGAACAAGAAAAAGTCGGCTCTGGTGAAAAAAGAGATGCGCGTGTTCCAATCTCTTGTTGGTGCCGACCTCGATGCGGATGGGTTATTACAGCCTGCTTTGAAGCTTGCCGCGAAACGTGTTGTGGTGAAAAGACCCGATTATGCGGCTTGGTTGGACGAGCAAAAACCGAGTATGGCGATTGAGACCAAAAAGAACCGTTTTGATGTGTATGTAAAAGCATCAATGACTTAGCGGAAGACAGAAAAATCGTTCCGTCAGAAATACGCTAAAACTGAATTTTTTGCTTGCGATAGCCGTGTTAGAGATGTATATCTAACTAAGAATTATTATTATTCTTAGCTGGAGTTGTAGCATGGCTAAACGCTTTTGTAAGTTAAATCGTCGAGACATTACTGAACACCTAGGCGAAATTCACCGCTTGGTGAGTGAACCTAAGTTTGTGTGCCGTTCGTGTGCTCGCTCGTCTGCCGATAAAGCGAATTTATGTAAGCCTGCCGCGATTCCACCGGCGAGTTGCCAAAGCAGGCCAGATAGCGAAAAGGTAGCTTGTGGTCTGCTTGCTGAAACACTGACCTCAGCGCCAGCTAATGCGCTTAGCCAAGAACCTCTAAACTTAGCTTCATCAGCTAAGAGCACCTCAAATAGTAAGTCGCAACTGGTGGTTAAGAAGATACAAGCTCAAAAGCTACAGGCTAAGAAAGCACAAGCGATTCAGGCAATGGATACGCAGTTATCACCTTCTTCTGAACTGCTGGATAAGAGCGAGCTAAAACGCGCGAAGAAAGTGGCGAAAAAGCAGAAGAAGTACAACAAAAAGCTGGCTAAGATGATCAAAAAGCAGCAAAAGCTGTACAAGAAAAGCCGCAAACTGCAGAGCCAGTTGGAGAGCATCAACCTGCAAGTTGATAGTGCTGCTTTACCATTGAATAGCGCCTCCAAAGTGAGTCATATTCATTAGTCCAACAGACATAAATAGAATTGAATTAAAAAGAGCGACCTCAGGTCGCTCTTTTTGGTTTTGGCAGTTAAGCTCGGCTCAGGCTCTGCTCGACACGCTTCTTAACCCAAGTCTCATTCACCCACAGTGACAACAAGATAATCGCGCCACCAATCGATAACCTTGTCAGGTCAACATCGCGGTTCCAGATTAGGATATTGACCACCAAGCCCGCAGGCACCAGCGCATTGTTCATCACCGCAAGTGCACCCGCATTGACCATGCTTGCGCCCTTGTTCCAGAAGAAGTAGCCCAAACCAGAGGCGATCAACCCTAGGTAGATCAAGATGCCCCATTGAGTGGACGTAGTCGGCAGCTTCTCTGGGTTGCCCAGTAGTAAGAAAGCGACTGATGCCACGCATAGTGCACCTAAGTAAAAGTAACCGAAAATAGTATGCTGAGGCAGTTCAATCGACTCTTGTTCCATAATGGTTTTGTAGCCAACCTGACCAATGGCAAAACAGAGGTTCGCGCCTTGAACAACAAGGAAGCCCATTAGGAAGTTGTCATTAACACCCGCGAACTTAATGAAAGCCGCCCCCGCCACTGCGATCGCTGCAGTTACCAAGTACCAAGGCGAGAACTGACCTTTTAAGAAGTCATAAATCAGGGTGACGTATATCGGTGTGAAGACGGTGAACAACAGCACTTCTGGTACCGAAAGCAGCAAAAACGACTGATAGTAGAAGCAGTACATCAAGCCAAGCTGAATACCACCGATGGTCATCAACTTCGCGATCAGTTTTTTTGAAATACCTCGGAATTTCAAGAAAGGAAGGAACACCAATCCGGCAAGCGCAACACGCATCCAGACAGAAAACCATGAATCAACCTGACCCGCGAGATAAACCCCGATCAGGCTGAAGGAGAAGGCCCATAGAAGGGTAACACCAACTAAATAACGCATAACAATAATTCGTAGTGAAAGTATGCGCTTATGTTACCCAACTGTAACGGATTAGTCTTCTGAATCCCGCAATGGAATGACCAGCATATCGACTGGTGTAGCGTTGATCAGTTGACGAGTTGACGACAACAGCTTGCTCCAAAAGTCTTGATGGTGACCGCAAACCACGAGATCCACGTTGTACTCTTTGATGGTGTCACACAATTCATGACTGAGATCTCCGCTGCCCACTAAGGTATGGGTGATCGGGTACTGTGCGTGGTCAGCAAAATTGCTCAGCTGAATACGAGAAGCTTCCATGGCATTGTGTTGGGTTTCTGCCATGTTGATATCAATCAGCCCGGTATAGAGCTCTGCATAGTTGATATCGATGTGGATAAAAGAGACTTTGGCATCCAGCGGCTTCGCTAGTGCGACTGCTTTGTCTACGATCAGTTTGCTGTCGTCAGATAAATCGACGGCGACCAAAATATGTTTGTAACTCATACCGCTATCTCCTTACTCATTGTCTAACTAAAGATTAGCACTAAGGCCGGTGTTTTTTTGCTGAAGTGATCGCATATCCACCCTCTTGCGTAAAACCACAGCGAAACAACGGTTAACTAATAGCCTGCGAGATATTCATAAAATAGTGATATAGTAGGGAAAACGAAGGCGTAACTAGGAGACTTAAATGCTGTCTACAACTATGGTTGAACAACTGAATGAGCAAATTAATCTAGAATTTTTCTCATCCAATCTATACTTACAAATGAGTGCTTGGTGTGAAGACAAAGGATTTGAAGGAGCAGCAGAGTTTCTACGCGCTCATGCAGTGGAAGAAATGGAACATATGCAGCGTTTGTTCACTTATGTGAGTGAAACGGGTGCAATGCCGATTCTAGGTGCAATCGAAGCACCAAAGCATGAGTTTGAGAGCCTAGGTGCTGTTTTCCGCGAGACTTACGAACATGAGCAGATGATCACTGAGAAGATCAACAAGCTGGCTCACGTTGCTTTCAGTACACAAGATTACTCTACCTTTAACTTCCTACAGTGGTATGTCGCTGAGCAGCACGAGGAAGAGAAGCTATTCAAAGGTATTCTGGACAAGCTAGAACTTGTTGGTGAAGACGGCAAGGCCCTATTCTTCATTGATAAAGACCTAGCGCAATTGGCAAAAGATGGTTCATCTTCAATTATGGATGCTCCTGCAGCGGTATAAGCTGTAAGAAAAAGCTCTGATTGTCTTTTTCTTTTGAGCGTCCTGTGAGGGTGTAGGGAGGAAAGGATGATCAGTGGCGATACTATTCTATTTGCATTGATGGTTGTAACCTGCGTGAACTTGGCTCGCTATGTTACGGCACTCAGAAAACTCATCTATATTATGCGCGAGGCGCACCCGCTTTTGTATCAACAAGTCGATGGTGGTGGTTTCTTCACAACCCATGGCAACGTGACCAAGCAGGTGAGGCTATTCAGCTATATCAAGAGTAAAGAGTACCATCATCACCATGATCCGGTGTTTACCGGTAAGTGCGATAGAGTAAGAGAGCTATTCATTTTATCGGTCTCTCTGTTGGGTGTAACGTTACTAGCGGCATTCTTGGTTTAAACCAGAGTGATGTAACATTAGAGTACCCAAAAGATGCATGGCATTGCGCCCACTCTGAGCGCGATGTGAGCAATTGCAAAGTTAAAATTTGACGCTAGAATAGCGAGCAAAGAGTAAGGATGTGCTGATAACGCACATCCTTTTTTATTGGTAACGTCACTGGTATAGGAAGTACTGAGTGATGACTGGGTAAGATAAAGCAGAACACAATGAGTGAAAAATTTGATGTCATCGTAATTGGCGCAGGTGCCGCTGGCCTAATGTGTGCCGCCGAAGCGGGCAAACGAGGTCGACGCGTGCTGGTGGTCGATCATGCCAAAAAGCCAGGTCGAAAAATTCTGATCTCGGGTGGCGGTCGCTGCAATTTCACTAACTACGACGTGTCTGCTAATAACTACCTATGTAATAACCGTCATTTCGTTAAATCAGCGCTTTCTCAGTACACCAACTGGGACTTCATCTCTATGGTGAGTAAATACGGCATTGAGTTTGAAGAGCGCGACCATGGACAGTTGTTCTGTGTGAATGACCATACTGCGAAAGATATCGTCAGCATGCTGCTCGCAGAGTGTGATGAGGCTGGTGTTCAACAGCGCTACCGCTGTGATGTTCACTCGATAGAAAAAACCGAAGCAGGTTTTCAGCTGCACCTGAATACCGAGCAAGTTGAGTGTGAATCTTTGGTCGTTGCCACCGGTGGCTTGTCGATGCCGAAACTGGGTGCGACGCCATTTGGTTATAAAATCGCGGAACAGTTTGGTTTGTCTGTAATCCCAACGTGTGCCGGTCTGGTGCCTTTTACTCTGCATAAAGAGGATAAAGAGGACTTCGCTGAGCTGTCTGGTATTGCGATCCCTGCAGAAATCACCGCGCAAGATGGCACTCTGTTCAAAGAAGCGCTGCTGTTTACCCATCGTGGTCTGTCGGGCCCTTCTGTTCTGCAAATTTCGTCTTTCTGGAAAGCAGGTCAAGCGGTTTCGATTAACCTAGTTCCTGAAGCGGATGTGGCTGAACTGCTTGAGCGCTCACGTGAAAAACATCCAAATCAAAGCCTTAAGAATACGCTGGCGAAAGCACTACCAAAGCGCTTGGTTGAAGCTCTAATCGAGCGTGAAGAGCTGCAAGACAAGCCACTCAAGCAATTCAATGAAAAGCAACTGGCCGCGATTACAGAGCATCTAGAAAACTGGAAGATCGCGCCGAATGGCACTGAAGGCTACCGCACTGCTGAGGTAACATTGGGTGGGGTCGATACCGATCATCTATCATCAAAAACCATGGAGTGTAAGACCGTATCAGGCTTGTACTTTGTTGGTGAAGTGATGGATGTTACCGGTTGGTTGGGAGGTTATAACTTCCAATGGTGCTGGAGTTCTGGTTTCGCAGCAGGACAGTGGGTATAGCGGTCTAATCGCAGGCTCCAACTGACACTTGCCAACCAGTTGAAGTGATGGGCAAAGCCGATGGAAAGGTTTTTTGCTCATCTGTTTAGCTCCCATACTCTCTTCTTCATTCCTCGAACAATAGGTTTCGGTCATCGAATAATCAGCGCAACTCATTATTTAATAATAAGTATTTCAATTTCTGGGGAGAGTTAATGTGAGACATTTGACTTAGAACAGACGAAATATGATTTAATATGGCGATAATGGCGTATATAATTTATTGAGTTAACAAACGGACGTAATAGGTATTGCTGAATGCAAATTAAGAAAATGGACGCACCGCTCGATATGCAAATAGGTGCTAGATTTGATACGAAAAATCATGGTTACGTCACCGTTATCGAATACTACAATACCCATACTGTTATCGTTGCGTTTGAAAATACAGGTAATATTCGTGCTATTACAGCTGCGAAGTTACGTAGTGGTCAATTATCAGATCGATCTGTCCCACCTCAATCTACATTAGTAGGAGAGACCATTCAATCTCCTAAGCACGGTATTCTAACGATTACAGCGGTAGAATCTGGAAATATCGTGGTAATGGAAAATAGAGAAGGTGAAGAAGTTCGCATGCTGCTTGCTGCAGTACAAAAAATGCGAGACCGTGAAGAAGAGGATATTTCTGATAAAGAACAGCCTGAAATGCCAACTTCTTTAAGCGCTCTGACTAAAAGAAATAAAAAGACTAAAGACGTTAATAGCCTGCTTAAAAAAATGCTTACCGATTACGGAAAATAACCTCAAATTTAATACTGAACTCCTATCATATACTCAGGTCACACTTTATATTTCATCTTATATTATTCCTCAGGTTTATATAAAATCACCTCCTCACTCTTAAGTAGTATCGACGATTAAATCGTCTTTTTCTTTATTTTAATGAGATCTGCATCACAAGGTCATTTTGGTTTTGTGATGGTGATCTATTCTGTTTTTGGGGCTTTTCGATACTATTCTTATCAACAAATAAACGGAGACAATATAGTTTCCTATTAAAACCCTACAGAGATTTATATTATGAAAAAGATTATGGTTGTGTGCGGAAATGGTCTTGGTACTTCTTTAATGATGGAGATGGCGGTTAAAGAAGTTGCGGGTAAAATTGGTTTGGAAGCTGAAGTTGATCATGAGGATTTATCTTCTTCAGCGTCAAGCACGGCTGATATTTGGGTAGCAGCAACGGATGTGGCAAATCAATTATCTGAAGCAGGTAAAACAAACATTGTAAGCCTAGCAAATATCTTTGATAAAGCTTCAATTGAAGAGCAACTAAAAACTTTCATGTAAGGAAGTAAATAATGGCTAATTTCTTTGAGTTCATGCTTGGCTTATTAAAAGAGCCAGCAATCATGGTCGGGTTAATTGCTTTTATTGGCTTAGTTGCACAAAAGGCAGATGTCTCAACCATATTAAAAGGCACCATTAAAACCGTTATGGGTTTCCTAATTTTAGGTTTTGGTGCTGGTGCTCTTGTTGGCGCACTAAATAATTTTTCAGTGGTATTTACCGAAGCTTTCGGCGTAAGTGGTGTTATTCCAAATAACGAAGCAATTGTTGCATTGGCGCAAGAAGCCTTCGGTTATGAAATGGCATTGATTATGTTTTTCGCTTTCGTTGTGAATATTCTACTGGCTCGTTTTACTCCGCTTAAGTTTATTTTCTTAACCGGTCACCACACCATGTTCATGTCGATGCTAGTGGCTGTGATCCTGTCTACGGGCGGCATTCAAGGCACGCTACTGGTTGCGATGGGCTCTGTGATTGTGGGCTCTCTGATGGTGATCATGCCTGCACTTGCTCAGAAATACACTGAGAAGGTGATGGGTACCGATCAGTTGGCGATGGGTCACTTTTCTACCTTCTCTTACCTAGTATCTGGTTATATCGGTAGCAAGTTTGGTGACACATCGAAGTCGACGGAAGACATCAACGTGCCTAAGAGTTTGATGTTCCTTCGCGATACGCCAGTAGCAGTGGCAACAACCATGGCGATCTTCTTCATGTTCGCGTCTATCTTTGCAGGCCCAACCTTTGTTGAGTCGGTATCGGGCGGTCAAAACTGGATTGTATTTACCTTCATGCAGTCGCTTGTGTTTGCTGGTGGTGTATACATCGTACTGCAAGGCGTGAAGATGTTGATTGCTGAGATTGTTCCTGCATTTAAAGGCATCTCTGACAAACTGGTTCCCGGTGCACGTCCAGCGCTAGACTGTCCGATGGTATTCCCTGTTGCCCCTAACGCGGTATTGATTGGCTTCTTGTCTTCATTCGCTGCAGGTCTGATTGCAATGGGCATCCAAGGCATGTTCGATTGGACAATCATTGTAGCGGGTGTGGTTCCTCACTTCTTCGTCGGTGGTGCTGCAGGTGTTTACGGTAACGCGACGGGTGGTCTACGCGGTGCGGTGCTAGGTGCCTTTACGCAAGGTCTGTGTATTTCGTTCCTACCAATGCTACTGCTTCCAGTACTAGGTGGTATGGGTCTTGAAGCAACAACGTTTGCTGACTTCGACTTCGGTGTTGTTGGTCTGATTCTAGGTTGGATTGTGTCATGAGTATTTTAAAACTAACGGGCGATAACATCGTTATCTCAACAGAGCAGAACTTATCGGTTGATGCCGCACTAGAGATCACTTGTTCAAAGCTCATTGAAAGTGGCAAGGTAGAGCAATCTTACCTAGAAGCGATTCAACAGAAACACAAAGACATTGGCGCATACTATGTGTTGGCACCAAAGATTGCGATGCCACACGCGCGTCCAGAAGACGGTGTGAATGAAGCTTGTCTGCAGGTAACCGTATTTAAAAATGGCGTTGATCTGGAGTCGGAAGATAATGGTGAGGTGTACTTCTCTATTACTCTGGCGGCGATGGATTCAGATAGCCACATTCAGACAATCATGGCGCTCTCTGAGCTGTTCCAAAATGATGATGATATTGATGCCATCATCGCTGCGAACACCAATAAAGAGATCGCGGACATCATAGCAAAATACTGATTGTTAACTCCTGTCCCCACTTGTCAAAAGGCCCTCATAACGAGGGCCTTTCTTTGTCATTTCTATCAAATCACGACTGTTCGAGCTATTTAGGCGCTTTTACCCTTAGATAGCTTGAGTTGTTGAATCACTAAACCAGTAATGATTAGCACCAAACCGAATAAAGTGGATGGATGAATTTCTTCACCAATGATGGTTGCGAGTAGCATCAATGAGATAAATGGTGATGCAAAAATTAGGTTACTGATACGCGCGGTGTTATTGGTGGATTTGAGTGCTGATAGCCACAACACAAAGGTAATCCCCATCTCAAACAGGCCAACATAAGTGACTGCCATCCAACCTTTAGCGGTGATCTGACTAAAGCCTTGCCCTTCATAAAGGGTTAAACCAATCGCAAATGGCAGTGCGACTAAAAAGCCGAGTAACACACCAACCACAGGATCGGCTTTGTTTTTGGTGTTTAAGATCCAGTAACCTGCCCAAAGTAGTGTCGATAACAGCGCTAAGCCAACACCAAGTGGGCTATCAAACTGCATTCCTAATACATCGCCCTTGGTCGCGATCACAACCACACCTAAGTAGCTAAAGGTACAAGCCACCCAGTCTTGCTTGCGAATTTTCTGCCCCAAGAAAACAGCAGCCATTAAGGTCAAGGTAATCGCCCAGCTGTAGTTGATGGCTTGAGCTTGAGAAGCTGGGAGCAGATCGTAAGCTTTGAATAGAATCAGGTAATAAGCCAGCGGATTGACGAGGCCGAGTAGCAAGTAATACCAAGGGTTAGCAAAAAAGGTGGTAGAGAGCTGAGAAAGCTTACCTTGGAAGTAACAGATAACGATCAGAGCAATCGAAGAGACAACGCTGGCAATGGTCAGCATTTGAATCGGTGAAAACTCAGCTAAGGTTAGCTTAAAGGCCGTGGCTACCGTTGACCAGAGTAGTACCGCGGAAAGGCCAAAGCCGAGGGCGCGACGTTCGTTCATAAAAGCTCATCAAGTTGAATAGGATAGAATACGGACGCCTAGTCTATCTGTCGAAATTTAATACGGCAAACTGGACATTTATCCAGTATCAAAATACCATTTAATGAGTTATTTCCAATTAGGCTAAGTTACTACCATGCAATGGATTATCGAGCACCAAACGACCCTTATCGCAGCCGCTTCAACCGCGGTGATCAGCGGGGGCCTCGTCGGTTGGTGGATTAAACAGAAACTCTCATTTCAACAGCAGCTATTAGAGCAGCAGTTGGAGTCTGATCGTCAGTTGCATGAGTCGCAAACAACGCAGCTTAAAACGTCCTTGTCCGAGGCACAGCAAGAGCTGGATGAGCTCGATGATGAGCGTGATAAAGCCGCGTTTGAGCTTAAACAAGCTCACGGTAAGGTCATGGCTGCAATGGAGAAGTTGCGCTATTTCGAAGCAGTCAAACAAGAGCGTCAGCAATACTTTGATGAGATAAATATTCTCAAAGATCAAAAGTCTGAACTTGAAGCTGAGCTACGTGAGCAAGAAGCACGCCACGACCAAGAGAACCTTGCTAACCACGAAAAGCTACAGCTTCTGGAGCAAGCCGAAACGCGTTTGAAGCAACAGTTTGAACATCTTGCTAACCAACTTTTTGAAGCGAAAACTGCAAAAGTCGATCAGCAAAACAAGCAGAGCTTAGAGGGCCTACTATCACCACTCAAAGAACAACTTGAGGGCTTCAAGAAACAGGTCAATGACAGCTTTAGTCAAGAAGCCAAAGAGCGTCACACCTTAGTCCATGAGCTAAAAAACTTGCAGCGCCTCAATGAAAGCATGACGCGAGAAGCGGTTAACCTGACTCAAGCACTTAAAGGTGATAACAAACAGCAAGGTAACTGGGGCGAAGTGGTACTGGCTCGCGTGTTAGCGGAATCTGGCTTGCGAGAAGGGCACGAATATCAAACTCAGGTCAATCTACAAAATGAAGCGGGCAAGCGCTATCAGCCAGATGTGATTGTTCACCTACCTCAAGACAAACAAGTGGTGGTCGATTCGAAAATGGCGCTAGTGGCGTATGAGCGCTACTTCAATGCTGAAACCGATGCTGAGCGTGATGTCGCACTGCGTGACCACTTAGTTTCACTGCGCGCGCACATTAAAGGCCTGAGTCAGAAAGATTACCATCAACTGAAAGGCATTCAGAGCCTCGACTATGTGCTGATGTTTATTCCGGTAGAGCCTGCATTCCAAGTGGCGATTCAGGCTGATCCGAGCCTAGTCAAAGATGCGATGGAGCAAAATATCATTCTTGTTAGCCCAACCACTCTGTTGGTGGCGCTGCGTACCATTGATAACCTGTGGCGCAATGAACGCCAGAACCAAAATGCACAAATTATCGCTGAACGTGCAAGTAAATTGTACGATAAGCTGCGCTTGTTCGTAGATGATATGGAAGGCCTTGGTGGGGCGCTTGATAAAGCAAACCAAAGCTATCAAGGGGCAATGAATAAGCTGGCAACTGGGCGAGGTAACGTAATTCGCCAGGCCGAGAGCTTTAAACAGCTAGGGGTTGAAGTGAAGAAGCCGATCGCCGTTAGCCTGACAGAGCTCGCGCAAAACGAGGCTTTTTCAGAAAATGCCTCGTTAGTAGAAAGACAACCCGCTGAGGATAAAGTAAACTAATCGACCGCAGCGCGCTCAAAGGCTTATTGCGCTGTCGTTGAGGACTTACCAGGGTAGAGAACAGCATGACGGACACCAGTGTGCAAACAAATACAGCAGTAGAATCAGAAACCACACACTTTGGTTTTGAAACAGTCGCAAAAGAAGAGAAAGTTGCGAAAGTTGCAGAGGTTTTTCACTCTGTAGCCGCGAAGTACGACATTATGAATGACCTGATGTCGGGTGGTGTTCACCGTCTATGGAAGCGCTTTACGATTGATTGCAGTGGCGTTCGCCCTGGTCAACGCATTCTAGACCTTGGCGGCGGTACCGGCGACCTAACCGCAAAATTTTCACGCATTGTGGGTGAAAACGGTCACGTCATCCTTGCTGACATCAACAACTCGATGCTGAATGTAGGTCGCGACAAGCTGCGTGATAGCGGTATTGTTGGCAACGTTCACTACGTTCAAGCGAATGCAGAAGAACTGCCATTCCCAGATAACTACTTCGACTGCATCACTATCAGCTTCTGTCTACGTAACGTGACAGATAAGGATAAGGCTCTGCGCTCAATGTTTCGCGTTTTGAAGCCGGGCGGCCGTCTGTTGGTATTGGAGTTTTCTAAGCCAGTGCTTGAGCCACTTTCAAAAGTGTACGACGCCTACTCATTCCACCTGCTACCAAAAATGGGTGAGATTATCGCGAATGATGCAGACAGCTACCGCTACCTTGCTGAGTCGATTCGTATGCACCCAGACCAAGAAACGCTGGAAGGCATGATGCAAGAAGCGGGTTTCGAAAATACTAAGTACTACAACCTAACCGGCGGCATTGTTGCGCTGCACCGCGGTTACAAGTTCTAAGACAGAACCCAGGTAAAATCGACAACGAATAATAAGATACAACGGATAGGTTTCGGCTTATCCGTTTTCAAAGGTAAGGACAGTCATGCCATTTGACCCACTAGTAACGGCGGTTATCGAAACCTCTTTGAATACTCTCGTCAACGACGACCCAGATTTGGTTCGTCGTTTATCGCGTTTAAAGGGCCAGATCATTCAGGTGAATCTCAAAGAGCTCAATAAGACTCTGACATTTGTGTTTAGCCAACAGATAGACGTATTAGCGGATTACGAAGGGCAGCCAGACTGTTACCTCTCTTTGAACTTATCAGTACTTCCAGAATTACGTGAACAATCGAACATCACTAAGCTAATCAAGCAAGATAAGTTGATTCTTGAAGGTGATATTCAGTTGGCGCAGAAGTTTGCGCAATTGATGACAGACTGCAAGCCAGATCTTGAAGAGTGGCTATCGCGCGTCACTGGTGATGTTGTGGCGCACACGTTAGTGCAAGGTGTGAAGAACGTTGGCGGCTTTGTCGCGTCTCAAGCCAACAAACACCAGAACCATTTCGCACAAGTATTGACTGAAGAGTGGAAGATCGCGCCGGCACCGTTAGAAGTCGCACACTTCTGTGATCAGGTTGATGATGTAAAAAGCGCAGCCGCTCGCCTTGAAGCTAAATTGAACGCTCTATTGGAGAAAGCATGACTCCAACAGAACTGAAACGTCTTTATCATATTATTAAGGTACAGTTGGAGTACGGCCTTGACGAACTGATGCCTGAGCACCAGTTGACCAAAGCGCCGTTGCTGGTAAGAAAGTCTCTTTTTTGGCTCAAAAATCGCCATCAAGATAAAGAATTGGGCCACCGCCTGCGTTTAGCATTGCAAGAGCTTGGCCCGGTGTGGATTAAGTTTGGTCAGATGATGTCGACACGACGTGATCTGTTTCCTCCGCACATTGCTGATCAGTTAGCCCTGCTGCAAGACCAAGTAGCGCCGTTTGACGGTGAGTTGGCTAAGCGCGATATGGAAAAGGCACTGGGTGGCAGTTTAGATAACTGGTTTACCGACTTTGACATTAAGCCGTTGGCATCCGCATCCATCGCACAGGTGCATACGGCAAAGCTCAAAGATTCCGGTCGCGAGGTCGTACTTAAGGTAATTCGCCCTGATATTCGCCCTGTGATTGATGCAGATCTAAAACTGATGCACCGAATGGCGCGTATAGTCGCCAAGTCGCTTCCTGAAGCACGTCGTTTAAAACCGGTTGAGGTGGTTAAAGAGTACGAGAAAACGCTACTCGATGAACTCGACCTAAGACGTGAAGCGGCTAACGCAATTCAGCTGCGTCGTAATTTTGAAGGCAGTGAAGAGCTGTATGTTCCGGAGGTACTGCCGGATCTGAGCAGTGAAACCTTGATGGTCTCTGAACGCATCTACGGTATCCAAGTATCGGATATCCCAATGCTAGAAGCCAACGGCACCAACATGAAGTTGTTGGCAGAGCGCGGTGTTTCCGTGTTCTTTACCCAAGTGTTTCGTGACAGCTTCTTCCATGCTGACATGCATCCGGGCAACGTATTCGTAAACCCAGAGAATCCAGACAATCCACAATGGATAGGTCTTGATTGCGGCATTGTTGGCACGCTAAATGGCGAAGATAAGCGCTACTTGGCTGAGAACTTATTGGCTTTCTTCAACCGCGACTATCGCAAAGTGGCTGAGCTGCACGTCGATTCGGGCTGGGTGCCACGCGACACCAATGTTGATGATTTTGAGTTCGCGATTCGCATGGTATGTGAACCGATCTTCGCTAAACCGTTGGGTGAGATCTCGTTTGGCCATGTATTGCTAAACTTATTTAATACAGCAAGGCGTTTTGATATGGAGGTTCAGCCACAGCTGGTCCTGCTACAGAAGACCTTGTTGTACATTGAAGGATTGGGGCGTCAGCTCTACCCGCAGTTGGATCTGTGGGAGACAGCGAAGCCTTTCCTAGAAACTTGGATGATGAACCAAGTGGGTCCACAGGCAGTGATTAACGCTGTTAAAGACCGAGCGCCTTTCTGGGCAGAGAAACTGCCGGAATTGCCTGAGCTACTCTACGACAGCTTGCGCCAAGGTAAAGCGATGAACCATCGAATGGACCAGCTTTATCAAGGTTATAGAGAAAGTAAGCGTCAGCAAGCGACAGGTAAATTTTTGTTTGGCGTTGGAGCAACTTTAGTCGTATGCTCCGCAATATTAGTTTCAAGCCCTTACGAGCAGCTATCTATGGGCTGTGGCATCGCAGGTGTCACATTTTGGCTGCTAAGTTGGCGAGCTTACCGCCGTTAAGCGGTAGACTTCCTTAATAATTTTTTTGTAGACAGACCCGAGGACAATGACAATGGGTGGAATCAGTATTTGGCAACTTCTAATCATTGCTGTAATCGTAATCTTGCTGTTTGGAACGAAGAAACTACGCGGTATGGGTGGTGACCTAGGTTCAGCAGTAAAAGGCTTCAAGAAAGCAATGAATGATGAAGAGCCTGCAAAGAAAGATGCAGACTTTGAACAAAAAAACATTGAACAGCAGAAGACTGACGCAACTGCTGAAACTAAGAAAGACAAAGAGCAGGCGTAAGTCGTGTTTGATATCGGTTTTTGGGAACTGGTATTAATATCTGTCGTCGGGTTAGTTGTTTTAGGACCTGAGCGTTTGCCTGTGGCAATTCGTAGTGTCTCCAAGTTTATTGGGTCGGCGAAGAGCATGGCGAACAGTGTGAAAGATGAGCTTTCACATGAACTTAAGGTGCAAGAACTGCAAGAAAACCTGCGTAAGGCTGAGCAAATGGGGATGGAAGATCTCTCTCCTGAGCTGAAAAAGTCGGTGGATGAATTGAAGCAGGCAGCTGCTGAAGTTCAACGTCCATACGCTAAGCCTGAGTCTGATAAGCCAAGTGAGGCTCAAACGAGTCACACTGAGACTGCGGATCATGAATCACTTCAGATCAACAGTGAGGCATCAGCTACGCCAGATAAAAAAGCCGAATAGTCTCGCAAGGAGGAGTCGCGAAGTACTTGAACTGATAAGTATACGTGCGGCTCCTTTTCGATCGTCCTTATTAAGAGGTTTGACATGTCTTCGACTGAGCAGACACAGCCTTTAATCAGTCACTTACTAGAGCTTCGTAATCGCCTATTGCGTGCCATTGTTGCCGTATTGGTGGTGTTTCTAGGGCTGATTTATTTTGCCAATGACATCTATGAGTTTGTCTCGGCTCCTTTGGTAGAGCGTTTACCTGAAGGGGCTACTATGATCGCAACCGATGTTGCTTCGCCGTTCTTTACGCCGTTGAAGCTAACGCTTGTTGCCTCTATTTTTGTCGCCGTTCCATTTATCTTGTATCAGGTTTGGGCCTTCGTTGCGCCGGGCTTGTATAAACATGAGAAGCGACTGATCATGCCGCTAATGGCATCGAGCTCACTGCTGTTCTACTGCGGTGTTGCCTTTGCGTACTTTGTGGTATTTCCGTTGGTGTTTACCTTCTTCACCACTATCTCTTTGGGGCAGGTCGAGTTCGCAACGGATATCTCTAGCTATCTAGATTTCGTACTGGCGTTGTTTTTAGCCTTTGGTATCGCTTTTGAGGTACCTGTAGCGATCATCCTATTGTGTTGGACTGGAGCAACGAATCCAAAATCTCTTTCAGAGAAACGTCCATACATTGTGGTTGGCGCGTTTGTTATCGGTATGATGCTGACACCACCAGATATGATTTCTCAGACTCTACTAGCGATTCCGATGTGTATTCTGTTCGAAGTGGGCTTATTCTTTGCTCGTTTCTATGTACGCAAAGATGAAGAAGACGAAGTAGAGTCGTGAGCTTTTTACGCAACTAGTGTTTAAAGACTCAATTGTCGAATCTTTAAACAAAAAAAGCGGCCATCGGGCCGCTTTTTTTGTTTTATTTTTATCGAATTTTTAGCTGGTAGCCACATTTCTGACAGACGTAAATCTCTTTGATACCAATAAGTTTATGCCAAAAGGTTCGATGTTGACGTTGTAAGCTTTGTGCATGATCACACATAATCAACCACCTCCATATGCAGACGGGTGATATTAGATCGATTGAGCTGCTAACTCAAATAGAAATTGTAACTTTATATCATTTTTTAACAGTATGTTAGGCTATAATTTAAACAGCTGTTTGGCATTCTTTGTTGTGATCGCATCGACTTCTTCCAATGTAATACCTCGCAAATCGGCAATTCGTTTTGCGACAAGTTCTGTATAAGCTGGTTCATTGCGCTTGCCGCGGTTCGGCGTTGGTGCTAGGTAAGGGCAATCAGTTTCTAGGATCACTAGATCCATATCTAGATGTGGAATCACCTTGTCCATCCCAGAGTTCTTGAATGTCGAAACGCCACCCAAACCGAGGTGGAAACCGAGCGCATTGATCGCTTGAGCTTCTTCTAAACTGCTACCAAAGCAGTGGAACACGCCACGAAGGCTGCCATCTTGCTGTTGCTTTAACAGGGCCAAGGTCTCTTCAATTGAATCTCGGGTATGGATAACAACCGGTAGGTCGAGTTCTTTGGCCCACTGCAGCTGAGTCACAAAGGCATACTCTTGTTCCGCTTTGTAGGTCTTATCCCAGTAGAGGTCGATACCAATCTCACCCACGGCGATAAAGTTGTGTTTGTCGAACCAAGCGCGGATAGTCTTCAGTGTTTCTTCAATATTTCCATCAACATAGCAAGGGTGAAGTCCCATCATTGAACGGCAAACCTCTGGGAATTGACGTTCTGTTGCGAGCATAGGTTCAATGGAGTCAAGGTCGATATTAGGCAGTAAAATACGATCAATGCCTTGGGCTAGCGCACGTTGGACTACTTGCTCGCGGTCGTTATCAAATTCACTAGCGTAGATATGGGCATGAGTATCGATCATGGTTGTGTCCTGAAAAGCTGAAGAAACGAGTTGCCAAGAGTATACGGCAGTGTGAGGAGAAGGTCATTTTTTGCCATTTATCCCGGTTTTTACGGGGGATTTAGGTTTTACTGCTAGCGTCTTTAGCTAGCGGTGATATGCTTTTGCCAACTATTTTGCACTTTTTATAATCTAGGTAGTTGTTTACCTAGGCTAGGCAAGGAGAATCACGTGTCTGTATCTATTCAAGGTCAGTTCCCAGGTCGTCGTATGCGTCGTATGCGTAAACACGACTTCAGCCGCCGCTTAATGGCAGAAAACCAGTTATCAGTTAATGACTTAATCTACCCAATGTTCATTCTTATGGGTAAGGACCGTCGTGAAACGGTTGAGTCTATGCCGGGCATTGAGCGCCTTTCAATTGACTTGATGTTGGAAGAAGCAGAATACCTTTCTCAACTTGGGGTGCCTGCGATTGCACTGTTCCCTGTTGTTAACCAAGACGCGAAAAGTCTATGTGCAGCAGAAGCGCACAACTCAGAAGGTTTGGTTCAGCGTGCTGTACGCGCATTGAAAGAGCATGTGCCAAACATTGGTGTGATTACCGACGTAGCACTAGACCCATTCACGACTCATGGCCAAGACGGCATCATCGATGAAGATGGCTATGTGATGAACGATGAAACAACCGAGGTTCTGATCAAGCAAGCTCTGTCACACGCAGAAGCGGGTGCTGATGTTGTCGCACCATCAGATATGATGGACGGTCGTATCGGTAAGATCCGTGAAGCTTTAGAAGAAGCGGGTCACATTCACACTCAAATCATGGCGTATTCAGCTAAGTATGCATCATGCTACTACGGCCCATTCCGTGATGCTGTCGGCAGTGCATCTAACCTGAAAGGTGGTGATAAGAAAAACTACCAGATGGATCCGGCTAACAGTGATGAAGCGATTCACGAAGTGGCGATGGACCTTAACGAAGGTGCAGATATGGTAATGGTGAAACCAGGCATGCCTTATCTAGACATTGTTCGTCGTGTGAAGCATGAACTGCAAGCACCAACATTTGCATATCAAGTGTCTGGTGAGTACGCGATGCACAAAGCTGCGATTCAAAATGGCTGGCTAAAAGAGCGCGAAACAGTACTAGAATCTCTGTTGTGCTTTAAGCGCGCTGGTGCTGATGGCATCCTAACTTACTTCGCTAAAGATGTGGCTGAGTGGCTAGCAGAAGACGATGCTCAAGCAGCACAGTTTCTAAGAAACAAATAATCGTCGAGACAAATCTTAAAAGGCCAGCCACACAGCTGGCCTTTGTTCGTTTGTGGGAGAAAGAAAAATGGCGGTTATTGTACGCGAAGGCACGCTAGAAGAGTGTGTGACCGTGGTTGAACAGATCGATGAGTTCAGCCACAAAGAGAGTGTTGAATCTCTTTCAGCGCGCCTACAAGACAAAAAACAGTTGGTACTCGTTGCTGAAGAGGATGGGCAGCTGCTCGGCTTTAAAATTGGTTATCAGTTAGATGAGCAAACTTTTTATAGCTGGTTTGGTGGCGTCTCTCCTTTGGCTCGAAACAAAGGCGTCGCGCAGCTTCAATTAAATGTTCAGGAGCAATGGGTACGAGATCAGGGCTATAAACAGCTAAAAGTGAAGTCTAGGAACCAATTTTCTTCGATGTTGAGATTGTTATTGAGAAATGGCTACATGATAGAAAATTTCGAACAAAAAGAAGACATTAAAGAGAATAGACTGCACTTTGTGAAGCAGATGTGAGATGAAGGTTTGATGACAATTACAATTAAATGAGATTTATTATCATTTAATTGTTGACTATCAAATGAGAATCATTATTATTAACTGCGTCTTAGGGAATGAGGAAATGTTCACAAGGATGTTTAGTAACTAAGCGCTCCGCTGAGTTACCAACAGAATTCTCGCGAACTTAAACTAAGTTCTTTTTGACACGACATTGCTCACATTGCTTCCAGTGTAATTTATAGCTTTTTGGTTAAGCTGTGGTATTCAATTGAATAGCTTCACCGCTTTTTGCTAGGCGACATCCTCGGGTGTCGCTTTTTTTCTATCTCAATTTCAACAAGATGCATATATAGCACCATAAAGGTGCATGCATAAATCCTCATCAATATTCTTTTCCACAACGCAAGATCGAAAAAAGATCGTTGATCATATGTTCGATCTCTATTTTTATTTATTAATTTCAATAGTTTACGGTGTATTTTTGTTTCATTTTGCCAACTTCTCAACAGGGTGGATAAATAATATAAACAGAGTTATCCACAGATGGGGCGGCTTGTGGAACAAAAAATAACAAGATTCTGTTTATAACAAACACAACCCATTCTACGGATACAGATCGACAACGTGGAATCCCGTCACTATACGTGGCATGCTTACCTCATCATTTCTGTACTTATTACTGGATACACAAACATTATGGCTCGTATTCCTGATAATCCATTGATTCTGATTGATGGCTCTTCTTACTTATATCGCGCGTTCCATGCTTACCCGGGCACCATGAGTAATGGTGATATTCCTACCAATGCCATCTATGGTGTGGTGAACATGTTGCGTAGCATGATGCGTCAATTCGCCTCCGATCGTATTGCCGTTATTTTCGATGCAAAAGGCAAAACGTTCCGTGATGACATGTATCCAGAATATAAGGCGAACCGTCCTCCAATGCCGGATGATCTGCGTTGTCAGATTGAGCCTTTACATAATGTGATTCGTGCAATGGGTCTGCCATTGATCTCGATCCCGGGCGTGGAAGCAGATGATGTTATCGGTACGCTTGCGTCACAAGCATCAAAAGCGGGCATGCCTGTGCTGATCAGTACTGGTGATAAAGATATGGCTCAGCTGGTTGATGATAACATTACGCTGATCAACACCATGACGAATGTTGTGATGGATCGTGAAGGTGTTATTGAGAAGTTTGGTATTCCACCTGAGCTGATCATCGATTACTTGGCACTGATGGGCGATAAAGTGGATAACATCCCTGGTGTACCGGGTGTCGGTGATAAAACGGCGACTGCATTGCTTCAGGGCATCGGTAGTATCGAAAAGCTATACCAGAACCTAGACGATATTGCAGCGCTTGGGTTCCGTGGCTCGAAAACCATGGCTAAAAAGCTGGTTGATAACGAAGAGAATGCCAAACTTTCTTATGAACTAGCGACCATCAAGCTGGATGTCGAACTAGAAGAGACACCTGAATCCTTAGTTAAAGCAACGCCAAACACAGACGAGCTGATCAAGCTTTACGGCCAGTTAGTCTTCAAATCATGGCTCAATGAGCTGCTAGAAGGCGGCACAGGTGTGGTTGAAGCCGATGAAAATTCTGGCGCAGCGGGTGCTACGCGCTCTGCGGCTGCATCGACGTCATCAAGCGTTGAAATGGACACCTCTGCAGTCAACATTGATCGCAGCAAGTACGAAACGATTCTGAACGAAGAAGACTTCAATGCGTGGCTAGAAAAGCTAAAAGCAGCCGAAGTGTTTGCCTTTGATACAGAGACTGACAGCCTTGACTACATGGTAGCGAACCTAGTCGGTTTATCATTCGCGACAGAAGAGGGTGTTGCCGCTTACGTACCTGTGGCACATGACTACCTAGATGCGCCAGCACAGCTGGATCGTGATTGGGTACTAGAACAGCTGAAGCCGATTTTAGAAGACGATAGTCAAGCCAAAGTGGGTCAGAACCTTAAGTACGATGCGTCTGTGCTTGCGCGCTACGGCATTGAGATGAAGGGCATTAAGCATGACACCATGCTGGCATCTTACGTTTTCAACAGCGTAGGTGGTAAGCACGACATGGATAGCCTTGCGCTGCGTTTCCTACAACACAGCTGCATCTCATTCGAGCAGATCGCGGGCAAGGGCAAGAAGCAACTGACGTTCAACCAAATCGAACTAGGCGAGGCGTCTCCATACGCAGCTGAAGACGCGGATGTAACCCTACGTCTGCACAACCGCTTGATGCAAAACATCGAGCAAGATGAGAAGCTAAAAGCGATTTACGAAGAGATCGAAGTGCCATTGGTGCCGGTGATTTCTCGTATCGAACGCACCGGTGTCTTTGTTGATGACATGCTGCTAGGCGCACAGTCGCAAGAAATTGCCGCGCGTCTTGATGAGCTTGAACAGAAGGCTTACGAAATTGCTGAGCAAGAGTTCAACATGAACTCACCAAAACAGCTGCAAGCGATTCTATTCGAGAAGATGGGTCTACCTGTGGTGAAGAAGACGCCATCGGGTGCACCATCAACCAATGAAGAAGTACTTCAAGAGCTGGCTCTGGACTACCCACTGCCGAAGCTGATTCTGGAATACCGTGGTTTAGCTAAACTGAAGTCGACTTACACAGACAAGCTACCGAAGATGATTAATGCAGAGACAGGTCGCGTACACACTTCTTACCATCAAGCGGTAACGGCGACAGGTCGTCTATCTTCGACAGATCCAAACCTACAGAACATTCCAATTCGTAACGAAGAAGGCCGTCGTATCCGTCAGGCATTTGTAGCGCCTCACGGTTGGAAGATTCTTGCTGTCGATTACTCTCAGATTGAACTGCGTATCATGGCGCATCTATCTGGCGATAAAGCGCTACTTGAAGCCTTCCAACAAGGCAAAGATATCCACGCAGCAACGGCAGCTGAGATCATCGGCGTAAGCATTGATGATGTGACGTCAGAGCAGCGTCGTCGCGCGAAAGCGGTTAACTTTGGTCTTATCTACGGTATGAGTGCCTTTGGCCTTGCGAAGCAGCTAGGTATTCCTCGTGGCGAAGCACAGCACTACATGGACACTTACTTTGAGCGTTACCCTGGCGTAATGCAGTACATGGAAGATACCCGCAGTGCGGCTTCCGAGCAGGGCTTTGTTGAGACGATTTACGGTCGTCGTCTACACCTACCAGAAATTAAGTCTCGTAACGGTATGCGTCGTAAGGCAGCGGAGCGTGCGGCGATTAACGCACCAATGCAAGGTACTGCAGCTGACATCATCAAGAAAGCGATGCTATTGGTAGACGAGTGGATTCAAGCTGAAGGCGCAGGTCGTGTGAAGCTACTAATGCAAGTGCACGATGAACTGGTGTTTGAAGTGGAAGAGTCAGCATTAGCTGAAATTGAAAGTAAAGTACAAGAATTGATGGAATCAGCCGCTGAGCTAGATGTCCCACTGGTTGCGGAAGCTGGCCATGGTGACAACTGGGATCAGGCCCACTAATCACTTTTTAACCTTATTTGCGAAATTAGTATGAGCCAGTGCACAAACACTGGCTTTTTTTTGTCATGAATAAAGCTAGCTACTTCAAGCGTTCGAAGTGTTTTAATAAAACATTCATGAAAAAAAACTACAAAAATTGTTTTCATTTCTGAGCAATTGTTGTACATTAAATCTCGTAGGGTACAGAGGTAAGATGTTCTATCTTTCAGACCTTTTGTTTCACGTTATTGGATTAGGCTGATTCAGCCGCCCCAGTCAGTATTTGACTGGGGCGTTTTTTCTTGTGCGAAAGAAAATTTTCCAACCCCTCCTTTCTCGCCGATATTTCGTGTCCTAACTCACCTTTCGCTTGTCTATCTGATCCCGAACAGTCACATTGAGAAATACGCTATGATTTGATGTTTGTGGAATAAAGCGATCAAAATGTAACTTTTCATCAAAGCCACTCAGTCTTGTTTTATCTGAGAAAATAACCTTGTTAAGTCTGGGGTGTGCCGCAATTTCGTTATTGTTGCTACTTTATTTGTTCTGCTCTTCAGTCGTTAACTCTTCCTTAGCATCGTTTTTCTGATCAATGGCTTCCATTAAGTATTGTTGTTTGTCGGTGCTGTATTTCAACGCTTCTGCGGTGATCTGAATGGATTGCGCCATCGCCGAGATATTGCTGGTGGCTTGGACGAGGGTGTGCTGCATCGGTTTTAGAATCAGTAGATAGATAGCAATCAAAGCCAAGATGATGACGCCAACGATAGCGATTAAGGCAATCAAGATTTTGCTTTGGATATCGTCAAGTAAGTTTTGGCTGGTCTGTTGGAAGGTCATTCGTGAGTGTTCAAACACTTCAGGAAGGTGATTGATCGATTGGGTTGTGGATGCGCTCAATTGGTTAATGCTGGCAATTGTTTCATTGAGCGCCTGTTGTTGGTCTTCACTCAGATTCGGGTTATTAACGATCGACTGCAGTGACTCTGAGATGACCTGTAGCGACTGGCTGGCTTCCTTTGCGTATTTCTCCATACCATCGAGGTCGAGTGTCATGTCGACATTCATTAGAGCTGGCGGCGGAGCCTGGGTCTCTTCAGCATGCAGCGATAGTGGCATTAACAGCAACGGTATCAGCAAACTGACAAGGGCCAAAAGTCGCAGTGGTGTCCATTTTTTTAACATGAGCCTTCCTTTCCCATTATTAAGTTAGATAACAGCGATCTAACCATTGTTATCATCTATTTATTCTATTTCTGACTTTCAGTATGGCTCACTTCAGAGCGCTAACCGATTAAAATTAGGTAAAAAAATACCCCGCTTATATAAGCAGGGTAAGTCTTTTATTCATCAAAGCTAACGAATGTGTCTATTTTAAGCTTCGTCGTTGCGCTCTTCTTCTGCAAGCTCATCGATCATTTGCTCAGCAAGCGCAGGTGCGAACCACTCGTCCATCTTGCTGCGCAGTTGGTCAACGCCGATGCCTTTTAGTGAAGAGAACACGTCAACAGCAACATCACCACCAAAAGATTGCGCATCTTTACGAATCTTGAGTAGCTGTGCTTTACGTGCGCCTTGTTTTAGCTTGTCGGCCTTAGTTAGCAGAACTTGTACTGGAATGCGGCTATCGATAGCCCAGTAGATCATCTGTTGGTCAAGGTCCTTCATTGGGTGGCGGATATCCATCAATACCACCAAACCTTTTAACGATTCACGCTTTTGAAGGTATTCACCTAGTGACTTCTGCCACTTTTTCTTCATTTCTAGTGGTACTTGCGCGAAACCGTACCCTGGTAAATCGACAATATGACAACCGTCAGTCACCTTGAACAGGTTGATCAGTTGAGTACGACCTGGGGTCTTACTGGTTTTCGCTAGACTTTTTTGGTTTGTCACGCGATTTAGTGCGCTAGATTTACCAGCATTGGAGCGTCCTGCGAACGCAATTTCGATCCCTTCGTCTTCTGGTAAGTGACGAATATCAGGTGCACTGGTAATGAAATGCGTGTTTTGATAATGAATTTTTACGCTCACTGTTAACTCCATCTCGACTTTGTGTAGTCGATTGATTACTTTTTTGTGAATTTGTGTAAAATAACCGTGCTCGGCATAAGGTCGCCTATTGTACCATGAGTGGCAACATAGAGTGGTACTGGAAGCTTGATAATTATAATGGAATGTCATGAAGAAATTAGCGCTAATTTTGAGTCTATTAGCCAGCTGCTCAGTATGGGCTCAAGGTAGTATTGAAGCTGGTAAAGCCAAATCACAAACATGTGTTGCCTGCCACGGTGCTGACGGCAACAGTCTGATCACACAGTACCCTAAACTGGCTGGTCAACATGAGAAATACCTTGAGAAGCAGTTAAAAGATCTCAAGTTAGGTATGACTAGTGGTGGTAAACAAGGTCGTAATGAACCTGTAATGGGTGCAATGGCGATGCCTCTGTCTGAACAAGACATGGCTGACCTAGCTGCATATTACGCATCTCTGCCTATCTCTAACAACTCTACGCCAGAAAACGTAGTAGAAGAGGGTAAGGTTCTATACACAGCGGGTGACGCTGAACGCGGCGTAACGGCGTGTATTGCTTGTCACGGCCCTCGTGGTAACGGTACAGAGCTATCTGGTTTCCCTAAGATTTCTGGTCAGCATGCAGAATACATCAAAGCACAGCTTGAGAAATTCCGCGATGGTAGCCGTAACAACGACATGAACGCGATGATGCGTGATGTAGCTAAAAAGCTAACAGACGCAGATATTGAAACCTTATCGAAGTACGTTGGTGGTTTACACTAATTTGTCGGTTTCTCGCTCTTAATTAAGAGCAAAGAAATGTACGTTCGAGCAAGATTTAGGATGCGCCCTGGCCATGATTGGCTGGGGCGTTGTCTTTTATATAGCCTTACATTATGTATGGTGTGATCAAATTGGCATTCTTTATGGGTGTTCAATAGCTGTACAAAAAGTGTGAAGTCGCGCTCTTGTCGTTTTTTGATAAGTGAGTAAAGTATGCGCCATCAGCTTGGAGCTGAAATCGATATGGATGATCGTCTAGTCTAACGGTATAGACAGAAAAGGATCAGGCTAGGATAGCCCAGCGACAAGGTGTTAGAAACGGATAGCCAAAATTCATCAGGGTGATGAACAAAAAACAAATTTGGCAAGGAAAGCACCAATAACAAATGGAGATTTGTGTACCAAGTTGAGTATGCAAATTTTGGCCAATATAGGCAGATTTAGAGAGCGATGGGTTTTCCTATCGCTTTTTTTATTGATTTGATGAAAAAACACCCAATATCTCTCCACTCTAAACGCACTTTCTGGTATGTTTCGCATCCCTGTTTAAGGATGTGCTATGTATACTTGTCCCTTATGCCATCATCACGATGTGCATCACTACTTTGAAGACAAACGCAGAGAGTATCTGCAGTGTCAGCAATGTGAGTTGGTATTTGTAAAACCTAACCAAAGGTTAGAAGCAAGCGAAGAGAAAGCACACTACGATCTGCATGAGAATGATCCCAGTGATGCTGGCTATCGTAAGTTCTTGTCGCGCATTGCCGACCCATTAACAGACAGAATTTCATCTAACTCACACGGGTTAGATTTTGGTTGTGGCCCAGGCCCTACGCTATCTATCATGTTAGAAGAAGCTGGACACACCATGGAGTTGTACGACATCTACTATCACCCAGAACGCGCCGTTCTCGATAAGACGTACGACTTTATGACTGCCACCGAGGTGATTGAACATCTTTATGAACCCGATAAGGTGTGGCAGCAATGGTTGAATTTAGTTAAGCCAGAGGGCTGGATTGGTCTCATGACCAAGCTAGTAATTGACGTGGACGCGTTTGCTGGTTGGCACTATAAAAATGATCCGACGCATGTGGTCTTTTTTAGCCGCCAAACATTCCAGTTTTTGGCTGAGCGGGATAAGCTCGAACTCGAATTTGTTGGAAATGATGTAATTTTACTGAGGAAGACCCAGTAATGAGCCGTAGCAAAAAATCAAGAAAGCCAGGAGCTTACGGTGCTCCTGAAGTGATCGTAACTCGCAACCGTAGCGAATCGGATGTTGAGGGACGTGAGCGTAAGCGCCTGAAGAAACGTAAAGGTTTAAAATCAGGTAGCCGTCACTCAGACGGTGGCGAAGCGAAACAGCGTAAAGCTGCACAAAACCGCGACCCACGTCTAGGCAGCAAGAAAAAGATTCCATTGGTGATCGAACCGGTTAAGAAGCCGACCAAACAAGAGCGTAAGTTGTCGTTTGAACAAGAGCTAGAGATGCTTGAGAACGATGCACAGCTTAACACCTTGCTTGACCGTCTAGAAGCGGGCGAAAACTTGGGTGCAGGTCTACAGAAACTGGTAGACGAGAAGCTAGATCGCATTGAGTTCCTAATGGATCGTCTAGGACTACTTGAGCCAGAAGAGGAAGAAGTGTTTGATGACCTTCCTGAGTCTGTATCTAAGAAAGCCTCTTCAGATGAAGACCTACTGTCGCAGTTTGAAGACATCGATCTCGATAACTTTAAAGGCTAAGAACCTATGAATGTAACCTTATTAGCAATTGCTGGCGGAATTATCGTTCTCGGCTTGGGCTGTTACGCAGGTTACCTTCTACTTCAAGTGAAGAAGCAGACGGAGTTGCAAAAGCAGCATAAAGCTCTAGCCATCGAGAAGCGTAACGCGAACATCTTCGACAATGTGAACACCCTATGTCTTGCCGGCATTCAAGGTCAGTGTGATTTGTCAGAGATTAGTATCCGCGTGTACAACATCATGGACTTTGTTCAGGGCGATGAACGTGTCGATTTCGACGCCGAATACCCTGCGACCTCTGAGTTGTATCATGTGGTTAAAGACATGGCGCGTGGTGAAGATCGACAAAATCTTCCGAAGCGAGAGCGTATGAAGCAGAACCTGACTCGACAAAAAGCAGAGTCACGCTTGAACGAATCCATCATTGAAGAGTTGAAGCAGTTACAGAAGAAAGTAAAACCGCTTAATAACCAAATCAACATTCAGATGATCTAATAAAAAGGGCTTATGTGGTGTGGTGTCACATCAAATAAGCCCTCTTACCTTTGTGTTATCTTACATCCCCTAAGTCGGTTAGTGATCAAGCTATCAATTTTGAGCATTGGTGTTCAAAAAGCGAATAGCTGTCAAACGTCCTTACAAGTCGTGTGGCAAAATAACCCGTCTATATTTTAATGTATGTAAAATGATTTGAGAGTACATCAGTATTCGCGGATCTAAATTGGAAATACCATCATGTCGAGCAAGCCAGCAGTAACGAGCCAGCAAATCGTTTGGGATCAAGCCATCTTAGACAAGTACAACTATTCTGGTCCGCGTTACACCTCTTATCCAACTGCGTTGGAGTTCCATGAAGCTTTCACGGTCTCTGATTATGACATGGCGTGTACTCAGTACCCTGAACGCCCGCTTTCTCTTTACGTACATATCCCGTTCTGTCACAAGCTTTGTTACTACTGTGGTTGTAACAAGGTGATCACTCGTCACTCGCATAAGGCCGATGAGTATCTGGATGTCATTGAGCATGAGATCCGCCAGCGCGCTGCACTACTGCAAGGGCGTGAAGTGACACAACTGCACTTTGGTGGTGGTACACCAACCTTCTTGAGCAAAGCACAAATCACTCGCTTGATGATGATCCTGCGTGATGAGTTCAACTTTACTCAAGATGCTGAGATCAGTATCGAGGTTGACCCACGTGAGATTGAGCTAGATATGCTTGACCACCTGCGCAGTGAAGGCTTTAACCGTCTGAGTATCGGTGTTCAAGACTTCAACAAAGAAGTACAGAAACTGGTTAACCGTGAGCAAGATGAAGAGTTCATCATTGCTATGGTGCAGCGTGCCAAAGACCTTGGTTTCCGCTCAACTAACCTGGACCTTATCTACGGCCTGCCAAAGCAGACTCAAGCGCTATTTGCTGAAACATTGAAGCAAGTGCTAGAAATGAAGCCGGGTCGTCTATCGGTATTTAACTACGCTCACATGCCTCAACTGTTTGCGGCTCAGCGCAAGATTAAAGACGAAGATCTACCAAAAGCAGAAGAGAAGATGGCGATTCTGCAAGATACCATCGCGACGCTAACAGGCGCAGGCTACCAGTTTATCGGTATGGACCACTTCGCGCTGCCTGAAGATGAGCTAGCGGTAGCACAGCGTGAGGGTATCCTTCACCGTAACTTCCAAGGCTACACTACACAAGGTGAGTGTGACCTGATTGGTTTTGGTGTATCGGCTATCTCTATGGTGGGCGACGCTTACGCTCAGAACCAGAAAGAGTTGAAGAAGTACTACGCTCAAGTGAACGAACTGCGTCATGCTCTATGGAAGGGTGTGGCTCTGGATAACGACGACCTATTGCGTCGTGAAGTGATTAAGCAGCTGATCTGCAACTTTAAACTGGATAAGACCCAGATTGAGTCTGAGTTCTCAGTGAACTTTAATCGCTACTTCAAAGAAGATTTAGAGCTACTGCAAACCTTCATTAACGATGAGCTGGTTGAAGTGGATGACAAAGAGATCCGTGTAACCCTGCGTGGTCGACTACTGATTCGTAACATCTGTATGTGTTTCGATAAGTACCTGCGTGCCAAAGCGCGTCAGCAGCAGTTCTCTCGCGTTATCTAAGCGAGCTCTGTTTTTACAATATCTGTTTTTCTAACAAAAATGCCAGCATTGAGATGCTGGCATTTTTTATCTTATCACGAGCAATACTGCTGCTAATTCTGCTGATGCGGCCACTCATCGAATGGCACCGGGCGACTGTAAAGGAAGCCTTGTGCTTGTGGGCATTTCAGCTGTTTAAGTAAATCAGCCTGCTGCTGGGTTTCCACGCCTTCAGCCACCAAGTTCACCTTAAAACCACGTGTAATGTTCACAATCGCGGCCACGATTGAACTATCAAGGCTTTCTTTCTCTAGTTTGTTGACGAAGCTGCGATCGATCTTCAAGCAATCAAATGGCAGCTTTTGCAGGTAGGCCAAAGAAGAGTAGCCGGTACCAAAGTCATCAATCGCAATTGAGATCCCCAGAGCCTTAAGGGCCAACATATTCTCAATGATGGTTGGGTCGTTATCGACGATGCGCGACTCGGTGATCTCCAAGGTGAGATTACGAGCAGGGAGCTTAGTATCGCGCAGCGTGGTTTTAACCTGATCAACAAAGCCTGCTTGGCTCAGCTGATCAACGGCTAAGTTAACGTGGATTGAGAAATCAGGTGCCCACATGCCGGTTTCAATCGCGATCGCGGTATCACGACAGGATTTGTGCAGAATCTGTTGGCCAATATCACTGATAAGGCCTGTCTCTTCTGCCAATGGGATAAACTCCAACGGTGCGATGACACCTTGCTCCGTTACCCAACGAGCCAGTGCTTCTGCACCAATGGTTGTGCCTGTCTCTAGGTCGATGATTGGTTGGTAGAAGGGTTCAAACTCCTTCTTCTCAATTGCTTTATTGATACGAGCCAACATCTTTGTACGATGTCTTGAGGCATTAGCCATTTCAGGACTGTAGATGCTAAAGCGCGCCTTGTCCTGTTTTGCGTTACTCAAGGCGATACTGCTATTACGCAGCCACAGGGTCATATCGCTGTCTTCGCACTGCTGAACAATACCAATTGAAATGTTGATCACCACATTTTCTGATTCCATACAGAAAGGGGAGGCGAAGGTCTGTAGCAGTCGGTTTGCTAGTAGGCCCACTTCCTCTTGGCCTATCACATCCGGTGCGTAGATAGCGAATTCATCACCACCTGTACGAGCCAATAAGTAGTGCTCTGGCAGAATACCTCGCAGGCGAGCAGCAGCAATGATCAGCAGTTGGTCACCATTGTAGTGTCCAAGGCTGTCGTTGATGTCGCGGAAGCGATCAATACCCACCAGATACAGAGTGCCAGTATTGGCGATGTTGAGCTTTTTCGCAGCATCCACTATACCTTCACGGCTATACAACTTGGTCAGTGAGTCATAGGTAAGCTGGGTTTGCAGCGCATTGAATGAGGACTTGAGGTTATTGGTCATCTCATTGAACGCCTCAACCAACATGCTGGTCTCGTAGATGTTGCCCGGTCGCGGCATGGTACTCTCCCAATCTCCCTTTGCGAGTTGCTTGGCTGCATCTGCGGTGGAGGTGATTGGTCGGGTAACGCGATTAAATGCCAGCAGTCCCAAGGTGATGCCCACAAAGCTCAGCAGTAAGCCTAGAAGCCAGCTATTGCGTTGATTCTCTGGCAGCTTACCCAGTAGGTCGGTTTTGGGAATCGACATACCAATGAACCATGTAATACCGTGTTCATCAGAATAAGGGGTGATCTGGTTGTAGAAGCGTTCGCCGTCGAGATCGAAACTAAAACGGTGTACTTGCTGATCATCAGTTAGGTGGAATTGGTCGACGTGGGAGGCACTTTCGCGAATGATTGGGTTCGGGCTCTCTGATGCCAACAGTCTTTCACCGCGATCTGAGAGACGGGTATTACCCCAAGAGACCACGCTGCCACCATCAGAGTGCGCCACCATACGCTGCTCTTTGTCCATGATGTAAACCGAGGCATTGGTCTTGTCTTTTAGCTGTTTGAGAAAGGCATTGAAGGTGTCGATTTTAATGTCGCTAACGATGACTGCTTTAAACTCACCTTGGTCGTAAATTGGTGCAAGGGCAGAGAGCGTGATCTCCTGTCTTTCATCAGCATTGGTGTAAATCGTTGACCACGCAGGCTTGGTTTGGTGCGCAACAGGTGTGTACCAAGGACGAACGCGTGGGTCGTAATTCGAGATAACAGAGCGAATGTCGTCACTGATTTTTCCGCCACGATAGATGACCAACTGATTCTGAGTGCGGTCATCTTGAACCATCAGCGTATAGCCGTTATTGGCCTCTTTGCGAAAGCCAACGTAATTACTGTCTTCCGAACCAAAGCCGATCACATCTAATTGTTCGATGGTTGAGAAATGCCCAGAGAAGCTCTGCAGAATATAGTCTTGAACCTCACGCAGGTTACCCGGGTGGTAGAGTTGGTGATATCCAATGTTATGACTCAGAGACAGGTTTGCGTGAAAGGGCTTCTCTAGGAATTCAGCTAGGCTCTTGTGAACATTTTCTGTCAGTGACGTTAATTGACGCGCACTGACATCACGAACCATTTCCTCATAACTGCTCTTCTGAGTAAAAACCATTACACCGATGGTGAAGAGAAAAATCATCACGAACGGCAAAACCACTGCGGTTCTGAGTGTAATTTGGGTTTTTATGGACATCGACGACTAAAACTTTTGTATGTTGTACTGTAATTGTACCGACTCCATCCCAGTCAAGCGACACTTTTTTGATTAAAAAGTAACTGCAATTTTGAGCATATCTAAGCTAGTACAACTCTTTTAGCTTCCTAGTTAGGGTATTTCGTCCCCAACCGAGCACTTTCGCAGCATCTTGTTTGTGACCATTAGTATGGTTCAAAGCCGCTTCAAGTAGTATACGTTCAAACTCTGGAAGCGCATAAGAGAGCAGCTCTTTTTCTCCTGAATCCAGCGCACATTTTGCCCAATTCGCTAGAAGATTCTGCCAACTATCCCCGCTATCGCTGGTGGTAACCGTTTTCTCTTCGAGCAATTCTGGCGGAAGGTCAGATGGCAGTATTTCGCTACCACTCGCCATTACTGTTAACCAGCGACAGATATTCTCTAGCTGGCGCACGTTACCAGGCCAGTTGAGTTGGTTGAGCTTAGCGATGGTCTCTGGGTGAAGCGCTTTCACCTCAACGCCAAGCTCTTCTGCTGCTGAACTCAGGAAATGTTGCGTTAGTTTTTCGATATCCTGCTTACGTTCGCGCAGTGCTGGGATATGGATACGAATGACGTTGAGACGGTGGAATAGATCCTCACGGAAGTCGCCTTCGTGCACCAAGCGCTCTAAATCTTGGTGCGTTGCCGCAACGATACGAACGTCGACCTTGACCGCGGAATGACCACCAACACGGTAGAACTGTCCATCTGAAAGCACGCGCAACAGACGAGTTTGGATATCGAGTGGCATATCACCGATCTCATCCAAGAACAGGGTGCCGCCATTAGCCTGTTCGAAACGACCTTGGCGCACGCTATTGGCACCGGTAAACGCGCCTTTTTCGTGACCAAACAGCTCTGATTCGATCAAGTCTTTTGGAATCGCGGCCATGTTGAGGGCGATAAAGGGTTTAGTCGCACGTGGGCTGTGGCGATGTAGAGCGTGGGCAACCAACTCTTTACCTGTCCCTGATTCACCATTGATCAACACAGAGATTGAAGAGCGAGACAGACGACCGATGGCTCGGAACACCTCCTGCATTGCTGGTGCTTCGCCAATGATTTCTGGTGCGTCGGTATCGACAACCTCATTGGCTTGTTCGCGCTTCTGTTCATGGCTGTGGGCAATCGCACGTTCAACCAGAGTGAGGGTTTCATCGATATCGAATGGTTTAGGAAGATACTCAAAAGCGCCTTTCTGATAAGCGTTAACCGCTGCGTCGAGATCTGAGTGCGCGGTCATTATGATGACTGGCAGATCCGGTGAGCGTTGCTGAACTTGATTAAGTAGCTCGATACCGTCGATACCCGGCATGCGGATATCTGAGACTAAGACATCAGGGGTTTCGCGCTCCAGTGCCATGAGCACGCTTTCCGCATCAGCGAAGGTTTCACACTTAATGTCCGCCGAAGAGAGCGTCTTCTCAACGACCCAGCGGATAGAGCTGTCGTCATCGACGACCCATACATATCCTTTACTCATAGTTCCATTCCTTTGCAGCCAATTCTATTGTGATGATCATTGTTGTTTTTATGCTGTTATATCTTGTTGCCAACACCACCCAAGCAGCTCTCTGGTGATGCCGATAAATTTATTAAATCGGTAGATAAATGGTGAAGGTGGTATTCCCCGGCCAGCTCTCTACATCAATTTTTCCGTTATGTTGGTCAATCAAGTTTTGCGAGATTGATAGTCCAAGGCCTGTGCCGCCTTCCCGTCCACTGACCATTGGGTAGAAGAGGGTATCTTTGAGCTCATCTGGGATGCCCGGCCCGTTGTCACAGATCTCAATGCGTGCAGCGAGTTTGTGTCGCTGCCCATGAATGTTCGCCTGGTGCACCGTTCTGGTGCGAATGGTGATCTTGCCCGACTCTTGTGAGCTCAAAATCTGCGCCGCATTGCTCACAATGTTAAGCATCGCCTGCTCGACTTGTGCTGAGTCCATCAAGATGTTTGGCAGGCTCGGGTCATAATCACGCTCAATGGCCAATGAAGAACCAGATTCAAGTTCGACCAATTGACGTACCTTCTCCAGTATCTGGTGGAGGTTCTCTTCACTTTTCTTACCCGGCTTTTGTGGGCCAAGTAGGCGATCGACCAATGCTCTTAAACGGTCGGCCTGCTCGATAATAATTTGGGTGTATTCGTTCAGGGATTGGTCTGGCAGCATTTTCCCAAGAAGCTGCGCCGCGCCGCGAAGTCCACCGAGTGGATTCTTTATCTCGTGAGCTAGACCGCGCACCAAAAGCTTGGCCGCTTGTTGCTGGGCATGCTGGTTGAGCTCTTGGCTGAGGCGTCTCTGTTGGTCTATCTTACGCATCTCTACCAATAGCAGAGTCTCACGCTGCCAAGTCATTGGGCTGACTGTGACTTCCAGCATTAGCGGTCGGTTATCGACCACAAAGGTTACGTCACTGTCAGTGATGCTTTGACCACTCTGCAGAGGCTGTGTAAGTAGTGCGAGATCGAGAGAGGCGTGCTGAATGAGTTGACTGAGTGGGTGATCAACAATGCGTTTGGCACTCTGTGAGAACAGTTGTTCGGCAGCAGGATTGGCATAACGCACATAGAGCTGCTCATCGAGCATCAAGGTGGCCGTCACCATATTGTCGAGTATGGCGTTAGATAATTGATGTGTCTCTATGCTGTCGCTCTGCGCTGATCGATTCACTGTTGCATCCTTGAACTGAGATAATTTCCTTGCACCAAATTGGTGCGTTGATAAGTTCAAGTATGGCGCATCTCAACCAGAAGCTAAAGATAATTCCTATCTGTTGCTTTAAAGTGGTCAGTATCCGTTGAAAAACAGACAAACTGGACGTGTTTTGTGCACATTGGCCTACTTGATCGTTGCACGGTGTAAAAACACAGTGACTGGAGTAGTAGATGCAATAAGCTTGCCGCTTCTATGTGCTTGAATAGCAATGGTATGTGCACCACGATCGATGTTTTTTAGTGCCCATGTTGATCTGGTTTGTGGTGCACCATAACGGCGCCCGTCTAGCATTAACTGAAGCTGCTCCCCAATACCCAGTTTTCGGTTGAGCTCTATTTCAATCGCAATCAAACCTCGATTGCTGCGCAAGGTCTGGTCATGCTGAGGAGTGATTAAAGTCAGCATGAGCGGAGGCGGAGTATCAGGCTTATCTGGCGTAGATGCTTCCTGAGTGGAAGTGGCAGTTGGCAAAGGCTTGGTAGGTTTAAGGTCAACTGGCGAGGCGCTATCAAATTTAGGGGCCGGAGCCACAGCTTGAACATCGGGTAGGTCCAGTGCCTTGGCTTTGCTGTTGTCTGGTGTATCACTAAAGTGCAGCACACCATTGTCGTCTTCCCAGGTGTAGACCGTTTGGGCACTCAGCATACCTGAGAGTATTGCCCCAATGAATATCCATATCGCTTTCATGATGATGACCTTTTCAGATGCTGTGAATGCATGCGTTGTAGCAGCCGGAATGAGCTGGTTTGATAGGGAATGGTACGAAGCGAATACGGGAGGAGGAATATAAAAAAGGCCCGCCTGCGAGGCGAGCCTAATATTTAGTTAGCGATTCTTACAGAGTTTCAGTAAGAAAGCTTCTCTACCAGAGATTAAACAGAGTAGTACAGTTCAAACTCAAGTGGGTGAGTTGTCATGTTTACTTTCTCTACATCTTGAGACTTAAGGTCGATGTAAGAGTCGATGAAGTCATCAGAGAATACGCCGCCAGCTGTTAGGAACTCACGGTCAGCATCTAGACACTCTAGAGCTTCTTTTAGTGAGTACGCTACTGTTGGGATTTCTGCTGCTTCTTCAGCTGGTAGGTCGTATAGATCCTTATCCATAGCTTCGCCTGGGTGGATCTTGTTCTTAATACCGTCAAGACCAGCCATTAGCATTGCTGCGTAGCATAGGTATGGGTTCGCTGCTGGGTCACCGAAACGTAGCTCGATACGACGTGCTTTAGGGCTTGGTACCACTGGGATACGGATAGAAGCAGAACGGTTACGTGCAGAGTAAGCAAGCATAACTGGAGCTTCGAAGCCTGGTACAAGACGCTTGTACGAGTTTGTCGCTGGGTTAGAGAACGCGTTGATAGCGCGAGCGTGCTTGATAACACCACCGATGTAGTAAAGTGCTGTTTCAGATAGACCGCCGTACTTGTCACCAGCAAATAGGTTAACACCGTCTTTTGCTAGAGATTGGTGAACGTGCATACCAGAACCGTTATCACCTACAAGTGGCTTAGGCATGAATGTCGCTGTTTTACCAAATGCGTGAGCAACGTTGTGTACAACGTACTTGTAGATTTGAGTCTCGTCAGCTTTCGTTGTTAGCGTGTTGAAGCGAGTTGCGATTTCGTTTTGACCCGCAGTTGCTACTTCGTGGTGGTGCGCTTCAACAACTAGGCCCATCTCTTCCATTACTAGACACATTGCAGAACGGATGTCTTGAGATGAATCAACTGGAGCTACTGGGAAGTAACCACCTTTAACGCCTGGACGGTGACCTTTGTTACCACCTTCTACGTCAGAACCTGTGTTCCATGCAGCTTCGATGTCGTCGATCTTGAAGAAAGAGCCAGACATGTCAGTTGCAAATTTAACGTCGTCGAATAGGAAGAACTCTGGCTCAGGACCGATTAGAACTGTGTCTGCGATACCTGTAGAGCGCATGTACTCTTCAGAACGTTTTGCGATAGAGCGTGGGTCACGGTCGTAGCCTTGCATTGTTGCAGGCTCAAGGATGTCACAACGGATGTTTAGCGTTGCATCTTCCGTGAATGGGTCAAGAACAGCAGATGATGCGTCTGGCATCATTACCATGTCAGATTCGTTGATGCCTTTCCAACCAGCTACAGAAGAGCCGTCAAACATCTTACCTTCTTCAAAGAAGTCTGCGTCAACTTGGTGAGCAGGTAGAGAGATATGTTGCTCTTTACCTTTAGTATCTGTAAAGCGTAGGTCTACAAATTTAACTTCGTTCTCTTGGATCAGCGATAGTACGTTTTCTACTGACATCTTGGATAACCTCCAGTGTTATTAATTTGGTTTGTGCTCGATTCGGTCGAAACTAGCATTGATTAATGTCTTTCGGTGCATTAATCGATGCTGTTTTAACTAAAGCTAAAAGCGTGCCAAAAAAATTAATCCATTAATTTCAAGGGTTTAGTTTGTTTGTGTTTTTCTTGGTGCGTTTCTTTGCACCAAAATGATCATGCAGTGCACAATTATGGTGCAACTGTTTTGTTGTGCACCATAATGAGTCACAAACGAGTACCATTCAGCAACGATTTGCATGGGTTGTCAATCCACTTTTTCATTTTACGAAGAGATTTCACCAGCTTGGTCAAGGTAAATAGAAGGCAGAGCCATTTCGAATTGAGGTCGCCCGATAGCCGGTTATTTATCGGGAATAAACGCCTGTGGAAAAAGGCTTTGGTTCAGATCACATATTTCTGGGGTTTTTGCTAGAATCTGGTATATTATTGACCGTTTTTTTAATCAAGCTAGTGGCACTTACCCTGATTGTAGAGGTGATGTGCGGCTACTTTTATGAGTGAATCGAGAATCCATGTCTACTCCACAGATTGATAAGTTAAGAAATATCGCGATTATCGCGCACGTTGACCACGGTAAAACAACGCTGGTTGATAAACTGCTACAACAATCAGGCACACTAGAATCTCGTGGTGAGACTGAAGAGCGCGTAATGGACTCGAATGACATCGAGAAAGAGCGTGGCATTACCATCCTTGCTAAGAACACAGCAATCGACTGGAACGATCACCGCATCAACATCGTAGATACTCCGGGACACGCGGACTTCGGTGGTGAAGTAGAGCGTATCATGTCTATGGTTGACTCAGTGCTACTGATCGTTGACGCAGTAGATGGCCCAATGCCGCAAACTCGTTTCGTAACGCAAAAAGCATTCGCACACGGTCTTAAGCCAATCGTTGTAATCAACAAGATCGACCGCCCAGGCGCGCGTCCTGATTGGGTTATGGATCAAGTATTCGACCTATTCGACAACCTAGGTGCTTCTGACGAACAGCTAGACTTCAAAGTAGTTTACGCTTCAGCACTTAACGGTTGGGCTTCTCTAGAAGAAGGCGAAACTGGCGAAGACATGGAACCACTATTCCAAACTATCGTTGAAGAAGTAGCAGCACCACAAGTTGACCTAGACGGTCCACTACAGATGCAAGTTTCTCAACTAGACTACAGCTCTTACGTTGGTGTTATCGGTGTTGCTCGTGTAACTCGTGGTTCTGTTAAACCAAACCAGCAAGTAACTATCGTAAGCGCAGACGGTAAAACTCGTAACGGCAAAGTTGGCACAGTAATGGGCTACCTTGGTCTTGAGCGTCACGAAGTTGAACAAGCGAACGCAGGTGACATCATCGCGATCACTGGTCTTGGTGAGCTAAAAATCTCTGACACTATTTGTGCACAAAACGCAGTAGAAGCGCTTCCAGCACTGTCTGTAGATGAGCCAACAGTAACAATGACGTTCCAAGTAAACACGTCTCCATTCGCTGGTAAAGAAGGTAAGTTCGTAACTTCACGTAACATCCTTGAGCGTCTAGAGAAAGAACTGGTACACAACGTTGCACTACGTGTTGAACAAACAGACGATCCAGACAAATTCCGCGTATCAGGTCGTGGTGAACTTCACCTATCTATCCTGATCGAAAACATGCGTCGTGAAGGCTTCGAGCTAGCAGTATCTCGTCCAGAAGTAATCATCAAAGAAGAAGATGGTCAACTAATGGAACCGTTCGAAACTGTAACTATCGACGTTATGGAAGAGCACCAAGGCGGCATCATGGAGAACATCGGCCTACGTAAAGGTGAGCTGACTGACATGTCTCCAGACGGTAAAGGTCGTGTACGTATGGACTTCGTTATGCCATCTCGTGGCCTAATCGGTTTCCAAACTGAGTTCATGACTCTAACTTCAGGTTCTGGTCTTCTTTACCATACATTCGATCACTACGGTCCACACAAAGGCGGCGAAATCGGCCAGCGTGTTAACGGTGTACTAATCTCTAACGGTATGGGTAAAGCACTAACTAACGCACTATTCAACCTACAAGAGCGTGGTCGCATGTTCATCGGTCACGGTGTTGAAGTATACGAAGGCATGGTTGTTGGTATCCACAGCCGTGACAACGACCTAACAGTTAACGTACTGAAAGGTAAGCAGCTAACCAACGTTCGTGCATCTGGTACTGATGACGCACAGGTTCTTACTCCGCCAATCATCATGACTCTTGAGCAAGCTCTAGAATTCATCGATGACGACGAGCTAGTAGAAGTAACACCTGAAAGCATCCGTATCCGTAAGAAGTTCCTAACGGAATCGGATCGTAAGCGTGCTTCACGTGCAGCGAAATAATCAGATTTAACTGATTGAGTTTAAAAAGCCCCGAGTAGCGATGCTGCTCGGGGCTTTTGTTTTGTATGAGAGTAGATGCGAGTAAGCGGGATGCGAGATACGAAGAGCGCGTACCATTTCAGTTTATTGAGTCGTCATTCCAGAACCGAGGGACGAGGTGTCTGGAATCTTTCTTCTACGGTATTGAAGAGATTCCCTATCATGCTCGTGCTTCGCTGCAGGGAATGACGGTGTTTGTTTAGATGCGAGTATGCGAGATGCGAAGAGTGCGTACCATTTCAATTCATCGGATCGTCATTCCAGAATCGAGGGACGAGGTGTCTGGAATCTTTCTTTTACGGCGAATAAGAGATTCCCTATCACGCTCGTGCCTCGCTGTAGGGAATGACGGTAGTTTGTTTAGATTCGAGTAAACGGGATACGAGATACGAAGAGCGCGTACCATTTCAGTTTATTGAGTCGTCATTCCAGAACCGAGGGACGAGGTGTCTGGAATCTTTCTTCTACGGTATTGAAGAGATTCCCTATCATGCTCGTGCTTCGCTGTAGGGAATGACGGTGTTTGTTTAGATGGGAGTAAGCGAGATACGGGATGCGAAGAGCGCGTACCATTTCAGTTTATTGAGTCGTCATTCCAGAACCGAGGGACGAGGTGTCTGGGATCTTTCTTCTACGGTATTGAAGAGATTCCCTATCATGCTCGTGCTTCGCTGTTGGGAATGACGGTGTTTGTTTAGATGGGAGTAAGCGAGATACGGGATGCGAAGAGCGCGTACCATTTCAATTCATCGGATCGTCATTCCAGAATTGAGGAACGAAATATCTGGAATCTAGTTTTTGATTCCTAGATGGCTCTCAACAAAATGAACACGCTCTTCTACCGCCATAAACGGCACCTCAATTACTGCATATCCGAGTTGTTGATAGAGGGCAACTAGGTTTTCATGAATATCTAACGCACCCTCAAACGGATAAGGGCGCACCTCATCTTGTACGTAGATACTTGCTTCTGGGCGACACAAGAACACTTTAGGGTGGTAACCCTGACTCGCCTTTAGGTACTGCTCATCAATCCCTAGCTCTGCTTGAGACAAATAGCCACAGATGTCAGGAATGGCACGGTCGAGAAACGCGATTGAGTGCTGGTTAGCCTGTGCCTTCTGTTGACTCATTACTTCTAAACAGAGTGCAGCAAAGCCGGGTAGGTCAACCCAAGGCAGTATGCCACCCTCAATTTGGCTCTGCTGTTCAATCAGCTGGCGAGACGCCTCGGCAAAGGTAGAGTATTGGCGTTGTGCGAGTGCGTTAACCAAGGTTGTTTTCCCCGCACCGGGGCCGCCACTAATGATGATAGGTTGCATTAAGTTGTTCTATTTACTTCTGGTTTAGCTGAGCAAGAAACTTATCTGATTCGGCAATCGCTTCATTCATCTGTTTGATTGCAAAGGCGATATCTTTCTCTAGGCTCATGAACTCACCTTGCAATGAGCCGACCGCGCTCGCATTTAGGTTATGCTTAAGATAGAGCGTGTTGTCGCGCAGTGTGTTGAGTACTGGATCCATTTTCTTCTCTGCACGCTTCATTGCTGAAAGCATGGTTTGATAAGAGGACTTGGTTTCTCGTAGCTTTTGTTCGCTTGAGCGGCGCAGCGAAGCGCTGGTGTAGAGGTCGAGTTCATCTTGCCACTCGGCGAATAGGGCATCCGAGACATCTTCGATTGCAGAGATGCGGTCACTGACATTCTGTGCTGCCTTTTCGCTGTCTTGATACTTGTCGTTGATCTTGTTGTACATATCTTCAAGGTCACCGCCGTTGAAGTTGGTTAGGCTGCTAAGCGCTTCTAGAGCGCTGGTGAACTCTTCTTGAGCATCTTGCTGTGACTCTTTGGCATCTTCTACACGGTCGACCATAATGTCACGCTTGTGGTAGCCCACTTGCTCCATAGCGGAGTAATACGCCGACTGACATCCCGTTAGGGTAAAAATAGATAGCACTAAGGCGAGAAAATAAGGCATCCTTGGTTCCTATATACAATTAATCAACATTATTAGGACTATGAACGAGTTACATGGGAGTTACAAGTTGAAGATCCAAAAGACAACCGAACTCGGACTCGCGTTCTCGCACTACCTGATGGCGCGAATGAAACACGATAGAGTGAATGTGAATGCGGGCTATTTAGCCTACATCACCTTGCTATCGATAGTGCCTATGTTGGCGGTATTGCTGTCGATACTCTCTTCCTTCTCTGTGTTTGCTGATGTTGGGGTGGTGATTCAGAAATTCATCATAAATAACTTTGTCCCTGCCTCTGGAGATGCGGTTCACAACGCTTTGCAGGAGTTCGTGGCTAATACCGGCAAGATGACGGCTGTTGGTAGTGGATTCTTGTTTATTGCAGCGATGATGCTGATCTCGAATATCGATAAGAACCTGAATTATATTTGGCGAGTGAAAGCAAAGCGTCGCCCAGTGCATTCGTTCTCTATGTATTGGATGGTGTTAACTCTAGGGCCAATTTTGGTGGGTGCAAGTATTGCTGCGACGTCTTACGTGACGTCGCTTACCCTGCTGCAAAACGAGACCGTATCTGGGCTTTATAACTTTGTGATTCGCAAGCTGCCATTAATCCTCTCTTTCTTCACTTTCTTTGGCTTGTACTTGCTGGTTCCAAACAAGAAGATTAACTTTTCACACGCGGCTGCAGGGTCAATGGTGGCTGCACTTCTGTTTGAACTGAGTAAGAAGGGCTTTGCGGCTTATATCACTCAGTTTCCTTCTTATCAGTTGATCTATGGTGCGTTGGCTGCGATTCCGATCCTATTCGTTTGGGTTTACTTGTGCTGGTTGATCGTTCTGGTGGGTGCTGAGGTAACGGCGGCACTTGGCGAGCGTGAACAGTGGAGTGAGGCGCAAGAAATGGTACACTCTACCGATAATCAAAAAGTTCCAGAACAAGGAAATCACAGTGATAGCACTGATTCAAAGAGTAAGTGAAGCTGCCGTTCGTGTAGATGGAGAGGTAGTTGGCGAAATCGATAAAGGCTTATTGGTGTTGCTAGGTGTAGAGAGAGACGACGACGAAGCTAAAGCGAAACGTTTGATGGAAAGGGTGACGACTTATCGCGTCTTCGGGGATGAAGAGGATAAGATGAACCTTAACGTGAAGCAGGTTGATGGCAAAGTCTTGGTTGTTTCTCAGTTTACGTTGCCAGCAGATACCAAGAAAGGCACACGAGCTGGATTCTCTCGCGGTGCACACCCTGCCGATGCTGAGCGTCTCTATGAGTACTTCGCGGATCAATGTGCTGCTGTATTGCCAACGGAACGTGGCCGATTTGCAGCAGATATGAAAGTTTCTCTGGTCAATGATGGCCCTGTGACATTCTGGCTACAGGTTTAAGCTTAAAGGAATAAGCATGTTTAAACTCATTACTCCGACCACGGAGAATCAACTCAATAAGTATTATCACTTTCGCTGGCAGATGCTGCGCGAGCCTTGGCGCATGCCGGTTGGTTCGGAACGTGATGAATATGATGGTATGAGTCATCACCGAATGATTGTTGATGGTCGTGGTCGACCGATGGCAATTGGTCGTCTCTACATCACCCCAGATCTCGAAGGGCAGATCCGCTATATGGCGGTGAAGAACTCACGCCGTAGCAAGGGTATGGGTTCTCTTATCTTGGTTGCACTGGAATCTCTAGCTCGCCAAGAGGGCGCGAAGCGCTTAGTGTGTAATGCGCGTGAAGATGCGATCTCATTCTACGAGAAGAACAGCTTTGAGCGTCGTGGTGAGATTAACGATCAACGTGGTCCGGTGCGTCACCAGCAGATGGTAAAACATCTCGACCCAATGGCGGACGTGCTGCGCAAACCAGAATGGTGTAATGAACTGCAGCAACGCTGGGAACACCAGATTCCTATCAGTGACAAGATGGGCATCAAGATAAACCAATACACAGGTTACCAGTTTGAGTGTAGCGCTCAGCTTAACCCTAACCTCAATCCTCACAACACCATGTTTGCGGGTTCAGCGTTTACTCTGGCGACACTGACGGGGTGGGGTATGACGTGGCTGCTGATGAAAGAGCGTGGCCTGACAGGTGATATCGTGCTGGCTGACAGCAACATTCGCTATCGTCATCCAGTTGAGCAGAACCCAGTGGCTTCAACCTCTCTAGATGGAATCAGTGGCGATTTAGACCGACTCGCATCCGGGCGCAAGGCGCGAATCATCATCCATGTGACGATTCACAGTGGTGATGTGGCGGCGGTTGAGTTCACTGGAACCTACATGCTGATCCCAGACTATAAAAAAGTTCTTAGTTCCACGCAAAACGTCTCGGAATAATGCATTTTAATCTCTTAAATAACGCCACTCTTTTGAGTGGCGTTTTTTATTGGCAGCTCTCTTTGTGCACGAGCTGCGCTTGGGTGATTAAACCAGAAACTTCGTAGCATTCACTCGACAGAGTAAGCGTTAAACTGTGCGTCTGTGGTGTCACGAGATCGAGCTCTCCAGCGACTTCACCAGTCAGTGTTACTGGCTGTGGCTGATCGCCTTGTTGTGTTGCACCAATAATGTGCAACGGCGGTAATGATAGGTGGCCGCGGTTTAAGTCGGCTTTGATATCTGAGATCTCGAAGTTCACGATCTTGGATTGCATGGCTTCATTTTCCAGGGATTCATTAGCTTTGGCGTCGTTAGAAGCAAAGTTAATCACGCCATTGCGAATACTGCCCTCTAGGCTCGCTGTAGCTGAATGTCTGAGCATAAGGTCATCGCCTGCTAAACCAGATGCTTGCAGCTCAAACTCGCCGATACCAGAGGCATCAAAAGGTAACGCCAAGTAAGGAATGAAGGGCGACAATGGAACACCATCGGCACTGATGGTTGCTTGCCATGGCTGACTGACCTGATTGAAATCGACTGTGGCTTGAGCCTCAATGTAACCTTGTTTCAGTGGAGCAAACAGTCGCTTAAGCTGCCATTGACCTTGGTGGCTGCTCATCTCAACCACGGGCTGGGCAGACAAAATGCTCTGATAGCTCGCATCATTAGCACTGGCGCTTAACCCACCTTCCCACAGTCCCCATTTGCCTTGTTCTATCAAGGTCAGCCCTTGACCCTCTATGTGTAATCCAGAGACTTGCCAATATGGCTGGTTAGCCAACTGAATACGTTGGCTTCTCTCGACATTGAGCCGCGAGATCGAGAGGGAATCAACTTCTTGTAGCCAAGGTTGCAATACTTCAAGAGGCGCTCTCTCTTCCGCTGATTCTGTCACCCACTTTACGCCGCGAACATCCAGCTCTTGGAGCTTGATAGAGCGAGGTCCTATTTGACCATTGAGTTGGACACTGCCTTGCTGCCATTGGCTGTAAAAGTCATTAATCTCGATCTGATCGTCTTGTAGCGTCAGTTTTAGGTTGGGCTCAATCCACTGCTCGTCTTGCAAAGAAAGGCTCTCAGCTTGCAGTGAGAAGTAACCCTGTTGTTGCTGCCATATCTCAAAAGGCAATTTGATGTTTTCAAATGATGCACTGAAGGCGGCGAGATGACCGCCTTGCCAAGCGACGTCACTTTTTAGGATATCTAGGCTATTGATGTGGCTGATGTTGAAGTTTGGAATCTGCCATTCTGATTTCAGCAACTGTTGAGTTTGCTTCTGACTAAGGTGCAGACCATCAATGGTGACGTTAATCAGAGACCATCCGCTTGGGTATTGCTCTGCCTGCCCTGAGATTTTAGCGCCACGCCAGTCGAACGATGCACCATAGAGAGTGCTGTCATGCGTTTTTAGGTCGAGGTCGATAAGGAAGTTATCTAAGGCCTCGTTTTGCCAAAAGATCTGTCCCGCCTTGAGCTGAACTTTTCCGTTGGGTAATAACTGCTGTGAGTTCGCCCAATCTGGGTTCGCGATTTGAATATCAAGATCGCGAGCACTAAATTCTGGTGTTGAAAAATCGAGATTGTTGATTGCGAGTTGATGAAGCTTAATTTGTGGCTGAGTGAGCTGCGTCTTTAGTAAGTCCAACTCTTCGGATTGCCACTGAACGCCACTGATAAGCAGTGAGTCGAGCTCTAGCTGCGCCGTGAAAAAACTATTGGGATTGAGCCAAAGTTGAAGTTTATCGATATAGAGTGGTTTGGACTCATCATCGATTGAGTCGGCAGTAATGCCTTGCAGCGTCAGTTGGTAAGGCGCCTGATAATCGACGTCTTCGACTGTGATCGGGTGAGATATCGAGTGCTTGAGTAGGAAATTAGCGATATCAGTGCGGTACTGGGTCTGCAAGCCAAGCAGCAGTGTTGCGACACCTGCGACGAGGACAGACAATACAATCCCAACCACCATGACGACTCTTTTCATTCCTAGCGCACCTTCCATTTCTTCGTTGCTCAAAATAGAGTGGAACAAAATACGTGCTGCGGCAACAAAAAAGCCCCTCAAAAGAGGGGCTTGCTACAAAAATATCGTTTTTAAGAGGGTATTAGCCTTATGGCTTTGCCCTCAGAGCAGAGTGAACAATTAATCCAGTTGTGGGCCTGCAGAAACAAGCGCTTTACCTTCATCGTTGTCGGTGTACTTATCAAAGTTGTTGATAAATCGTTCCGCAAGGTCTTTCGCTTTGCTTTCCCACTGTAGTGGATCCGTGTAAGTATCACGTGGATCTAGGATTGTTGGGTCAACATCGTGCAGTGCTAGTGGTACTTCTAGGTTAAACATAGGGATAACCTTAGTTTCCGCATCGTCGATTGAGCCATCTAGGATTGCGTCGATGATACCGCGAGTATCTTGGATAGAGATACGCTTACCACTGCCGTTCCAGCCTGTGTTCACTAGGTACGCTTCTGCACCAGCAGCTTCCATACGCTTCACTAGTACTTCTGCGTATTGAGTTGGGTGTAGAGTTAGGAACGCTGCGCCAAACGCTGCAGAGAACGTTGGAGTTGGCTCAGTGATACCACGCTCAGTACCTGCTAGTTTCGCTGTGAAACCAGATAGGAAGTGGTACTTGGTTTGCTCTGGAGTCAGCTTAGAAACTGGTGGTAGAACGCCAAATGCATCCGCAGTCAGGAAGATAACCTTCTTCGCGTGGCCCGCTTTTGAAACTGGCTTAACGATGTTATCGATGTGATGGATCGGGTAAGAAACACGTGTGTTTTCTGTTTTAGAGCCATCATCAAAGTCGATAGAGCCATCGCCACGTACAGTTACGTTCTCTAGTAGAGCATCGCGGCGGATTGCGTTGTAGATCTCTGGTTCTGCTTCTTTCGATAGGCGAATTGTCTTCGCGTAACAGCCACCTTCGAAGTTGAAGATACCGTCGTCATCCCAACCGTGCTCATCGTCACCGATAAGTTGACGTTTAGGGTCTGTAGATAGCGTTGTTTTACCTGTGCCTGATAGGCCGAAGAATACCGCTACATCGCCTTTCTCGCCAACGTTCGCACTACAGTGCATAGAAGCGATGCCTTGCAGTGGAAGCAGGTAGTTCATCATTGCGAACATGCCTTTCTTCATCTCACCGCCGTACCAAGTACCGCCGATGATTTGTACGCGCTCAGTCAGGTTGAATGCGACAAAGTTTTCAGAGTTTAGGCCGTGTTCTTGCCATTTTGGGTTAGTTGTTTTCGCGCCGTTCATTACAACGAAGTCTGGTTCAAATGTTGCCAGCTCTTCTTCAGTAGGGCGGATAAACATGTTCTTAACGAAGTGCGCTTGCCACGCTACTTCAGTGATAATACGTACGCTCAGACGCGTATCAGGGTTAGCACCACAGTAACCGTCAATTACAAATAAGCGTTTGCCAGATAGCTGTGTAGTCACGAGTTCTTTAAGGTCGTTCCATACTTCAGTTGTAATCGGTTTGTTATCATTCTTACCTTGATCCGACCACCACATAGTGTCGCGAGTCGTATCGTCTTTAACAATGTACTTATCTTTTGGTGAGCGGCCAGTAAAGATACCAGTGTCAACAGCAACAGAACCAAGTTCGGTAACTACGCCTTTTTCGTAGCCTTCTAAGCCTGGAAGAGTTTCTTCCACGAACAGCTGCTCATAACTTGGGTTACGCAGTACTTCAGTTACGCCAGTAAGTCCGTGTTTAGTAAGATCAATTTGTGCAGCCTTTGTATGTTCCATAACGGTCATAGGTGCTCCTTGTAGGATATTTTGTAGGGATTTTGTATTAATTTTTTGTTGTTATCTGCTCACCATGCTAGCAACGAGACATGGGGGAAACAGGGATGTAGTTCAAAAATTATCCATATTTTCCATGGGGTTTTAAGTGTCTCGTCACATATTGGCCCAACTAGTCTATCCTGTACGCAAACCTTTGCGCTAGGGGCTTGAACATTATTAATTGATTAAAATTAAGCAGTGATTTTATTACGAGATGTTACGAGATTTGCGCTAATTTGATCACAAAAAAGGCCAGCTTTGCGCTGACCTTTTTGGTTTAAATTACGTGTTTTTAGAACGGCGTAAATTAATGAACCGTATTGTTGCCTTTATCTGCCGCTTCTGCGAACAGAGCATCAACATCGTTCTTGTCGAAAGCGTAGCTCGTGCCACAGTAATCACAGTGAAGAGCAACGCTACCTTCAGTGCTAATGATGCTGTAAATCTCTTCTTGAGCCACAGTAATGATAGCTGCGCCACTGCGTTCACGTGAACAACCACAGAAGAACTCAACCGGTTGAGGCGTAAACAGCTGAACCTTCTCTTGGTTGTATAGACGGTATAGAAGCTCGTTCGCCTCTAGAGAGAACAGCTCTTCATTTTTTACCGTTGCGGTTAGCTGTTCTAGATGTTCAAAGTCATCTGGCGTACCTGTACCGTCTGGCATTACTTGTAGAAGCATACCTGCTGCATGTGGTTTGCCTTCGTGCTCACCCGTACGTAGCCATAGGCGTGTTTTAAGCTGCTCAGAGTTTGCGAAGTAGCCTTCCAGAACGTCTGCTAGCGTGTCGCCTTCTAGTGCTACGATACCTTGGTAACGCTCACCTTTTTTAGGATCGATAGTGATCACTAGGTAGCCTTTACCCATTAGGTCATGCAGGCCAGCATCATCAGCGATATCGCCTTCGAAGCGCGCTACACCACGGATCTTCTGGTCGTGATCACCATTGATTACTGCTAGAGATACTGGGCCATCACCTTGTAGTTGTATAGTGATAGAGCCTTCAAACTTTAGAGTCGCAGTAAGAAGAGTCGTTGAAACTAATAGCTCACCAAGAAGCTTTTGAATAGCCGCTGGGTATTCCTTGCTAGAAATAATTTGTTGGTACGCTTCGTCCAGTTGTACCAATTCACCACGTACCGATAGGTCTTCAAATAGGTAGCGATTTAAAACATTGTTTGCCATTTGGCGGTTCCTTCTAGCTTATTGATGCTTGAACTTGATGATGTCACGACGTTGCTTTTTGTCAGGACGACGTTCAGGGCTTGGGTTATGTGCATGTAATTTACGCTGTTGGGCGTGTGCTTCACGCTTTGCCAAGCTTTCTTTCGTTTCGGTATAAAGGGTTTGAGCTTCTGGAGCTCCACGGCGCTGATCGGAAATTTTATCGATCGTGACCGTCTTTTCTTCATTGCCTTGACGCAGTGAAATCACTGCCCCAAGTTCTACGATTTTGCTTGGTTTGCTGCGTTGACCATTATAGTGGACTTTACCACCATCGACCATATTGCGAGCAATAGAACGAGTTTTGTAAAAGCGTGCTGCCCACAACCATTTATCTAGTCTGACAGCTTCATTAGCGGTTTTCATATGGCGCTGTGCCCTTTAAGTGAAAAAATGAATGTGGTTTAACTGAGTAAAATCAGTTCGCAACTTGTCATAGATGATGCTTATCACATTTGGTAGAAGCTAAAGTGGTGGCAAATGTGTTTTTTTTCAAGGCATACTGCAAAATAGCTCACGTTATGATTTTTTATGCGTCGGCTATGATATAGTTTTGGATCCTATGTCAAATGAGTAGTTGGCGTAGCATTTATGTACAAAAAAGCTGAGAGCTTAATGATTTAGCGCTCTCATCTTCACAAAAGGGTTTAGGCAAGTGAAGTTATTGGAGCTCAAAAATCGCATGGGAAATTCTCCCTTGTTGAGCCGATTAATAGAGAATGGATTTGTATTTCAGCAAAAGCTGAGCCTGATAACTTGCTGTGTATTGATTGCCATTTCTGCATGGATACTAGGTCAGTTGGCTTGGTTGATTGAACCAGCAGAGCAGTCTGTTACGCCATGGAAAGCGCAAGCCTCGTCATCTTCTCGACCGCAATCTACGCTCGATATTTCCTCTCTCCAGAAGAGTAATCTTTTTGGTGAGTATAATGCTGAAACGCCAAAAGTGGTTGAGCAGCCAGTTATCCAAGACGCCCCTAAGACACGACTTAATCTTGTATTGGTGGGTGCTGTTGCTAGTTCTGATGCACAGCGCAGCCTAGCGGTGATTGCCAACCGTGGGAAACAAGCGACTTATGGTATTAATGAAGAGATCGAAGGAACACGCGCTAAGCTTAAGGCGGTGTTAATCGATCGCGTGATCATCGATAACTCAGGCCGTGACGAGACCTTGATGCTAGAAGGCCTCGAATACAAACGTTTATCGGTTTCTGCGCCAGCGAAGCCTCGTGCTTCTGCATCGGTACGTGGTAATAACCCAGGATCAGCCGAAGAGAAGCTTGAAGAGATTAAAGCGAAGATCACCAAAGACCCGCAACAAATCTTCCAATATGTGCGTCTTTCGCAAGTGAAACGCGACGGCAATGTGATTGGCTATCGCGTCAGTCCTGGAAAAGATCCCGAACTTTTTAAATCTGTTGGGCTCCAAAGTGGAGACATCGCGACTCAGCTTAATGGACAAGACCTGACCGATCCAGCTGCTATGGGCAGTATATTCCGCTCTATTTCCGACTTGACTGAACTAAACTTAGTAGTCGAAAGAGACGGACAGCAGCATGACATTTTTATCGAATTTTAGAACATTTCGCTTACCGAAAGGCGAGAGTGTAGGAGTAGTACGTGAAGCATTGGTTTAAGAAAAGTGCATGGTTACTAGCAGGAAGCTTAATCTGCACACCAGCAGCCATCGCTAATGATTTTAGTGCCAGCTTTAAAGGCACTGATATTCAAGAGTTTATTAATATTGTTGGCCGTAACCTAGAGAAGACTATCATCGTTGATCCATCGGTGCGCGGTAAGATTGATGTACGTAGCTATGACGTACTCAATGAAGAGCAGTATTACAGCTTCTTCCTCAATGTTCTGGAAGTTTACGGCTACGCCGTGGTTGAGATGGAATCGGGCGTTCTAAAGATCATCAAAGCCAAAGACTCTAAGACGTCTGCGATTCCTGTAGTTGGCGATCGTGAAAACATTCAAGGCGATAGCGTGGTCACTCGTGTTGTGACGGTTCGCAATGTTTCTGTTCGTGAGCTTTCACCACTACTACGTCAGCTAAATGACAATGCGGGCGCGGGTAACGTAGTGCACTACGACCCAGCCAACATCATCCTAATCACCGGCCGTGCTGCGGTTGTGAACCGTCTTGCTGAGATCATCAAGCGTGTTGACCAAGCGGGTGATAAAGAGATTGAAGTAGTAGAGCTGAAAAACGCTTCTGCTGCTGAAATGGTGCGTATCGTTGATGCCCTTAATAAAACCACTGATGCGAAAAATACGCCTGCATTCCTACAGCCTAAGTTGGTAGCGGACGAGCGTACCAATGCCATCCTGATTTCCGGTGACCCTAAGGTGCGTAGCCGACTTAGAAAGCTGATTGAGCAGCTCGATGTTGAGATGGCAACTAAGGGCAATAACCAAGTTATCTACCTTAAGTATGCGAAAGCGGAAGACTTAGTGGATGTGCTTAAGGGCGTGTCAGACAACCTGCAATCAGAGAAACAGAGCTCAAGTAAGAACCGCAGCAACAACCGTAATCAAGTGATGATTTCTGCGCACGCAGAGACCAACTCGTTGGTCATCACCGCGCAACCAGACATCATGAATGCGTTGCAAGATGTGATTGCTCAGCTGGATATTCGTCGTGCTCAAGTTCTGATTGAAGCACTGATCGTTGAGATGGGTGAAGGTGATGGCGTTAACCTTGGCGTACAATGGGGTAACCTCGATACTGGTGCGATGATCCAATATGGCAATACTGGGGCATCTATTGGTCAGGTCATGGTTGGCTTAGAAGAAGCTAAGGACACCACGAAAACTACCGCTGTTTATGACGACCAAGGCGATTTTGTTCGAAACGAGACCACCACAGAAGAGGGTGATTACTCGACTCTAGCTTCAGCATTAGCAGGCGTTAACGGTGCTGCGGTAAGTGTTGTAATGGGCGACTGGACGGCACTAATCAGTGCGGTTGCAACCGATTCGAACTCGAACATCCTATCTTCTCCAAGCATTACCGTCATGGATAATGGCGAAGCCTCTTTCATTGTTGGTGAAGAAGTTCCGGTACTGACGGGTTCTACCGCGGGCTCAAGTAACGACAACCCATTCCAAACCGTTGATCGTAAAGAAGTTGGTATCAAGTTAAAAGTGGTCCCTCAAATCAACGAAGGCGACTCTGTTCAACTAAACATTGAGCAAGAAGTGTCTAACGTATTAGGCGCAAACGGTGCTGTTGACGTACGTTTTGCTAAACGTCAGCTGAACACTTCTGTGATTGTTCAAGACGGTCAAATGCTTGTGTTGGGCGGTTTGATTGATGAGCGTGCACTAGAGAGCGAATCTAAAGTACCGCTGCTGGGTGATATTCCAGTGCTTGGACACCTATTTAAATCAACCAGCACTCAGGTTGATAAGCGTAATTTGATGGTATTCATCAAGCCGACCATTATTCGTGATGGTATGACAGCGGATGGTATTACTCAGCGTAAATACAACTTCATTCGTGCAGAACAACTGTTCAAAGCTGAGCAGGGCTTGAAGCTACTGGATGACGACAATATTCCAGTACTGCCTAAGTTTGGTGAGAGCTTTAACCACCCTGCAGAAATTCAAGCGTTCATCGATCAAATGGAAGAGCAATAATGGCAGAGATGGTTGAGCCTGTTCGCAGCTTTCAGCGTTTGCCATTCAGCTTTGCAAACCGCTACAAGATGGTGCTCGAGTATCAACACCCAGAGCGCCCGCCAGTTCTTTACTATGTAGAACCTCTTAAAGCCGCGGCGATCCTAGAGGTGAGCCGCGTGATGAAAAGTGGCTTTACTCCACAAGCGATTGTCTCTGATGAGTTTGAGAAAAAGCTGACTGAAGCTTATCAACGTGACTCATCGGAAGCGCGTCAATTGATGGAAGACATCGGTGCTGATAACGACGACTTCTTCTCGCTAGCCGAAGAGCTGCCGCAAGATGAAGACCTGTTGGAGTCAGAAGACGATGCGCCAATCATCAAGTTAATTAACGCGATGTTGGGTGAAGCCATCAAAGAGGGCGCCTCGGATATCCATATCGAAACCTTTGAGAAATCACTTTCTATCCGTTTCCGTATTGATGGTGTGTTACGTGATGTATTAGCGCCAAGCCGCAAACTGGCACCTCTGCTGGTATCGCGTGTGAAGGTTATGGCTAAGCTTGATATCGCAGAAAAGCGCGTGCCACAAGACGGCCGTATTTCACTGCGTATCGGTGGTCGTGCTGTGGACGTGCGTGTATCGACGATGCCGTCGTCACACGGTGAGCGTGTGGTAATGCGTCTACTTGATAAGAATGCCACGCGTCTTGACCTGCACAGCTTAGGCATGACAGCGCAAAACCATGAGAACTTCCGCAAACTGATTCAGCGTCCGCATGGCATCATCTTGGTAACCGGTCCGACAGGTTCTGGTAAATCGACGACCTTGTATGCGGGCTTACAAGAGCTTAACAGCAACGAGCGTAATATCCTGACCGTAGAAGACCCGATCGAATTTGATATCGATGGTATTGGTCAAACTCAGGTAAACCCTAAGGTTGATATGACGTTTGCTCGTGGCCTAAGGGCGATTCTTCGTCAAGACCCAGACGTAGTAATGATTGGTGAGATCCGTGACTTAGAAACGGCAGAGATTGCGGTTCAGGCGTCTTTGACGGGTCACTTGGTAATGTCGACCCTCCACACCAACACGGCGGTCGGTGCGATTACTCGTCTGCGTGATATGGGTATAGAACCTTTCCTAATATCTTCATCGCTACTTGGCGTTTTGGCGCAGCGACTGGTTCGTACTTTGTGTAACGACTGTAAAGAGCCGTATGAAGCGGATAAAGAGACCAAAAAGCTGTTTGACTTGAAGAAGAAAGACAGCCTAACGCTTTACCATGCCAAAGGGTGTGAGGCGTGTAACCACAAAGGATATCGCGGCCGAACGGGTATTCATGAGTTGCTAATGGTCGATGAATCGGTGCAAGAGTTGATTCACAGCGAAGCCGGTGAGCAAGCGATCGAAAAAGCGATTCGTAGCACAACACCAAGTATTCGCGATGATGGCCTAGCCAAGGTTCGTCAGGGCATCACTTCACTAGAAGAAGTGATGCGCGTGACCAAGGAAGTCTAGTATGGCGGCATTTGAATACAAGGCACTGGATGCGAAAGGCAAAACTAAGAAAGGCTCGATAGAGGCAGATAACGCGCGTCAAGCTCGTCAGCGTCTTAAAGAGCAGGGTTTGATGCCTGTTGAAATGGCTGAAGCCAAAGCAAAAAGCAGCAAAGGGGGCAGTGCGCCTTCGACTAGCTTTAAGCGTGGTATCAGTACGCCCGATCTTGCTTTGATTACGCGACAGATTTCGACTCTGGTTCAGTCTGGTATGCCGCTTGAAGAGTGTTTGAAAGCAGTAGCCGAGCAGTCTGAGAAGCCGCGTATTCGCACTATGCTGTTGGCCGTTCGTTCTAAAGTGACAGAAGGCTACACCTTAGCTGACAGCCTTGCTGATTACCCTCATATCTTCGATGAGCTGTTTCGTGCCATGGTGGCAGCCGGTGAAAAATCTGGTCACCTGGATGCAGTTTTGGAGCGCTTAGCTGATTACGCCGAGAATCGTCAAAAGATGCGCTCTAAGCTGATGCAAGCGATGATCTATCCGGTGGTGCTGGTGGTATTTGCGGTGACGATTGTCTCTTTCTTGCTAGCCACTGTAGTGCCTAAGATTGTTGAACCTATCATTCAGATGGGCCAAGAGCTGCCTCAATCAACACAATTTCTGTTGGCCTCGAGTGAGTTCATTCAGAACTGGGGTATTCAGCTATTTCTATTGATCGTTGGCTTTGTTGTCTTGGTGAAAACGGCACTCAAGAAGCCGTCGATTCGTCTGAGCTGGGATAGAAAACTTCTGAGTATCCCTCTGATTGGCAAGATTGCTAAAGGGATCAATACCTCACGCTTTGCGCGCACTCTATCTATCTGTACTTCAAGTGCGATACCTATCCTTGAAGGGATGAAGGTAGCGGTGGATGTGATGTCGAACCACCATGTAAAACAGCAGGTCCTGCAGGCTTCAGACAATGTACGTGAAGGTGCAAGCCTTAGAAAAGCACTTGATCAAACCAAGCTTTTCCCGCCAATGATGCTGCACATGATTGCCAGTGGTGAGCAGAGTGGTCAGTTAGAGCAGATGCTGACCCGTGCAGCTGATAACCAAGACCAAAGCTTTGAGTCTACGGTCAACATTGCCTTGGGCATCTTTACTCCAGCTTTGATTGCGCTGATGGCAGGCTTGGTACTGTTTATCGTCATGGCGACTTTGATGCCAATGCTGGAAATGAATAATTTAATGAGCGGGTAATCTCGCTGGTTTAACCTATTAGTTTTCGATTCTAGTTTTAGTTTTTAGATTCGGAGAGAGGCGCGTCTGCTAAACTCTCCGGCTGTCATTTGGAGAAAATAATGAAAAATAAAATCAAAAAGCAATCCGGCTTTACCCTGTTAGAGGTAATGGTGGTTGTGGTTATCCTAGGTGTTTTGGCGAGCTTTGTTGTGCCAAACCTTCTAGGCAACAAAGAGAAAGCGGATCAACAGAAAGCGATCACTGACATTGTTGCTCTAGAGAACGCTCTTGATATGTACAAGCTAGACAACAGCGTGTACCCAACAACCGATCAAGGTCTAGACGCACTGGTTTCGAAACCAAGCAGCCCAGAGCCGCGTAACTACCGTGACGGCGGTTACATCAAGCGTCTACCAAACGACCCATGGGGTAATGCGTACCAATACGTAAGCCCTGGTGATAACGGTACGATTGATATCTTCACGCTAGGTGCTGACGGCCAAGAAGGCGGTGAAGGTGCAGCAGCAGATATCGGCAACTGGAACATGCAAGATTTCCAGTAAGCACTCGCTTATTGTGAACGCATGTCGTGATGGTAATACGAAACGTGAGAAACTCTGTTCAATCCCGCAACTTAACGCGTTTGCGCGGATTTACTCTAATAGAAATTCTGCTGGTTCTCGTATTACTGTCACTGACCGCAGTGGCGGTGATCGCTACTATTCCTACCAATGCCAAAGATGTCGCCAAGCAATACGCACACAGCTTTTATCAGCGTGTCCAGCTACTTAATGAAGAAGCAATTCTCAGCGGCTTAGACTTTGGCATTCGTGTCGATGAGCAAAAATCCACTTATGTCCTGATGAGCTTGAACTCTGAAGGTTGGCAAGAAGTGGAGTTTGAAAAGATTCCTTCGACGACTGAGCTCCCTGAAGAGTTGTCTCTTTCATTGAAACTCGGTGGTGGTGCATGGCAAGACGATGATCGTCTCTTTAATCCGGGCAGTCTGTTTGATGAAGACATGTTTGCAGACCTCGAAGAAAAGAAGAAACCTAAACCACCTCAAATCTATATCTTGTCGAGTGCCGAGTTAACGCCTTTTACCCTCTCATTCTATCCAAATACGGGTGATTCGCTGCAAGATGGTTGGCGTATCCGAGTGCAAGACAATGGGGTTATTCGTCTGCTCCAGCCGGGAGAAGAAGATGAAGAGGAGTAATCTTAGCTCAAAGTCTCAGCGTGGCATGACACTGCTCGAGGTGCTGGTGGCATTGGCTATTTTTGCAACTGCAGCGATCAGTGTTATTCGCGCGGTCACTCAGCATATTAATACGCTGAGTTACTTGGAAGAGAAAACCTTCGCAGCGATGGTGGTCGATAACCAGATGGCGATGGTGATGCTGCATCCTGAGAAACTGAAAAAGACACAGGGAACCCAAAAGCTCGCAGAGCGTGATTGGTTCTGGACCATAACACCTGTGCCAACCAGTGATAATCTTTTGAAAGCTTTTGATGTCAGTGTGGCAACTAGCAAGAACGCATCACCTGTAGTGACGGTACGCAGCTATGTCTCAAAATAAACGCGCCTGCGCTACTCGTAGTAAAACAAAAGGCTTCACGTTAATTGAGGTGCTAGTCTCGATTGCGATATTCGCTACCTTGAGTGTGGCGGCGTATCAGGTGGTGAACCAGATCCAGCGCAGCAATGAAGTCTCTATAGAACGTAGTGCACGTTTGAATGCACTGCAGCGTAGCTTGGTCATTTTAGATAATGATTTTCGCCAAATGGCGCAACGTCAGTTTCGTACTAACGGTGAAGAAGCATCATCTAAACTGATCCTAATGCAGGAGTACCTGCTAGATTCAGACACTGTCGGTGTGATGTTTACCCGCTTGGGGTGGCACAACCCACAACAACAGTTCCCGCGAGGGGAAGTGACTAAGGTGGGTTACCGAATTAAAGAAGAGACGCTTGAGCGTGTATGGTGGCGCTACCCTGATACCCCAACCGGGCAAGAAGGCGTGGTAACTCCGCTCCTCGAAGGTATTGAAGCCTTTAGCTTAGAGTTCTACAACGGTAGTTCATGGCTCAAGGAGTGGCAGACAGATCGTGCGCTGCCAAAAGCAGTAAGACTTAAATTGACCCTTAAAGATTATGGTGAGATTGAGCGTGTCTACCTAACACCAAGTGGCAGCATTAATACCAGTGACAGTGATAGCTCTTCATCGAGTGGGGGCAACAATGGTTAAGCGATACCAAGCTGGGAAGCCTAGCAAGCAACGCGGTGTTGCGTTGATCGTGATACTGATGCTGCTCGCGATCATGGCAGCGATTGCAGGTAGCATGTCTGAAAGGCTGTTTACGCAGTTTAAACGTGTGGGTAACCAGCTCAATTATCAGCAAGCTTATTGGTACAGCATTGGTATTGAAGCTTTGGCTAAGGTCGGTATTGAGCAGAGTTATAAAGACAGCGATACCATCAACTTAAGTCAGCCATGGGCACTCGAAGAGCAGGTTTATCCGCTCGACTATGGTCAAGTGGTGGGTCACATTCGAGATGGTCAGGCGTGTCTAAATTTGAATGCGTTGAAGTCGGTTGCCAGCACCACAGATAACACATCACCTTATTTGGTCTCTGTGTGGCAGACCCTGTTAGAGAATCTGGAAGTGGACTCTTATCAAGCAGAGGTGATCGCCAACTCGACATGGGAGTTTGTCGACGAGGATACGCGCAGTGTTTCTTCTGTGGGTGTGGAAGACAGTACCTATGAAGCGATGAAGCCCGCTTATCTGGCAGCCAATGGCTTGATTGCAGATGAATCTGAATTGCGTGCCGTGTATCAAGTGAGCGGTGAGGTGATGGACAAGGTTCGCCCTTACGTGTGTGCTCTGCCGAGTGATGACTGGCGTTTGAACGTAAACACACTCAAGGTCAAACAGGCTCCGCTTCTAGAGGCGATGTTTGCCCCGAACTTGAGTGAATCTGACGCCAAAGCGTTAATTGAAAACCGCCCCTTTGATGGCTGGGATAGCATTGATGACTTCTTAGCTGAGTCGAACTTATCGAGCGTCAGTGCCGATGTGACCAAGAAAGCCAAAGGGTACTTAGCGGTGGATAGTAGCTACTTCGAGCTGGATGCCGAAGTATTAGTGGAGAAGTCGCGAGTTCGAATTCGCACTCTCTTTTATAGTAGTAATCGAGAAACAGTGACGGTGGTGCGCCGTCGCTTTGGAGGAATCAGTGAGCGAGTTTCTGACCGTTCGACTGAGTAGCGAACCACAAAGCCCTGTGCAGTGGTTAGTTTGGTCGACAAGCCAGCAAGAAGTGATCGCAAGTGGCGAGCTTGCGAGCTGGCAACAGCTTGATGAGCTGACACCCTATGCTGAGAAACGGACCTGTATTGCGTTGCTCTCGGGTAATGACTGCCTATTGAAGCGTGTTGAGATCCCAAAAGGGGCAGCACGTCAGTTTGAGTCGATGCTGCCATTTTTATTAGAAGATGAAGTTGCTCAAGATATTGAAGATCTGCACTTTACCATTCTAGATAAAGGCGCTGAGTCAGCTGTCGTTTGTGGCGTTGAACAGCAATGGCTCACTCAGGTGATGAGCGCATTCTCAGAGGTTGGCATTACCATTCGTAAAGTACTGCCTGATACGCTTGCTCTCCCTGTTGATGCTGAAGGCGTGACTGCATTGCAGATTGATGACCAATGGTTATTACGCCAAAGCACCTTTCAAGCGGTCTCTATTCGCCAAGCATGGTTGCCGATGTTTTTGAACAGCGATTGGCTTGTTACTGAAGACGATGCCAAGCCGATGATCTTCAGTTATACCGCACTGCCAGGTGAAGAAGCTCAGCAACAGAGTGGGGTTGAGTGGCAAGCAAAACCAGCGGAATTGGTGATGTCGGTACTCAGCCAACAGGCGATTACTAGCGGAATTAACCTGCTGACGGGGCGCTTTAAAACTAAATCTTCATTCACTAAATACTGGAAGATTTGGCAGAAGGTGGCGATTGCAGCGTGTTTGTTGATTGCGGTTATCGCAACCCAGCAGATACTTAAAGTACAGCGCTATGAAGCGGAAGCTCAGGCCTATCGTGCTGAGAGTGAGCGTATTTTCCGTCAGGTGCTACCGGGTAAACGTAAGATTCCAAGTGTCAGTTATCTGAAGCGCACAATGAACGAAGAGGCGAGCCGATATGGTGGCTCCAGTGATGATGCGACTCTGCTAGGTTGGCTAACTCAGCTACCAAGTACGCTAGGGCAGGTGACGTCTATTGAAGTGGAAAGTATCCGCTATGATGGCAACCGTTCTGAAGTGCGTCTGCAAGCAAAAAGCTCTGACTTCCAACACTTTGAGACTGCTCGTACTAAGCTTGCCGAGAAGTTTTCTGTTGAGCAAGGACCGCTGAACCGAAATGGTGATGCTGTGTACGGCAGCTTTACACTTAAACCATTACAGTAACTCACGTTAGGAGATCAATGATGAGAAATATGATTGAGCCACTCCAAGCGTGGTGGACATCGATAAGTCAACGCGAACAGAGGCTCGTGATTGGGTGCTCTATTTTGCTAATCGTCGGTGCAGTGTATTGGGGTGTGCTTCAACCACTCAATGCTCGCGCGGAACTGGCGCAAAGCCGTATTCAGAGTGAAAAGCAGTTGCTGGCCTGGGTTAGCAACAAGGCTGATGAAATCGTCGAACTGCGTGGCAGTGGCGGTGCCAAAAGCTCTGAGCCTTTGAACCGTTCTGTACCTGCTTCAATGCGCCGTTTTAAGATCGAATTGATTCGAGTACAACCTCGTGGCGAAATGCTGCAAGTGTGGGTTAAGCCTGTACCATTCAATCAATTTGTCGATTGGCTGACGTATCTGAAAGAGCAGCAAGGCGTTGAAGTAGAATTCATGGATATTGACCGCAGTGACACGCAGGGCGTGATTGAAGTCAAGCGATTACAGTTCAAGCGAGGTTAGTGTGAAGCGAGGCTCTTCTCTAAAATATGGCTTACTTTTCAGTGCCATTTTTATCGTGTTCTTTTCAGTCAGTCTGCTTTTGCACCTACCTGCAGCGTTTGCTCTCAAGCATGCGCCTAAGGTGAGAGGGCTGCAAATTGATGGCGTGCAAGGCTCTATTTGGCAAGGCAGTGCCAGCAATATTGCTTGGCAGCGTGTTAATTATGGCTCAGTACAGTGGGACTTTCAGTTCAGCCAGCTTTTCCAAGGCAAGGCAGAGCTTGCTGTTCGATTCGGTCGCGATAGTGACATGAACCTACGTGGTAAGGGCTATGTCGGCTACGGTATGAACGGTGCCTACGCGCAGAATTTGGTAGCATCATTGCCAGCTGAAGACGTGATGAAGTATGTACCGAATATTCCAGTGCCGATCACCGCTGTCGGTCAGGTGGAACTGACCATTAAACACCTTCAGCAAGGGCAACCTTGGTGTCAAACCGGTGAAGGTACCCTAGCTTGGTCAGGCGCTGGTGCGGATACTCCGTTAGGCTCTTTGGATTTTGGTCCTGTAATCGCCGATGTAACCTGCCAAGACAATACGATTGCTGCAAAAGGCGCTCAGAAAACCGCGCAAGTTGAGAGTGAGTTTGAGGCAAGCTTAACGCCGAACCGCCGCTACGCAACCAACGCATGGTTCAAACCGGGCGCCGAGTTCCCCCAAGCGATGCAGAGCCAATTACGTTGGTTAGGCAAACCAGACAATCAAGGTAAGTATCAATTTACTTATCAAGGGCGTTTGTAGCGCTTTATTGAATGTGAATGAGAAAAATGGGCACCAACTGAGGTGCCCATTTTTGTTTGGATAGGTTTAATCTTTACCCTGCAAGATCTCTTCCCAAGGCAGATCGGCGTCGCCGAGTACGATGAAGTTTGGATTCTCTAGGGTTTCGCGTTCGTTGTATGACAGTGGCTCTAGGTGAGTGCTGAGAATGCGTCCACCTGCTTCTTCAACGATGCATTGGGTTGCGGCTGTATCCCATTCACCAGTTGGACCTAAGCGTAGGTAGCAATCCACGGCACCCTCTGCAACTAGGCAGGCTTTAAGGGCTGCTGAACCAAGTGGTACTAAGTCGTAGTTCCATTTCGGACTCATGCGGCTGGTGATACGATTGATATCTTGGCGGCGGCTGATCGCCATCGCAATTGGCTGATTTGGTAGCTCATGGCGATGAGTCTTGATCTTCACGCTGTCGTTTAAATCTGGAATCTTCCATGCGCCTTTGCCGTCGTAAGCATAGTAAGTCACGCCCGATACTGGGCCGTAGACCACCCCCATCACGGGTTTGTTATGCTCAATCAGTGCAATGATGGTGGCAAAGTCTCCGCTGCGTGCAATGAACTCTTGGGTTCCATCAAGTGGGTCTACCAACCAATAGCGATCCCATTGCGAACGCTTTTCTAGGCTAATGTCTGCCGCTTCTTCCGATAACACTGGGATGTCAGGGGTAAGTTCACTCAACCTTTGTGAGATTAGTTTGTGCGCCGCAAGGTCGGCACTGGTGACGGGGGTATCGTCACTCTTGGTGTATTCTTCGTAATCTTTCTTCTCGTAGATCTCTAAGATCAGTTGTCCTGCTGAGCGAGCAACCTCAATCACGGAAGGCAGTAAGTGGGATAAATCTTTTGTCATTGGCATAAAAAGTCTCTTACTCTTCATCAGATTGTTGTTTTAGTAGTCGAAGAGCCAGTAATAAAGCGGTGATGGAGCGGGCTTCACAGAAGTCGAGATGCGTAAGTAACTCTTCTCCTTGAGCCAGCGGCCAGCGCACAACATCCAGTGGTTCTGGTTCGTCACCTTCTAGCTGTTCTGGGTAGAGGTCTTCGGCAATAAACAGGGTCATTTTGCTCGAAAAGTAAGAAGGGGCGAGAATCACTTCCTTAAGTGGCGTGAGTTTGCGAGCGCCAAAACCAATCTCTTCTTTTAATTCCCTTACCGCCGCTTCGTTGGGCGTTTCACCTTGGTCGATGAGACCTTTAGGGAAGCCGAGCTCATAGCGCTCTGTACCTGCAGCGTACTCACGTACTAATAGGATGTCACCTTGCTCAGTAATTGGGACCATCATTACTGCGTTGCGACCGCTTGGTTTCATGCGTTCGTAGGTACGAAGCTCACCGTTAGAAAACTTGAGATCGAGAGATTCAATAGAAAACAGTTTTGATTGAGCGACAGTTTGCTTAGCCAAAATTTCTGGCTTGGTCCTTTTTGTCATGCGCTCGCTCCTTAGCTTTTTGGGAAGTCTTTCTAATATAGGGGAAATGGCGATGACTTCCTAGAGGTGAGTTTTTATATCATGGAATTATTGAATGGGAAGCGATTGCAATGGCAGTTATATAGTTTAGAACGCCATTCTATTGATTTTGTTAGTGAAGTTGATTGTGAACCTGATGCGGTGAGATAGGCTTATCAATTATCTGGCGACTAGAAAACAAAAAGGCCGATGTTTTCACATCAGCCTTGGTCTCTAATCTTAGGTGTGATTAGTAGTAAGAGTGCTCACCACGATCGTGCTCAGTAGCGTCACGAACGGCTGTTAGTTCACCCTCGAACTGTTGTAGAAGTTCTTTCTCGATGCCTTCTTTTAGAGTCACATCAACCATAGAACAACCGTTACAACCACCACCAAACGCGACGATAGCAACGCCTTCATCAGTGATTTCAACTAGGCTTACATGACCGCCGTGGCCTGCTAGTTGTGGGTTTACTTGAGTCTGGATTGCGTACTCAACGCGCTCTAGAAGAGGTGCGTCATCCGCCACTTTACGCATTTTTGCGTTCGGTGCTTTTAAAGTTAGCTGAGAACCCATTTTGTCTGTAACGAAGTCGATTTCAGCTTCGTCTAGGAATGGTAGGCTTAGTTCATCTACGTAAGCAGAGAAGCCTTCAAATGCTAGTTCAGTATCAGATGCTTCTACTGCATCTGTAGGGCAGTAAGAAACACCACACTCTGCATTTTGCGTACCTGGGTTTACCACGAATACGCGGATGTTGGTCCCTTCTGGCTGCTGTGAAAGCAGATTAGCAAAATGAGTTTGAGCTGTTTCTGTAATAGTAATATTTGACACGACGAATACCTGAGTAAATTTGTAGGCTATTCTGCCATTCTACTCCTGTCGGGGCGGTAATTCAGCCCTTTTTTGCTGAATTGATAGACAAGTTTCGTGGGAAATTGACTAAGACGCGGGTTCAGGAGTGCGGCAGATGCAGTAAATATCAATCCTTTTAACGCCCACTTCAAGTAGCAATTGACATAATTGATACACAGTACTGCCTGTGGTGACGACATCATCGATTATTGCAACATGGGCGTCGCCTTTTGCTATCACTTTTATCACATCCTTGTTTCTAAAAGAAAAAACATTACGCAGGTTGTGTTGGCGTTGTGTCTTACTTAGCCCTTGCTGAGTCGGGGTGGAACGTTGACGACGAAACAGCGTTAGGCTTTGGCTATTAAGCTCGTGCGCAAGAGCATCGGCTAGCAATGCGCTTTGATTAAATCCGCGGTGTAGGTAGCGCCGCCAATGCAGCGGCACACTAGTGATAATAGGGGCGGGCTGCTCAATATGGTTCGCCAGCAGTTTGACTAAGTCTCGGTTTAGCCAAAATTGACCACTGTATTTCATCTGGTGGACGTAATGGCTGAGTGGAAAATCGTAATCTCCAACACAATAGAGCCGATGCCATGGCGGTGGCTTTTTTAGACACGCTCCACATACGGTAGCATCAATATCGAGCTTGATACCGCAACGTTGGCAGCGGTGTTGTAGTGCGAAATGAGAGAGACAGCTATTGCACCATTTGGGGTGAGTATCTAAAGGTAACTTTGGTAATCTGCAGAGGTGGCATTGTGGTGTGACCAAGCGTGGTGTGTGTTTTGGGAGCCAATCAGATAACATAGCGAGCACAATTGCATTGATGATGTAGGTTTGGATAGCCTAGCCAGCAAGGTCATCATTGTTGGATGAGAATAGTAGGGAAAATCACGAGATGAGCGACAAACTGTATTGGCATGTGTCTGGACAGGGGCCAGATTTGGTTTTGGTCCATGGATGGGGAATGAACGGTGCGGTGTGGCAGCAAACCGTAACGGCACTTGAGACCCAGTTCCGTGTCCATGTGGTTGACCTGCCAGGTTATGGTCACAGCAGTCACTGCCATGCTGATACGCTCGAAGGTATTGCCGGGCAGTTGATGGAAGAGGCGCCAAAGCAGGCGATCTGGGTCGGTTGGTCTTTGGGTGGCTTAGTCGCGACTCATATGGCGCTGCATCATACAGATTATGTCTCTAAACTTGTCACGGTTGCGAGTTCTCCAAAATTTGCCGCAGCCAAAGAACCGGTGCTATGGCGCGGTATTCAACCTAACGTTCTGACCAACTTTACCGAGCAGCTGGTGGAAGATTTTCAAACCACCATCGAGCGCTTCATGGCGCTGCAAGCGATGGGCAGTCCGTCGGCAAGACAAGATGTAAAACAGCTCAAACAGGCGGTACTGTCGCGTCCTCTGCCTAACCCAGACTCGCTGCTTGCCGGATTAAAAATGCTTTCAGATGTCGATCTGCGTGAGCGCTTACCTGAGCTAACAGTGCCTATGCTGCGCTTATATGGTCGATTAGATGGTTTGGTGCCAATTAAGGTGGCAAAAGATCTAGAAAAAGCGCTACCAAACACTGAACAATACATCTTTACCCAGTCTTCGCATGCGCCGTTCATGACAGAAGCGGATGCTTTTTGCTGTGAGCTGATCAGCTTCGCCGAGAAATAATTGCTAAAATTATAGACAACGTGGTCGATATATAATCTAACCAAGGCACCGAACGATGCTCAGCCCTCTCTCTCACCTGAGCAGAACACAGTAGTTTGGGCTATGCCTGTTGTGCTTACTGGGTTCAACGGTGTCATGGCAATAGCGATGGGCGATTCTTGAGGAGAGTTCGCAATGATTGTGTCACCTGCAACGGCAGTAAGTGTGCCACTGATCGCCCCATCCGTTAATGTGCAAACTGAGCAAGTTGCGCGTGAAAATAGAGTTCGAGAGCCTGTTGCTCCAGCCGTCGCATTGGCTAAAACCAATGCAGAGCGCAAGGTAAAATCGGACGATAAACGAAGGCAGCAATCAGCTTGGGATCCCTCTGACCATCCCGGTTATGAAATGGATAACGAGCAGGAAATAAATGCGGTAAACCAAGAAGAGCCTAAAGATCCATTTGATAGGTTGTTCAGCTTATTGGCACTGAGTAGTTATAGTGCTGATCAAGGAAAGGGTTACACCATGCGTTTTCGATTGCCCAAGCACATTCTTGATGCGGCGATTCGAGAAGGGCAGATGGAACAACGACGTAAGGTCATTAAGTATCACTATGGCCATGCTGTTGCGCCTCATAAGCCATCTGAGGTATTGGTTGTGCTCTAGCGCAGTCAATATCGCAAAGCCTTTTTGAACCTAATAAAAAACCTGCATGCCAGTGGCGATGCAGGTTTTCTGTTTTTAGAAGGGCGCTTTTATATTTAAGAGGACGCTCTTATGTATGAGAGACAACTTTTACAGCTTTAGGTCTACTATGTTCCAAACGCTTTTCTAGTTGCTCACTCCCTTATCGTAAAGCGTTACTTCTTCGCTTTTGCAAAGGCAGCAGCAAACGCACCACCCATAGCGCCGTTCTGTTGTGGCTCTTCGCGACGACGCTGACCGCCTTGCGATTGACGACCTTGAGAACGAGGTGCAGATGAACGTTGAGCACGGTTATCTTGTCCCGGCTCGTCTTTCATGCGCATGCTTAGCGCAATACGTTTACGCTGCACATCCACTTCCATCACTTTCACTTTGACGATGTCGCCCGCTTTCACTACTTCACGTGGATCAGAAACAAAGCGATCAGTCAGTGCTGAAATATGTACCAGACCGTCTTGGTGAACACCGATATCAACGAAGGCACCAAAGTTGGCTACGTTAGAGACCACGCCCTCTAGAATCATGCCTGGCTCTAAATCAGACACCGAGTTAACACCTTCTGCAAAAGTCGCCGTTTTGAACTCAGGACGCGGGTCACGGCCCGGTTTGTCTAGTTCTTTAATGATATCTGTGACGGTTGGCACACCAAAGTTATCGTCGGTGTAATCGACCGCGTGCAGGCCTTTTAAGAAGCCAGAGTCGCCGATCAGTGTCTTAATGTCTTTGTTGTTCTTCTCAGAGATCGCTTTTACCACAGGGTAAGCTTCAGGGTGAACTGCTGAGGCATCGAGTGGGTTTTTACCACCCATGATACGCAGGAAGCCGGCACACTGTTCAAAGGCTTTTGGCCCCAAGCGCGCAACTTTCTTCAACGTGGTACGCGCTTCAAAGCGGCCGTTCTCATCACGGTAATCAACAATGTTCTGTGCGATGGTGCTAGATAGGCCAGCAACACGAGTCAGAAGCGCGGCAGAGGCGGTGTTTACGTCAACACCGACGGCGTTTACACAATCTTCGACGATCGCGTCTAGGCGTTTCGCGAGCATGGTTTGGCTTACATCGTGTTGGTATTGGCCAACACCGATCGATTTCGGGTCAATCTTCACTAGTTCAGCCAGTGGGTCTTGTAGACGACGAGCGATTGATACGGCACCACGCAACGATACGTCCATGTTCGGGAACTCTTTCGCTGCAAGTTCAGATGCCGAGTAAACCGACGCACCGGCTTCACTCACAATGATCTTCTGTACTTTTAGGTTGCCGCGTTTAATCACATCAGCCACGAAGCTGTCGGTTTCACGTGAAGCAGTACCGTTACCAATTGCAATCAGGTCAACATTGAACTGACGTACCATCTGCTCAACGATGTGTGCAGATTTGTCGTACTGCTTTTGTGGTGGATGAGGGTAGATGGTTTCGGTTGCGAGCACTTTACCCGTTGCATCAACTACAGCGATTTTTGAACCTGTACGTAGACCCGGGTCGAGACCTAGCGTTGCACGAGGACCAGCCGGAGCGGCCATTAATAGATCTTTCAGGTTAGTCGCGAATACTTCAATCGCTTCGACTTCTGCGCGCTCTTTCATTGCACCCATCAACTCGGTTTCCATGTGCATAGACACTTTAATGCGCCATGCCCAGCTGATCACTTGTTTACGCCACGCATCGGCAGGAGCGCTACTCAGGTTAATGCCGTAGTGATCAGAGATGATGTTTTCACAGTAAGAACCACGCACACCCTCTTCTTGTTCTGGGTCAGCGTTCATAGTTAGGGTTAGGAAGCCCTCATTACGACCACGCAGCATGGCTAGTGCACGGTGTGAAGGCACTTTGCTTAGTGTTTCGTCATGCTCGAAGTAATCTTTGAATTTCTCACCTTCTTGCTCTTTACCTGCAACAACGCGCGTGCCTAGTGCTGCGTTACGCGTCAGGTGCTGACGGATTTTCTCAAGCAGGTTTGCATCTTCTGCGATGCGTTCCATGATAATTGCGCGAGCACCATCCAGTGCAGCTTTAGTATCTTCTATGCCTTTTTCACTATTCAGGTACTGAGAGGCTTCACGTTCTGGATCGTGTTGTGGTTCGTTCCAAAGCGTCTCTGCAAGTGGCTCTAGGCCTGCTTCAATCGCAATTTGCCCTTTAGTGCGACGCTTAGGTTTGTAAGGTAGGTATAAATCTTCAAGACGGGTTTTGCTGTCGGCTTGAGTGATCTCTTTTTCAAGCTCAGCGGTCAGTTTGCCTTGGTCTTGAATCGATTTGAGGATCGTTTGGCGGCGATCGTCGAGTTCACGCAGATAAGAAAGTCGGCTGTCTAGATTACGTAATTGGGTGTCATCAAGGCCGCCCGTGACCTCTTTACGGTAACGTGCAATAAAGGGAACCGTGTTACCGTCATCGATTAGGGTAACTGCTGCGGTCACTTGATCGGGGCGAACGCTCAGCTCTTGAGCGATCTGTCTACAGATAGCTTGGCTCATCCGTTGAATCTCTTTTTGATTATCGTGCCCACATATATGGGGGTGAACCTTAGCTTTTTCTAGCTTTGCTAAGTCAATTTCCTGTTTGTTCGGTGATTTCCCGATCTGACATACCCTTTGTGCGAGATCTCTTACAAGTGATGTGCGACTAAATCACTTTGTGCATGCTGTTTTTACTACGATTGAATGTAAGTTATTGATATTTAATGGTTGTGATTGTGGTGTGATCGATGTCATATCATTTTTTTTGGGCAGATATCTGGGATGCCATCGGATTTCGCGTAATATTTGACTTGTCGACAGGGAGTTGGCAGGAACAGGAAAAAGCCTAACGGATTAGGTATCTTCAGGATGAAGATTTGATTGCTTAGGATGAGTGGTCAGCAAGGATGTAAAACACTGATTGAGTTTGATGTGGCTAGGATGGTTACTGATGCTGATGAAAGTGAATATCTCTGGATGAGATTAGCCCGTCAGGATGATAGGCAAGCATGGACACCGCTAGGATGGCGATGACAAAAGGAAATCGGTTAAAGGATTTAGCCAATATCAAGGAAAGATGCAGGGAGCACCTTATCTCAATGAGATAAATAGTGGCAGGAAGGCTACGAAAGAACTTAACCCCGTAGGGCGCAAGCCTCACGGGGTTTCCTTTTATCTAGAGCCTTGAAAAGTCTCTATGGTGTATAGTGAATCGCATTCACAAACCACTCTTTGTCGCCCTCTGGGGTACGCACCGTGAACTCATCATCCACTTCTTTCTTGAGCAGGGCTCGTGCCATCGGTGAGTCGATCGAGACATAGTCTTTGACACCGCCATAGATCTCATCTGGGCCTACAATACGAAATGACTTGGTATCGCCGTCGTCATTCTCTATCTCAACCCAAGCACCAAAAAACACTTTGCCTTCTTGTTGCGGCGAGTAGTCGACAACCTTTACTTGGTCGAGTCGTTTTCTTAAATAGCGAACGCGGCGATCGATCTCACGTAGGCGTTTTTTATTGTACTGATATTAGTTCTACTCTTAAGAACGTACTAATAGCTGCAATACTACTTCTAACTATCTGTTATTAAGTTGGCCTCTTTTTATAGTTGAGTCATTTGAATTAGTGAGAACCATTAACTATATACTAAGTAGTATGTTAAGAATTCCTTAGTATTTGAGGTGGCCTATGAACTATGACAAGCGATGGACGAGTTGGCGTGAGTTTTTGGAGAACAGTGGTCGACTCTCCGATTGTGATGATCGAGAATGTAAGAATAAACAGCAGTTTAAGCATATACCTATAAGTATGACTGCCTATTACGACAAGAATGGCATGGCTACTTAAGACAAACAAAGAAATGAGCTTCGTGATAAAGCGAGGGGTGAACTACAAAGCTAGTGCAAGTCGGCCCTCATTTCGCTTTCCTGCGCTTTTTACTGAAAATGGTTTGCTGATTTCTCATTTGAGATTTTTGTATGAGAATCGCTACAAATCTCAGTCTTGGCTTGAGCGCAATACCTTCGCTGTAGAGCTTCTTTTAAAGTTTATAGAGCGCCAAGTATCAAACTTTTCATCGGTTACAGATTTGCTCAGAGCTTTTGTTGAAGCACTACAGTTCGGAACTATTCAAAATGGGCAAGATGACTCTGGTTTGTTCTGGTCTCCTCGAAGAAGTGAAGATGTGAATGTTCTTCTTCGTCATATCACTGATTACTGCGACTACTTAGACACAATCCATGGTACTGATTTACCGAAGCTAAATCCTTTGAGGAAAGCAACTCATGCAGAAGAGCGTTTGCAATGGTGTGCTTACTACAGAAGGCACAGTCGTAGCTTTCTGAATCATTTAGCTAAACCATCCCGACAGACGTTCTCGGTTGTTAGAAAGATTCGAGGACCTGAGAGGCACCTAGTCGATATCGAAGCAGTATATCGCTTTCCAGAAGATAGAATTGAAGACTTATTTTTGCACGGGTTTGTTTCTACCTCTGGAGAGCCGGATTATAGTAGCCAGTTAATCGTAATGTTGATGCATTTTGGTGGGCTACGATTGTCAGAGTGCTTTCATATATATACCGATGATATATCGATAGATCCACAATCAGGTTCAGCTCTGATATCGGTTTTCCATCCTAGTGATGGAAAGTCTCCAGATGAACGTTTCAGTAAACGAAGTGAATTCTTGGTTAACAAATACCGACTGAATGCAAGGAATGAGTACTCGAGAAACCATAGGCTCTACGCTGGCTGGAAAGGACCTTTGCTTACAAATCGCAACCTGTCCTTTGATGTAATGTTTTATCCACCAAGCAAAGCAATTAAATTTACTCTTTTACTGCAAAAGTACCTTTCGACTAAACCCGCTTCAGAATTCCCGTTTCTATTTGTTAACTCAAAAGGTAAGCCTGAAAGCAAAAAAAATTTCAATCAAAAGTACCACAGAGCAGTTCGACGAATCGGACTTGAACCTTCCAAGTCACTGGGGACAACCCCGCACGCACATCGCCACTCCTATGGGTATAGATTAAGCCAAGGGGGCTTTTCTCAGCTAGAAATTCAAAAAGCGATGCATCACAAAAGCCCTGATAGCTGTTTGGTCTATTTGAAACCTTCTGACGACGAGGTTCGTCAGCAAATGAGAAACAGTCACTGATGAAAAAATTCTACAAAACTATAAATCAAGCAAGTAAAGCGGCGACAGGATTGGGCATTCAATCGTTCCAGGAATATAAGCAGCGTTACAAAGAAGATGAGCGTCTTCCCTCGAGTCCATATCAAGTTTATGCGGCTGACTGGGTTGATTGGTTTAGTTTTTTGGATAAAGAAAGGCGGCTTTTGTATTCGACATATGTAGAGGCTAGCGAAGCGGCGAGAGGATTGGGTATTCAATCGTTCCAGGAATATAAGCAGCGTTACAAAGAAGATGAGCGTCTTCCCTCGAGTCCATATCAAGTTTATGCGGCTGACTGGGTTGATTGGTTTAGTTTTTTGGATAAAGAAAGGCGGCTTTTGTATTCGACATATGTAGAGGCTAGCGAAGCGGCGATAGGGTTGGGTATTCAATCGTTCCAGGAATATTTGCAGCGTTACAAAGAAGATGAGCGTCTTCCCTCGAATCCATATCTGATTTATGCCGCTGACTGGGTTGATTGGTTTAGTTTTCTGGACATAGAGAAGCGGCTTTTGTATTCGACATATGCAGAGGCCCGCGAAGCGGTGATAGGATTGGGCATTCAATCGTACCAGGAATATAAGCAGCGTTACAAAGAAGATGATCGTCTTCCCTCGCATCCAAAGCAGCATTATGCAGTTGACTGGGTTGATTGGTTTAGTTTTCTGGGTAAAGAGAAGCGGCCTTGGTATTCTAAATATGCAGAGGCCAGCGAGGCGGCGATAGGGTTGGGTATTCAATCGCAGCTGGAATATTCACAGCGTTACAAAGAAGATGAGCGTCTTCCCTCGAGTCCATGTCAAGTTTATGCTGCTGAGTGGGTTGATTGGTTTAGTTTTCTGGATAAAGAGAAGCGGTCTTTGTACTCGACATATGCAGAGGCTAGCAAAGCGGCGATAGGATTAGGCATTCGATCGAAGCAGGAATATTCGCAGCGTTACAAAGAGGATGGACATCTTCCCTCGCGTCCAAGTCGGTTTTATGCGGCAGACTGGATTAATTGGGTTCATTTCTTATTGCCCAGCGAAGTGTCTAATCTAAAACAGTTCAAAACAGCATGTGCGATTTTAAAAATTAAAGACTCATCTCAATACCGAGTTGCACAAAAGAACTTTCCTCAATTACCTTCCAAACCTGAAAAAAGAATACCCCATTGGAACAATTGGTATGATGCTCTCGACATACCTAGACCGTATGAGTACGACGAATTAGTGGCTTTAGTTCGGCATAAAGGCGTTTCCAGTCTTGCAGAATATGCGAAGTTTCGTGCTGAATCTAGTGACCCTAGAATGCCAGCTAAGCCAGAAGAATATTACCAAGGGAAGGGTTGGACGAATGCTTATGACTTTTGGGGAGCGAAGCGACCATATCAAGTTAAGTATTTTACTGATGAATGGTTTTTGTGGGCGGAGATGATAAAAGAGTTTCTCAAGTCTGCACGTGGTGGAGATACCAAAGCCAAAGACTTATGTGAATTTGTTCGTGAATACATCGAGCCAAATGGCTTTGAAATATCTCCATTAGAGTTTCTCACTCGTCGCTCGACAAACATTCAACCAATGCTCAATCTGTTTGAACAAGTTCCAGTGACAAGAAGAAAAAAATGGGCGTTCTCAATCAATGAATTCTTAGATTGGGTTATCTCGAGTTACCTTATTTTGGAAGACTCTGATACCGGAGAAATTACTCGCATCAAGGGTGCTAAAAACCCTTTTAGTCTCATTAACTTTAGTGGGGTGACTGTTCCTCAAGTTGTCAATGAAACAGACAAGATGGCTCTGCCCTATCAATATGTAAAAGCAGGGCGAGAGTGGATATTTCCATTGGACTCTGTAGAGAAAAAGTTGAGCTTTCGGGATTTGGCTCATTTGCATCGTTTTTCATCAGATTGGGTACAGATCAACGATAGTTCTCTCCTAGATAAGAATGACCCTGATTGTGTTTTCAAAGTTGAAAATGGAAAAACTTATCTTTGGTTTCCAGCATACTGGACCTATACGTACTCACTTATGCAACTCCCTGCGAGAGGGATGCAGATCGTCTATTGCGACTCTGGAGAGGCTGATCAGGAACTCGCCGACTTCAAGAATAATAAAGTCGTTTGGAAGAAAAATAGGACTATGTTAGCTGGCCTAACCAATCGGCAGAGTATGGTGAGTAAGTTAGGGCAAGAAGAGTTCGGTGTTCATTATACGTCGAATAAAACTAAGTTTGATGGTTCGGGTTACACGATTCCCTTCATGCCGCTAGATCTAGCATATTGGTTGGTAAAGCTTAGAAAGTGGCAACAGAAATATAATCCACTAGAGGAGCCAACTAAATGGCTTGATTGTGAGCGCACCAATTTAAACGAAGTACAGCGCAAGCAAAAAGGGTCCAATAGTTTTTTATTCCGCGACTATCTAGAAAAAGAGCCAGGCACATTTGGTGGCAGACTAACTACGCGGCTTGCTGCTGCTCTATATTTCTCTGGTAAGAATGATATTAAAACGGCTACCTATAAAGGATTGAAATACAATCACTCTATTGAAGAGTTGGAAAATAGACAAACGATACCGCTTTCATATTTCAAATCCCCTTACACTCCACACTCAATGCGTGTCAGTTTGATTAACGCATACGCGTATGAGTTCGGTATCCCTTTGGAAGTCATAATGAAACTGGTAGGTCACTCCAGCATCATAATGACTATCTACTATACTAAGAGTGGTAAAACAGGCGCCAACTTGCGAGAAAGAATGGAGGTGGGAGAAAAGGAGGCGATGAGCAAAGCAACTCAGATGCTCAAATCCTTTGTGGAGCAGCAGCGAATTGAAGAGGTGAAATCACAGCTGGTAGGTTCGTCTTTGGATCTACTAAATTCATTAGACAATGCTCGACCGGCCTCCAGTTATCTTTGGAAAGACTTTGGTATCTGCCCTGTGGGTGGTGCTTTTTGCTCGGAAGGGGGCTGTCCTGTAGCCACAAAAGCCAACATATATCACCCAGTGCCAGCAGGTTATTTGGGTGAGCAGAACTGTTTTCAGTGTCGATTCTTTATTACCGGCCCGGCTTTTTTGGTTGGACTTGCCGCCATGTTTAATGAGATAAGCTTAGCCGTAAACACTCAATCCATCCGTTACACTTCGCTTGGGAAGAAACTTGATAGTGTTGCAGAGAAGATAGATGTCATTGATCATCAACTTTACAAACTTAAAGCGGATAGCTCAGAGAAGTTGGCTTTGGAGATCGATAGACGTGAGTTAGTTGGAGAGCGTATCCACTTGAACTCGGAAATTGAAACACGAGCGAAGAAGCTAGATTTGTACCTCTCAGACATGAATGTTATTCACCGACATATCCATAATTGTCAAACTCTTATGCGTAACGCTAAAGAAAACACGGAGAACCACTATCAACTTATTGTACCGCATGAATGCACACTGGGTGTAGAGCTAGACGAAGTGAGTAGTTTTCATCAGCTATCAGAGGTATGTTCGAACGCTGAGCTGTATCATAGTTGTAGTGATGATTTGGCAGTAACCAGACGCTCCCAAATGATCGACAAAATGATGATCGAGAATGGTATTCAGCCACAACTCTTCTTATTGTCAGAAGAAGAGCAACTCTTAGTGGGGAACCAGCTAACAGAATTAATGCTGACACGTTTGAAAGGCTGGGAGAACGTCGACCGTCTTATGGATGGGAGTCTGACCTTAAAAGACTTATCGATAGATAGCCATTTTGATGAAAAGACAATTCGTGAATTGTTTGAGAAGTCGAAACCACTAAAAAGGGTCGGTTAGCATGTCAGAAATTACCCCTGAGCAAGTACTGAGTCAGCTAAAAAAGAAAGCTTCATCTCGGGTGCAGAACTCATTAGAGGCCGTGTTTACAATATGCAAGGAACAACAAGAACGGGGACTGAACGACTTTAGTTATTCAACGATAGCTCGTCTTGGAAAAGGGCGAGGTGTCCCTCGTGCACAAAGCATCCGAAACAAAACCGGTGAATCGTACCGAACCTTAATTGCTAGCTTCAACTCTGCAACAAAAGACCAACCTAGGCCGGTACGAAACACCTCAAAAGGTAAGGTGCACGCTTGGATAGATGAACTAGACGATCCAGTAGTTAGGCTTCAAGCCAATATTCTCTACTCTCAGAAAAAGGAAGCGGAGCGATTGCTCAATGAAGTGGTGCCTATCAATCAGGTCATTGAAGTGTTCGATAATGTTGATGTATCCGTCGCGTCTATTAAGCTCACCGAACTGGAACGAAGCGCATTGGAGTTCCTTATTTCTAATGAGTTTTTGCGCAGACATCAATTGGAGCTTGGAAAAAATGGCAGTATAGTCTCGAGTGATACTCAGAAGTCTTTTTTCCCTGTTGCGACTTTGGACGCGATTAAAAAGGCGCTGCAGAACTTATAGATAACTTGGATTGTAGAAGTGAAAACAAAACTAATCACCAGAGAAGGTTATAACAAACTCAAAGCGGAGCACGACCATCTGTGGAATGAGAAGCGTCCAGAGATCACCAAAATCGTCACGTGGGCAGCTAGCCTTGGTGATCGCTCGGAAAATGCTGACTACACCTTCAATAAACGCTTACTTCGTCAAATAGACCGTCGCGTGCGCTTCCTTCGAAAGTTCCTCCCTGAGGTGACTATCGTAGACTACTCGCCTCAACAAGAAGGAAAGGTCTTTTTCGGTGCCTGGGTTGAGATTGAGAATGAAGCCGGTGATGTGAAGACATTCAGAATTGTTGGACCTGAAGAGATCTATGGAGACGCAAAAGATTACATCTCGATTGATTCCCCGATGGCAAGAGCGTTGCTTAAGAAGGAAGTTGATGATGAAGTAACGGTTCGTACACCAGAAGGTGACAAAGAATGGTTCATAAACTCGATTCGTTATAACAACACCTAGTTTTCCTCAGAATTACTCAACTTACGGATAAGCTCCTGCCTTTCTTCCTCACTTAGTTTCGCAATCAAGCAAGCTAACTTGGCAGAGCTTTCGTCCTCACAAAAAAAATAGCTCATAGGAACACCTAGTTCATCCGCAATCAATTTTAGTGTTTGGACATCAGGCGCATGCTTTCCTTTTTCGTATTGGTTCATGCGTGGACTTGCTGTGCTTTCATCCATACCTATTCGAACCCCCAAGGCTTTTTGAGAGAGCTTAGCTTCTTTACGCGCTTCTTTGAGGCGTATTGGGAGAGGGTTTTTGAATGACACTTATTGCTCATATCTTAAAGCTCAACATTACTAAGATTTTCTTAGTTTTACCGATTTCTGTATACTAAGCAATCCTTAGTATTTTGGTTGGTATAACTGGCACATGAAACGTTCTGTAAAAATCAGTGCAGTAATGCACAAGTTGTTGATTGAAGAAAGAATGGATGGATTTTCTGTTATAGAGGCAAGGGACGTCTCATTAAATGATGGGTGTGGTACACAGAGCCTTGATGAAGCTCGGAAGAAAGTTTATCGCCAGATATGGCAATATCAACAAAGAGGTTGGCTTCGAAGCGAAGGTGAAGGAAGGAACAAAAGGTATTTTCAAACCGAACAATTTCTAGAGCTCGAAGTTGTACCTCGAAGAAAATCTGAACGTGAAGCTTCGGTAAAGCAATCTGCATCGGACTATTCCGTGCTATTTCGAGAGAGTAACGAATACAAAGGTGAATTGGAGATCGTGCTTGGTGAAATCGATGAATACCATTCATTAAGGTGCCGCTTCCCTGAGCTTGAGAGCCGCTTAGTTCCACTATTACAGCAAGCGAGAGAACGTTCAGCACACTTGCTTGGGAAGATGAATGGGCTAGAGAATGTTCTTAAAACTCTATCGGAGAGCGACCAACCGTGTTAAGACAATGGCAGGTAGAATGTTCTGAAAAAGCTATACAGAAATTCAGGGGAAATCAACAGCACTTCTTCTGCCAAGCAACTCCTGGGGCCGGCAAAACGGTGTTGGCGGCAACAGTTGCATCAAGGTTGCTTAACAATGATATGGTCGACCTTGTATTGTGTTTTTCTCCATCTTTAACAGTTTCCGATGGAATCAAAAAGACCTTTTCCCAGATACTGAACTGTACTTTTAATGGGGGACTAGGTTCGATTGGACAATCATTAACGTACCAATCCATTCAATTTCTTAATGATGATTTTTGGAAGGCGTTACGAAAACATCGAGTATTCGTTGTATTTGATGAAATACACCATTGCTCTGGGTCTGAACTTGAAAATGCGAACGTTTGGGGCCAACAAGTGCTTACGAAGATTCAAGAGCTCGCGACCTACACTTTAGCGCTTTCCGGTACACCTTGGCGTTCAGATGCATTACCGATAGTGATGGCACAGTACAGCGACCCTGATGGGCAGATCTTGGTCGACTATCAATACACTCTTAAGCAAGCTGTTTCGGACCATGTTTGCAGAGCACCAAAGATTGTACTCGCAGATAATGAACACCTGTCGGTAACCTGCGACGGTAAAGCAAAATCGTTTTCATCGATTCTTGATCTGCTAAAGCAAACTAAAGCTCCCTATCAGAGCGTAATACACAATCAAGAGGCCATGGAATACCTGCTTGGACTTGGCTGTCGAAAGCTTGCTGAGATACGTACACAAAATCAGGATGCAGGAGGGCTAGTCGTAGCCTCTTCTGTTCAACATGCTCAAGAGATTAAAAAGATGCTTTTGGAAAAGTATCAACAAACCGTCTCCATTGTGACCTATCGTCACGAGGCTCCCCTGGCTGAGATTGAACGCTATCGGAAGGATAGTACTCAGTGGATAGTTAGCGTTGGGATGATTAGTGAAGGTACTGACATTCCCAAGCTTCAAGTTTGCTGTCATATGAGTTCGGTAAAAACGGAGTTGTATTTTAGGCAAGTGCTTGGCCGAATTCTTCGAGTAAATGGGGAAGCTAACCAGCAGGCGTGGTTGTTTACTTTTGCAGAGCAGAGCTTGATAAAGTTTGCTGAGAGAGTAGGACAAGATATTCCACAGTCTTGTATGTTTATTGGGGCGGACACTCCCGAGATATTTATAGCAAGTGATTCAGGACGTAAGGTGTCTGTCAACGATTTCAATGCCGATTCAACGAGTAACCATACAGATTTGAGATGGAACAGTGTCGCTGAACGTAGTCGCACGGTAGGTGACGTCGCGAGCACTCCTGACGAAGTTCAGTTTGGCGGGTTCAAGCAGCGTATTATTTCAGCATTTCAAACAGTTCAATGATGGAAATTTGTTGAAGTATTGAGTCGATACTTCCAACACTGGTAGCCTTCTTATGGTTTTAACTACATCCAATATGGAGTGTCGCTTTTTCTGTCAGTAAGGAGATTGGAGTGTTACTAACCAGCCTAAAGTCATTTTCGAGTTAGAGTAAAATCATACACACTTCATTTCTTGTTTTTGCCTACAAGTGTAGGTTAAAATAGGAAATGGGCGTTGCAGCTCGAATTAAATTAAATCGTAATAGGTAAGGTTTTTAGTTATGAACTCCAGTTTAGTAAAATTTTGGGAGCAAGAAGGTGGCTCCGCACAAGATGAGTCAGTTCTAGGTATTAATACCCAAGTGTTTAAAGATGCAATCTTAAGTGGGATTGCTCAATACAATAGTGTAAATAAGTTCCACCCAATCACAGCTGGCGGTTCAAGAGCATGGGAAGAAATCGTTGCGTCTTTCCGTCAAATGGTTGTAGATCAGTGCGTTGGTTGGAAAGCTATTCATCGAGATGGTATGGCTCAACTAGTTAATGCCGAACAACAGCTGACGATAGTTGTTACAAGTGGAGATACTAACACTGGCCTTGATAATGAAGTTCAGCCCAAAACTCGTAACCAAAAAGGACAAGCTACAAAAAATATTGTAGAAGCTAACTACCCACTATTTGAAGATGTTGCTACTATTGATGAATCAATAAATAGTGTAGATAATCATCAAACATGGGTGTTTTTATACGCTATAGACAAAGATAAATTGGAAGTCAGATTTGAACTGTCGTTACCGACGGAAACACAGCTATCGGGTGCGAAGGGTAGACTAAAAATATCACAATGGTCTCAACGGTTTCTTTTTGAACCTGTACCACTTGAGGGCCAAATTTCTAAAGCAATGCAGCCAACATTTACTGATGAAACCGATTTTTTCGACCCCATTAGAAAGTAAGTAGTAAAGAAATGTCAGTAAAATTTAATCCATCTAGGCTAAAGTTAGCTAGAACGCGAAGACAGCTAACCTTCAAATCTTTAGCGCAAGAAGTCGGTCTAACACCTAGGATGGTATCAGAGTATGAAAAAGACTATTGCAGCAGCGAACCACCTGAAGCAACAGTGCAGGCGTTTTCTCGCGCCTTGAATTACCCTGCAGAATTTTTGCTTGATGATGATGCTATCGAAGAAGTAGCTAGAGAAACAGTATCCTTCAGATCTCTTAAAAGTATGAAAGCTGCACAAGAACATGCAGCTATCGGGGCTGGTCAGATAGGGGTACTGATTAGTGAGTTCTTTGAACGTAGTTTTAATATGCTCAACGCTAATGTTCCTGATTATCGTGATATAGAACCTGAGGTTGCGGCTCAGATGTTGCGAGCTGAATGGAACCTTGGTACTGCGAGTATTAGTAATATGGTTCATTTACTAGAAAAGCATGGTGTGAGAGTATTTTCGTTAGCGGAGAATACACAAAGTGTCGATGCTTTTTCTTTTTGGAAAGGGACTACACCTTATGTGTTTTTAAACACTCAAAAATCTGGGGAGAGAAGCCGGTTTGATGCTGCCCACGAATTAGGTCACCTCATTCTTCATCAACATAACTCTCCACAAGGAAAAGACTTAGAATCTGAAGCCGATAGATTTGCTGCAGAATTGCTAATGCCGAGAGCAACCGTTTTACCTTACAAAGGTTCAATGATCACCATCGAATCGATTTTGAAGCTGAAGCATTACTGGAGGGTATCGGCATTTGCGCTGATTGTACAAATGAAGAACGTAGGTGTGCTTTCCGAGTGGCAGTACAAGAATCTAGTGATTCAAGCAAGTAAAATGGGGCTGAGAACCAGAGAGATAGATGGAATAAAACGAGAGACGTCTCATGTTATTAATAAAATTCTGGCAGCCCTCAGTGAAGATGGTTGCTCTATAGTGGACGTAGCAAAGAGTCTATGCCTACCCGTTGATGAAGTTAGTGGACTCTTGTTTAAATGTGCAGTTGTGCCTAGCACTGGCTCGCAATCATCTAATGTCACGCTCTTTCCAAAAGTACGCCCAAAGTTGAGTGTCGTACGATGATATTTAAAGGCTTCATTTTGAAGCCTTTTGGATGTGTAACGATAAGCTCTGATATATCTAAAATTCATCAACGCTAGTCTCAAATCAAACTCAAAACAACGTTGTTTCTGTCGGTATTAGTAGGCTATTGACAATAGACTTCACGCCTATCCTCGGTTGGTATATGTCAGTAGCACAACAAACTAACCGAGAAGTAAGATTATTTCAAAGCACGTAATTCGGAACTGTCACAAGTGCACTAGAGTTATAGCTTATTCATAGCCTGTTAGTTGGTTCTCAATTAAATCTAGAAATCAATATCATTGACATGAAGCGTGGTATAAAGAATGAAGTAGATCGTAGGTTTGATGTGTATCGTACTGAGAGCTCGATAAGTGATTTAAAGAAACCGAACGAGCACTACTCACATAGTATGTAACAGCACTTCATTGTAAACGACGTTATGGCATTATAATAAGAGACGGCAAGGATCATAAGAATGAAAGAACTAATTATTACAGATCTGACTAGATTTAAAAAAGGTAACCCTAATGTTTGCATCGCTGCAACAGATCCAGATACAGGGGAGTTTTTTCGCCCGATGCCTTACATTACAAGCGAAATATGTAAAAAACTAAATTTACAACCGGGCTCTAAGCTTTGTGGTGCTTTTACTCGCATCAAGGGAGCTGCTAAACCACATGTAGAAGATTCTAGTTTCGAAAATGGTAAATCAGTAGGTCGCTGTACGAAAGGAGAATTTAAAAGGGTTTTAGATTTAACGCTTAGTCCATCAGTACCCGCTGGTTTCGATGTTACTTTTGCTGAACGGTACCAAAAACATATCGAGCTCAAAGATGCACCTGATAACTCTATTATTACGATAAAGGTCAAACCTAAGAATCTGACCATTCATGAAGACAAGTTTAACCCAGGAAAAATCAAGGCATCTTTTTGGGATGGTGAGGACAACTACTTCGGCTTTCTATCAATTACAGATCGACGATTCCATGACTTTGCTCAAAAGCACTATAAAGATGGGGAACTCAATAAAGTCATGGAGTTTATTGAGTTACAAGAAGAACTGTATTTACGCATCGGCCTAAGCAGAAGCTTTAAAACGGATGATGGAAGGAACGGTTACTGGTTACAGGTAAATGGAATTTACACTTTCCCTAACTACTTTGACGAGATTGAAGACTATGATTAGTGAACACTCTAGTATTAATATTTTTACTATTGGCTTTACAAAGAAGAGCGCTGAGACTTTTTTCGATTTTGTGAAAACGAACGATGTTAAGACTATGATCGATGTTCGCTTGAACAACGTCTCTCAGCTTGCTGGCTTTGCTAAACGTGATGATTTGAAGTTTTTCCTCAAAGAGCTTTGTGATGCAGAGTACGTTCACTTACCTGAACTTGCGCCGACAAAAGAGATGTTAAACCCTTATAAGAAAGGTGATATGTCATGGCGCGAGTACGAAGATAAGTTTCTAAATCTAATGGCGATAAGGAACATTGAAAAGCAAATAACACCGAGCATGTTAGATCATGGTTGTTTGCTTTGTAGTGAACATGAGCCTCATCTGTGTCATAGACGATTGGTTGTTGAATACCTCAATGAGCACTCTGGTTTAAACCTTACTATAAAGCACTTGTTCTAATTATGAATCGAGTTCTTATTCTTTATCCTGAGTTGTTTAAATGCTATTCCAAGTTTTGTCGGAAGCTGAGTAAACTCCTACAGAACTTGGAAACACCTGAGCTAATTTTCTTTGATGACTTTCATGAGTTTGGTAGCAAATACGCCTTATCACATAACCTATTGTATACTGTGTGTTCTAAGTCAATTACTGGTAATTTAGATGACTATACTCATTCAATAATATTCAGTGATGGTGAAGAGTTTATAGACGAAGTCAAAGCCCTACGTGATAGCTCAGTTAAAACCAGCGTTCAAAAAATCTTACTAACACGGGTTGTGAATATAAAAAAAGACCCTGTCTATAACAGTAAGAAAAATACTGAAGATTATGAATATATTGGTCGTGGCTCTCCATGGGGAAATCCGTACCCAATTGGTGTCGATGGCGATGATAGAAATGAAGTATTGAGAAAATACCAGTATGACTTCGATTATGATAAGTTCCTGAACATAACAAAAGCAGATATGTTAGAGCTTTCGGGTAAGCGCTTGGGATGCTTTTGTAAGCCAGATGCTTGTCACGGAGATATCATAGCGGACTATCTTAACTCATATGATGATGGGAAATAACCAGCCAAATTAGAATACTATGTTCAGGCAGCTTGTTTAGATGTATTAGGAAAATGATTGTCAAATAGTACACATATTTAGTATGTGTACTATTTTTTTTGGTTGTATATATTTTGACCTATAGTCATTTTAGTATGTTTAAAGTAGTTCTAAGCATTGGTCTGCATTTTCACTGCGATCACCGAGGCTCGCTGCCCACGTTACTTTCTTGGTCACTTCAGGGCGATCTTCTCGCCACAGGAAATTCAGCTCTTTTGTGAGTTTTTCATAACCCTCACGAGTAATTAAGTTTGTTTTCATAACTCTGACTTAGTGAAATCATGTTCTAAGATAGAATATATAGAAAGGCAACATACGTTAACAATTCTTTAGGCGACATTTTCTCCAAGAATGTTACATTTTCAATGTCTAAAAAGAATACTTAATCTTCAAGTTTGAGTTTTAATAGGTGGAACCATTACATGCAAGAAAACTACAAAATTTTAGTGGTCGATGACGATGCGCGCCTTCGTGCATTGCTGGAACGCTACTTGTCTGAGCAAGGCTTTCAAGTGCGTAGCGTGGCAAACAGTGAGCAGATGGACCGCCTGTTAACCCGTGAAAACTTCCACTTGATGGTATTGGACCTGATGTTGCCAGGTGAAGATGGCCTCTCAATCTGTCGTCGTCTACGTAATGCTAACAACATGCTTCCTATCCTGATGCTGACAGCAAAGGGTGATGAAGTGGATCGCATTGTTGGCCTAGAAGTGGGTGCCGATGATTACCTACCTAAGCCATTTAACCCTCGTGAGCTACTGGCGCGCATTAAAGCAGTACTGCGTCGTCAAGTGATTGAAGCGCCGGGTGCACCAAGCACAGAAGAGTCTGTGGTTGAGTTCGGTGAATTCCGCCTAAACCTAGGTACACGTGAGATGTTCCGCGGTGAAGAGCCAATGCCACTGACTTCAGGTGAGTTCGCGGTATTGAAGTCACTAGTCACCAATGCGCGTGAGCCAATGTCTCGCGATAAGCTGATGAACATGGCTCGTGGCCGTGAGTATTCTGCGATGGAGCGTTCTATCGACGTTCAGATCTCTCGCCTGCGTCGCCTTGTTGAAGAAGATCCAAGTAAGCCGCGCTACATCCAAACGGTGTGGGGCTTAGGTTACGTGTTCGTTCCTGATGGAAAAGCAGTGTAACTCTATCAGTCACTATCGTGATTGAAATATGATTGTTATCGGGTCATCTCATAATTATGTGATGGCCCGTTTTCTATTCAGAACAGTGGTTTAGAGTTATAGTTTCTATTATGTCTCTGTTTCTCTACCTTTCACTTTAGGTTTTCTATGCGTATACGTAGCTCCTTTACTCAATCTATCGTTCTCTTCTTAACCTTGCTGGTTGCTAGCCAAATATTCTCTTACTACGCGGTGTTTAATTACGCCTTGATGCCGAGTTTGCAGCAGTTCAATAAGATCTTGGCGCATGAGCTGAACTTGGTTTTAGACGAAGGTGATCTTGATATTGAGATGGATGCGCCGCTGCGTCAGCGTGTACTCGAGCAGCTTGGGGTAACGGTTCACACCAAAGACAGTGAAACGGCGGGTGAGTTTTACCATGCTGTAGCGATTGACCTGATGAGTGAAGAGATGACTAAAGAGCTTGGTTCAGAGACCGAGGTGAGGCTGATCTTGGGTGCTGAGAGCTATGTACTTTGGATGGATATAGCGCAGTTGCCCAATTCGTTGATTCGAATACCACTCTCTGAGCTACAAGAAGAAGATTTTGCACCGCTGTTTCGCAATAGCTTGATAATGGCGCTGTTGATCATTGCTGGTGGCTGGCTGTTTATCCGTTTACAGAATCGTCCTTTGATTGCATTAGAGAAAGCTGCCAAAGGGGTAGGGCGCGGTGATATTCCACCGCCTCTTCCAGTTCAAGGTGCGCAAGAGATTCGCTCGGTAACTCGTGCTTTCAACCAGATGTCGAAAGGCATCCAAGAGCTTGAGGAAGATAGAGCGCTATTGATGGCGGGTATCAGTCATGACCTGCGTACACCATTGACCCGTATTCGTTTAGCGACGGAGATGATGTCACCAGAAGACAGTTACTTAGCCGAAGGAATTATCAGTGATACGGAAGAGTGTAATGAGATCATCAGCCAATTTATGGATTACCTAAAACCTGTTGACCGTAATTCCTTCCAATCTGTGTTCCTAGAAGATATTGCCGGAGAAGTAGCGAGCTCTGAGGGTGGCTATGAGGTAGAAATTGAAACTGATCTCTCTTCTAACATGAAGCCTGCCTTGGGCAACCCAATTGCGATTAAGCGTGCCATTAGCAACTTGGTGGTTAACGCCCTGCGCTATGGTAATGGCTGGGTCAAAGTCACCACGGGTATGACAGCCGACAACAAGCTGGCTTGGGTAACAGTAGAAGATAATGGCCCCGGAATTCCTCAAGATCAGATCAGTAAACTGTTCGAACCTTTTACTCGAGGCGATACAGCACGAGGTAGCGAAGGTACAGGTTTAGGCTTGGCGATTGTGAAGCGCATTGTCAGTCAGCATCAAGGCGCTGTGGTGGTGAATAACCGCAGCCAAGGTGGCCTGAAAGCGCAGATCAGCTTTCCAGTTAAGTCGTAGATCTAGTGAGCTTCGGGGGCGGCTATAGATCCCCGACTCAGTCATTCTTCCTTCTCGAGGATGACGGTGTAATGAGTTTTGAAGCTTTTTCCTGTTGGGTTGAATTGACGCGAGAGACAGAGTGAAGTTGGTGGCAGCCATCGGGTTACAAGACGCGTATCTGCTCTTTACGTCATTCCCTATTGCGAGGGACGAGCGAGTAGGGAATCTCGCTCTTAGTTGTTTTTCGAAAGGGTTCATATGCAAAAGGCTTCCATACGGAAGCCTTTTTAGTTCAATTAATTATCAGCAGTCACTACGCCTTAGAATACACATCACGTTCACCCAGCCAGCGGTTGATGATCGCCTTAGCGTTGTCTGGGTAGCTATCGTGGATGTGGCGTGCAATACGCTGCACTTCAGGGATTAAACGCTGGTCGCGAACCAAGTCGGCAATCTTAAAGTCTGCCAAGCCTGTCTGCTTAGTACCAAGCAACTCACCCGGCCCACGGATCTCCAAATCACGCTGTGCTATCACAAAGCCATCATTACTTTCACGCAGTACGCCTAAGCGCTTCTGAGCAGTTTTAGAGAGTGGTGAGTGATACAGCAGTACACAATGACTGGCGACCGAACCACGACCAACACGACCACGTAATTGGTGCAGCTGAGCCAGACCTAGACGCTCTGGGTTCTCGATGATCATTAAGCTCGAGTTCGGAACATCCACACCAACTTCGATAACCGTTGTCGCGACCAATAGGTGCAGTTTGTTTTCTTTGAACTCCTGCATCACAGCCTGTTTTTCGGCTGGCTTCATTCGACCATGTACTAAACCAATTTTCACATCAGGCAGTTTGCGTTGTAGCTCTTCTGCAGTGTCAGCAGCGGCTTGCGCTTCCAACACTTCAGACTCATCAATCAACGTACACACCCAGTAGGCCTGTTTGCCCTCGTTGAGACAGGCATTACGCACACGTTCGACAATGTCGTCACGCTTGGTATCTGGAATAGCGACGGTTTGAATGGGCGTTCGACCCGGTGGCAGCTCATCAATAATCGAGGTTTCTAAATCGGCATAGGCCGTCATCGCTAGTGTGCGTGGAATCGGTGTCGCCGTCATCACCAATTGATGTGGGTAGTGTCCTTGCTTAGCGCCTTTTTCACGCAGCTCTAGCCGCTGGTGGACACCAAATCGGTGCTGCTCATCAATGATCACCAGGCCTAGGTTCTTAAACTCGACGTGCTCTTGGAATAGGGCGTGTGTGCCTACCACCATTTGCGCTTCGCCACTGGCAATGCGTTCAAGCTCTTTCTCTTTGGCTTTGCCTTTGAGCTTACCGGCTAGCCAACCGACTTGAATACCCATGCTCTCAAACCAATTAGAAAAGTTTATTGAGTGCTGCTCTGCCAGAAGCTCGGTTGGTGCCATCAGCGCGACTTGTTGACCGTGCTCTAAAGCGCGAACGGCGGCGAGGGCGGCGACTAGCGTTTTACCTGAGCCTACATCACCTTGTACTAAGCGCATCATAGGGTGTGGTTTCTCTAGATCGCCCTCAATCTCTTTCACCACGCGTGCTTGTGCATTGGTTGGCGAGAATGGTAATTGCGCTAGTAGTTTGTCTTTGAGCGTATGCACTGGCGGCAGTGGAATCGCGTTGTCTTGTTGCCCCTTGCTGCGAACCGATAGCATTGATAGGTTTTGTGCGAGCAGCTCTTCCATGATCAAACGCAGTTGAGCTGGATGCTTACCTTCATCAAATAGCTCAAGGTCGATCCCCGGTGGTGGTCTATGGATGGTATGTAGCGCCTGAGCTAGCGTAATTTGGTGATCGTATAAACCAGAAGGCAGTAGTTCATTAACCGCGGCTTTATCGATAAGCTCTAGTGCTTGGTCGGTAAGGTTGCGCAGCGTGACTTGTCTTAGACCATCTGTGGTTGGGTAAACCGGCGTCAGGGTTGCTTCAACGTCAGGTTGCTGCCTTGGAGCAAAGAACTTGTAGTCTGGGTGGACGATTTCTAAACCCATACCGCCACGCTTGATCTCGCCGTAGGCATGAACTTGTTTGCCTTCGGCAAAATTGTTCTTCATCCCAGCAGTGAAGTTGAAAAAGCGCAGGGTGATAGTGCCATTACCGTCGCTGATTTTTACCGCCAGCATTTTGCGCTTGCCGAAAATAGTATCGACACTCATTACTTTGCCTTGCACTGCTGCCCAGATCCCCGCATGCAATTTTGCAATCGGGTAGATGCGTGTGCGGTCTTCATAGCGCAGTGGTAAGTGGAACAGCAGGTCTTGTACGTTGTTCAATCCAACCTTTGCCAGTTTCTCGGCAACCTTAGCGCCCACTCCAGACAGAGAGTTAAGAGGAATAGCAGATAAAAGCTGTGACATAACAAGGCTCACGACGGTAATAGATACCGTCTATTCAAGCATTTTACTGGATTTTTGTACAGGATAAAGCGAAAGAGCAGATGAGAGATTCGGGTAAACGGGATGCGAAAAGACTAAGAGCGAGTAAGGGATGCGAGTAAACGAGATGTGAAAGGATAAGAGCAGATGCGAGATTCGAGTAAGCGGGATGCGAAAAGATTAAGGGCGGATACGAATAGAATAGGGCAGTACAAAAAATTAAAGCAGACTTGAAATATGAGAAGTTGAGTGGTGAAAAGCGTTTGCTCTTCGTATCACGACACTCGTATCTCTCATCTGCTTTATCTATTGCGATTCGAAAAAACTAAAAGCAGATGTGGAACCAAGATGGTGAGTCATGAAGTATTTTGCTCTTCGCATCTCGCCATCTCGAATCCCTCATCTGCTCTTGAATCAGTTCTTACGACGTCTTACCTTCAGCGCGTGTGGCATAACACGTAGCTTTTTCATAATACTCGCAAGATGCACACGATCTTTGGTGGTCAGCAAGATAGTCACAGTGTACAAGCGCCCATCACGTTCTTCAGTCGAGATACCGTGAATGTTGGAGCCTGTTTTCGAGATAACGTTAGTTAACTCAGCCAGCGCACCTTGGTGGTTCTGCAGATCAACCTGAAGCTCAGCTGTGAACTCTTGATCGTAATCGTCAGACCATTCCACCGCCATGTACTTGTCAGGTTCTTTTTGGTAACCACGAACGTTTGGACACGTTTCGCGGTGAACCACAAGGCCACGACCTGGAGATACATGGGCAATGATGTGATCGTCTGGGATCGGGTGACAACAGTTGGCAAATGTCAGCAATAGACCTTCAGCGCCACGGATAGGCAGCTTCTTCTTCGGTGTATCGCTGTCGTTGTTCACTTCTGTTAGTTCGTCCGCATCACCCAGTAGACGACGAGCAATCACGATACTCATCAGCTCACCCAGACCAATCGAAGCCAGTAGGTCTTCAATTGACTCTAAGCGCAGATCAGATAGAACATGATCGACATTCTCTTGAGCAATATCGCCAATCGAGTGTTCACCCAGTGCGTGGTTAAGTAGACGGCGACCTAGGGTTACCGACTCTTCACGACGCATGGTCTTAAGAACCTGGCGAATTTTAGTACGAGCACGAGAAGTCACCACATAGTTGAGCCATGCAGCATTTGGACGAGCACCCGGTGCGCTGATGATTTCGATCGTCTGACCGTTCTTCAGGGCTTTGCTTAGCGGGTACGGGTTCATGTCTACACGAGCGCCAACACACATATTACCCACGTCAGTATGTACTGCGTAAGCAAAGTCGACGGCTGTTGCGCCTGCTGGCAGCTCGACGATACGACCTTTCGGTGTGAAGACGAAAATCTCATCAGGGAATAGATCAGACTTAACGTTCTCGATGAATTCGAACGAGTTACCGGCACTTTGTTGCAGCTCAAGTAGACTCTGCATCCAACGCTGAGCTTTCACTTGTGCGGTGGTGCCATTGCTACGAGTACCATTGCCTTTGTAAGACCAGTGCGCTGCTACACCCTTGTCTGCCATTTGGTCCATGTCTTCTGTACGAATCTGTACTTCAACAGGAACGCCGTGAGGGCCGATCATAGAGGTATGCAGAGATTGATAGCCGTTGGCTTTCGGTACTGCGATGTAGTCTTTCATGCGGCCAGGACGAGGCTTATACAAGCTATGAGCCTGACCTAGAGCACGGTAACAGGTGTCTGGAGTGTCTACCACGACGCGGAATGCGTAGATATCCATAATGGTGTGGAAGCGCTGCTCTTTGGTTTTCATCTTGTTGTAGATGGAGAACAGGTTCTTTTCACGACCAAATACGCGAGCAGGTAAGCCAACCTCTTCTAGGCGACCTTCAATCTCGCTATGGATACGTTGGATCATCTCTTTGCGGTTACCACGAGCGGCTTTCACCACTTCTTTAAGAACTCGGTAACGGTTTGGATAAAGGGCTTCAAAGCCAAGTTCTTCTAGTTCAGTCTTGATGTTATGAATACCAAGACGGTGAGCAAGAGGAGAGTAGATCTCTAGAGTTTCACGTGCAATACGACGCTTTTTGTCTGGGCGAAGTGCCCCGAGCGTGCGCATGTTGTGTGTTCGGTCTGCTAATTTGATCAAGATAACGCGGATGTCTTGCACCATTGCGAGAACCATTTTACGGAAGTTCTCTGCTTGCGCTTCTTTGCGATCACGAAACTTAAGCTTATCCAGCTTAGAAACACCATCAACAAGCTCCGCCACTGTGTTACCAAACTGCGCTTCTAACTCTTCTTTTGTAACTTCAGTATCTTCAATTACATCGTGGAGTAGGGCTGCTTGGAGTGTTTCGATATCAAGGCGCATTTCAGCTAGGATACGTGAAACAGCAACAGGGTGGATAATGTATGGTTCACCGCTTGAGCGGGTTTGCCCTTCATGGGCATCTCTCGCTACCACATAAGATTGACGCAGAGCCTCAATTTGAGGCTCTGTTAGGTATTCTTGGGCAACGTCTTTGAGGCTATCGAATAGATACAAATTAAAGGCCCGGAAGGTTAATTAGTTCGAATAACAATGACGCTTTTTGCGAATAAGAGTTAACGAGAGTGAGCGATGCTGCTTACTGCTGCAAGCTCAGCTGCTTCTTGCTCTTGTTGCTCTTGACGCTCACGAGCATCTAGTACGTCTTTAGTGATAAGACCTTCTTCGATTTCACGAAGTGCGATAACCGTTGGCTTATCGTTTTCTTCAGGCACTAGTGAATCTTTACCGCCAGTTTGCATTTGACGAGCGCGGCGAGCCGCAATAAGAACTAGGTCGAAACGGTTGCCAACTTTTTCAACAGCGTCTTGAACAGTTACGCGTGCCATGAGGACTCCAAATAGTTAACTAATAAATTTTGAATGACGAGAAAGTATACAAGCTTAATTAGTGACTTTCTAGATCACCGTATACTTATCTCAATGGAAAATCTAGCCTTGCTAGACTATTCCGCCAGTAGAGCGGTAAGCATGCCGCTGTATTTTGCTGCTTGCTTATCTTCTTTTAAGCGCTCCGCACGGATGATAGCTCTGAAGTCCATAAGGGCTGCATCAAAGTCATCATTAACGATCACATAGTCATACTCATTATAATGAGAGATTTCTGACTTCGCTTCGCTCATGCGTTTCGCAATAACTTCTGCACTATCTTGACCACGAACATTCAGGCGACGCTCTAGCTCACCGTTTGATGGTGGCAGAATGAATACACTCTTCGCTTGAGGCATCTGTTCGCGGATCTGACGAGCACCTTGCCAGTCGATATCTAGGAACACGTCGATACCGCGCTCTAGGTTCTCTTCAATCCATACGCGAGAGGTACCGTAGTAGTTACCAAACACTTCTGCATACTCTAAGAACTCACCTTTACCGATAAGGTCTTCGAAGTGATGCTTTTCAACGAAGTGGTAGTGAACACCATTCTCTTCACCAGGGCGCATACCGCGAGTGGTGTGTGAAACAGATACCTTCATTGCGTAGGTTGGATTGGTTTCTAGCATTGCTGAGATCAAGCTCGATTTACCTGCGCCACTAGGTGCAGATACGATGTAAAGAGTACCTTTGCCCATCTGTATGTTTCCACTGTTGGTTGGATTGAGTGAAGATGTTGCTCTTCACTATAAAAGATAGCACTGACCGAACTCTTGCTCACCTCTGCTGTGCACAGTGTACACGCAATGTGGTGAAAATTAGGTCAGAAAAATGGAGGCGAAGAGTAGCATATTTCAATGATTCAGAACAACTGGCTTGATCGTTATTTATTGGCAAATGATCTTCCCAAGGATCTTTCTAGAAATGCGATAAGTGGCTATTGGTACTTTTTTATGTGATCTAGACAAAATTTGTTGAAGTTTTAATCTTAACCCTTACAATCCGCGCAAACGATTAAATGCTGTATATATCTAGGGTCTGTTGACCTTTCGCGATGGAGTTTTGTTCGAGAAAAAATCGTTTTAGGCGCGGCAAGGAGTTTGTAGCCTAGTATTCTAAGTAAAGACTCCTTAACAAAGCATAAAACGATTTTAGCCGAACCCTTTGGGCAGCGTTTGTTGGTGATTTCTACTGCGTTATCGACTTCTTATGTAGGCTAGCTACACTTCAAAGTCTCTGCCTTGTAGAAATCCCCAACAACTCGCTGCAAAAATCATCTCGAAGGGCCAACAGACCCTGCTAGACTAGATGTTTCTACTACTGAGCCTATCTTGGTGACTACAGTTTTTAGTGTAGAAACCTCTCTTTTTCTCGCAGCATTTGAATCTTCAATTTCTTACTTTTTTGCATAGGTTTTGTTGTGAGTACCGATTCCACCCTTAAGGCCCAAAACACCTCATCTGGTTCGCTGGATTCTCTGTTTAAGATTTCTGAAAGAAAGACCACGATTAGCACTGAGCTATACGCAGGTTTCATTACTTTCTTGGCGATGAGCTACATCCTAGCGGTGAACCCTGCCATTCTTGGCGGTATTCCAGGTATGGATAAAGGTGCGGTATTTACGGCAACTGCTTTGGCTGCGGCTATCTCAACCCTAATCATGGGTATCTGGGGTAACTACCCGGTCATGTTAGCTCCAGGTATGAGCATGAACGGCTTCTTTAAAGGTCTGCTACTAAGCGGCTCGGTTGCGGTACTGTGGAATGAAGCGCTATTTGGTATTTTCCTATCGGGCATTTTGTACCTTGCATTCTCTCTGACTAATATTCGTAAGTCGATGATTGAGTCGATTCCGGAAGACTTAAAGTTGGCGATCACGGTATCGCTTGGTCTGTTCATCGCGTTCTTGGGCCTTAAAAACGCCGGCATCATCGTTTCTAACCCGTTTGTTCTGGTTGGCCTAGGTGACATCTCAGACCCACAAGTGATCATCGCTTACGTGAGTATCTTCATTGCTCTTGGCTGTATGGTTCGTGATATTAAGCTGGCGACGTTTATCTCGTTTGTTTCGGCGATTGCTCTGACTATCATCGCTGATTTGTTCATGGGTACGTCGAATGCACCAATCCCTGATGAGCTAATTTCTATGCCACCAAGCATGGCGGGCAGCTTCGGTGCGATCTTTGATTTCTCGGCCTTCACGCCAGAGAAAATGTTTGATCTACTGTTCATCGTTCTTATCTTCCTGATTGTCGACTTCTTTGATGGCTTGAGCACCATTGTTGGTGTTGGTCGTGATGCGGGTATCATTGATAAAGACGGTAAAGTGCCAAACGCGAAGTCAGCACTAGTAGCAGATGCTGGCGGTACGGTGATTGGTTCTGTTTTGGGTACCACTTCGATTACGGCTTTCTCTGAGTCGGGTATTGCTTCTTCTCAAGGCGCGAAGACTGGCCTTGCCGCTGTAATGGTTGCGGGTCTGTTCCTTATCTCACTATTCCTATACCCAATCTTCTCTATCTTCTCGGCAGCTATGGTTGCACCGGCGATGGTAGTTGTGGGCATCTACATGGTCGGCCGCCTTGGTCAGATCAACTGGGAGAAGAAAGAGTCTCGTATTGCGGCGTTCTTCACCATCATGTTTACCGTATTGAGCTTCTCTCCTGCGAACGGCATGGCGATGGGCTTCATCAGCTACGCATTCACTATGGTTGTAGCAGGTAAAGGCAAAGAGGTACACCCACTGATTTACGGACTGTCGGTTGTGTTCCTTGTATACCTACTGCTTCTGTAGTCGGTATTGATGTTTTGATAGTGGCTCTGCATTGTGCAGGGCCATTTTTTTGCGTGTTGGATAAGTATTCACATCGCTGTCACGCTCTACGCCTAAAGTTGGTCATAACAGATAGCGCCACTTTGATAGAGGCATGCTATTGTATTGGCAGGTTTAATTAGTAATTAGAGTGTTTATGCCTTCTCATTTACCAAAAGGTTTCAGTCGACCTTTCTTGAAGATATTCCATATTCTTGAAGCCGTACTGCTGGTGGCCATTACATTGGCGACCCTGTTTGCGATGGTTGAAGAGTTCATGCATGTGTTTGCTGAAAAACGCGTTCTCTTGACTGACATCCTGCTGATGTTCATCTATCTCGAAGTGTTAGCGATGGTGCAGCAATTTGTGGTGAACGGTAAGATCCCTGTTCGATATCCTATCTATATCGCAATGATGGCGATTGCCCGATATATCACGCTAGGTATGAAAGAGTTGGATGCGGTATTGGTGGTGTGGCTGGCGGTGGCAGCATTTATACTTGCGGCTGCGACACTACTGATTCGAGTAGGGCACCATTATTGGCCATATGTCGATAGACGTACTCAAGAGCCAGATGAGTAATGGTGAGCGAAAACAGGCAGATATTGAAAAGGGCGACATAAAGTCGCCCTTTTGCTTTCTAGCTAACAGAGTGTTAGTTATTAGAACTTGTAGGTAGCACCTGCGTAGAACGAACCAAGTTGGATAGTAACGTCCGAGAATGGGAAGTCTTGTTCGATTGTGAATGTATCGACTTCGTAAGCAACGCGGAAGTTTAAATGCTCTAGGCTTGCAGGGGTGTATTCAACACCAACACCTAAACGAAGTGCGGTTTCGTCTTCGTCTTTTGCGAATGGTATGTCAATAGACATTTGAGTCAAACCAACGGTACCAAATGGGCGCCAACCATTGTCAAAGGTGTAACCAAGGTTTGCAGCAACAGAAATAGCAGTAGGTTCTAATGCGCCAGAAGCTTGCGGTGTTGTCACATCACTATACTTGGTGTACTGCGCTTCTATGCCGACGATACGGTTAAACTGGTAACCACCAATCAGCTTAAATGTTGAATCATTGGTTTCTAGTGTTGAGCCAGACACGTCATCATCATAAGTTGTGGTACCGAAACCACCGCCTAAATAAAAACCAGATACGTCTTTTTCAACGGCTTGCTCTTGAGCACCAGCAAAGGCAGAAAATGCTGCTAAAAGGATCACTGCTTTTTTCATTCTATTAATCTCATCGGGGATAAAAAACAGTGTGCATTGTGTGTTCACTGCCAATATAAAACTAAAGATGGATTTCATTTAAACTTCACGAATTGTCGGTTTATTGACGCTTTTCCTTTTATTTATTTTTATATTTACCTTGTAACTTATTGATATATTTGATGGTGTATTTTTTATTGGCACTGTTCTGTGAATTGGTAGTAGATTTCAGCCTACCACTTACACCACAGAGTCAGTAATGATAGGATCATAATCACCGCGGTATATTTTTGAGTAAAATTTGCTCAAAGCCTAGTAACAGTGAGCCTATGCATAGAGTCTATTTTTCCAATTTGATACTTGATCCTACCACTCGAACACTCTCGAGTGTGGAAGGCGAGAGCATCCAATTGCGCCCGCTGCCCTATGCCGTATTGAGCTTGCTGTTAGAGAATCAAGGTGCCCACGTTACCCGTGAGTGTTTGTTTGAAACGTGTTGGGAGGGTGCTCTAGTTACCGACCAAGCGATCACTAATGTCATTTCTGGTTTAAGAAAAAGCTTCGCACAATTAGGCGCTACTGATGTCACTATTAGAACGGTGAGCAAAATTGGCTACGTACTTGAGATTCACTGCGCTGAAGAGCCTGTAAAAAAGAAGGTTGAAGAGCGGACAATTCGAGTAAGCCAAGAGAGTGAGGTTATCCCGGCAACATCAAGCAAAGGCGATGAACCTATCAAAGTTAGCGCGCCTATTAAACACAAAGAGAACCTGTATTTGTGGCATGGCGTGATAACAGTGGTTCTACTTGCCTGTCTGATTTTTGTCTTGCTAGCTAAACCTTTTATAAGAAAACCAGACTTTATCCAACCAAGCGAGTATCAGCACTTTCAAGTTGGTGCGACCGATTTTTACCTTCATGACAGCGCATATTTGATCAGCGACGGACAGCTTCTCGCGTATGAGTTAGCAACTCAGTCTATTCCTACCTGTCATGCAGATGTATATCTGAGAGTAGCAGAGTCGGCTTATGACGATGGCGTTTACCTGATTAAAGCCTTTGCGTTTGCCAAACATGGCAGCAAGAATGCCAGTTATGTGAACCATTCAGTGACAATCGAGCAGATTCCAGAGACAGTCGTAAAAGCCATTAAGAGGGCGAGAGCTATATGCGGTTAAAAACAATCATCGCTTTCAACATCGCACTTTTAGTCAGTGTTATCGCTATCGGGCTGTATCAATGGAAGTTTGATCAGCAACATTTGGCGGGTACGCGCTGGGCATGTGTACAACTCGATGAGGGGTTTGTCACAAAAGGCTATAGCGGTTATCAAGAGATCGCTGATCGCTCTATCTTAGAGTTCACCTCAGATAAAACCTTGCTGATTTTTCAAAAGGGTCACTTTAAAACAGCGGCTGAGGGCACCAAACCTTATGAAGTCTACTTTGAAGCGGATTACACCGCTGAAAACGGTCTACTATCGGTTGCCTACCATCATATCGATTGGGATTTAAAGCCTGTAGATAGTGGCAGCCTTGTGCGTGATATGGATGCCTTGGTGAGAGCTAAAATTGAATTGATGTACAAAGTGCAAGATGAGCATCTGTTCTTGTTTAGCAAAGGGCATGCAGAAGAGAGGAACTATACTTGCTATAAAAAATAGCCCCTGAGATCAGGAGCTATTTTCGAATCATGTTAGGTGGAAGCCTAATAGATTATTCAATGTTTTGGATCTGTTCACGCATCTGCTCGATAAGAACCTTGAGTTCTACACCAGATGCGGTGATGTCAGTACTGATAGATTTAGATGCTAGTGTGTTTGACTCACGGTTGAACTCTTGCATCATGAAGTCTAGACGACGGCCACATGCGCCACCTTTCTTCAGAATATTCGTTGCCTCTTTCACGTGAGAATCTAAGCGATCTAGCTCTTCTGCTACGTCAGACTTTTGAGCCAGTAGGATCAGCTCCTGCTCAACACGTGCACCTTCAAGTTCAATCTTCGCTTCTTCAAATTTATTAAGAAGACGCTCACGTTGCCATTCTAGGATCTCAGGCATGCGTGCGCGAACTTTAACAACTTCTTCTGTGATTGCAGTTAGGCGCTGCTCGATTAGAGCTTTCATGTTGTCGCCTTCACGGCCACGTGCGTCAATGAAATCTTTTACTGCGTCATCAAACGCAGCTAGAAGGTCTTTGTTGATCGCGTCCATGTCTTGCTCTGGTGTTTCCATCACACCTGGCCAGTTCATCACTTGGAACGGGTTTAGGCGGCTCTCTTCGCCAGTCATGCCCATTACCTGGTTCGCCGCATTGATCACTTGCTGCGCTAGGCCTTCGTTGATGCTTAGCTCACCTTTTGCTGCAGGGTTTGCTTCAAAGCGCAGATTACACTCAACCTTACCGCGTGCTAGGCGTTTACGAAAACGCTCGCGAAGGATTGGCTCTAGGCCACGGAACTGCTCTGGCATGCGGAAGTAAGTTTCAAGGTAGCGCTGGTTTACACTGCGGATTTCCCACACAGCTGTACCCCAATCGCCTTTTACTTCTTTACGTGCGTATGCCGTCATACTATAAATCATCGAATTTTCCTGTCTTTTATCATTCTGAAAATAACGCGCACGCATAGTATCACGATACGGAGTGCTATGTGCGTCCATCGCTTTTTAGGTTTATAAGCTTTTCAGGATAGGTGGTGTCTCAGGATAAATAGCTTTGCACCGTAAACTGCTATATAATCTCGCCCCAATCCAATTTGTCTCACCCCTTTCTTAGGTGACAGACACTTTCAATAGTTAAACACCTAAAGATAAGACTAATAAGGTAGATACTTATGCGTCCAAATGACCGCGCCGTAGATCAAGTTCGTCCAATTAAAATTACTCGTAACTACACAGCTTATGCTGAAGGCTCTGTGCTGGTTGAGTTTGGTAACACCAAGGTTCTATGTAACGCAACGGTAGAAGAGAACGTACCGCGTTGGTTGAAAGGTCAAGGAAAGGGTTGGGTTACTGCTGAATACGGCATGTTGCCACGTGCAACGCACACACGTAACCGTCGTGAAGCAGCGAGCGGTAAGCAAGGCGGTCGTACGATGGAAATCCAACGTCTGATCGCTCGTAGCCTACGTGCTGTGGTTGATCTAAAAGCGATGGGTGAAATCATGATCACTGTCGATTGTGATGTTATCCAAGCAGATGGCGGTACACGTACTGCGTCTATCTCTGGTGCGAGCGTAGCAATGGCTGACGCGATTAACCACCTATTAGAGAGCGGTAAGCTTAAAACGAACCCAATGAAAGGCCACGTAGCGGCAGTTTCAGTGGGTATCGTTGGTGAACAAGCCCTGTGTGACCTTGAATACGTTGAAGACTCAGCAGCTGATACAGATATGAACGTTGTAATGACGGAAGACGGTAAGATGATTGAGATTCAAGGCACCGCAGAAGGTGAACCGTTTAGCCACGAAGAGCTGATGCAGCTTCTAGCCCTGGCGAATAAGGGCATTGCCGATATTGTTGAAGCGCAGAAGTCGGCGTTGGCAGAATAATCAATTTTAATAGCTCCTTTTTAAGGGGCTATTTTTTTATTTTCGTCATATATAACTCTACACCTGCGTTAGCTGCCATTTTTCACCCTAATCACATAGGTCCCCTATGCTCATAGGGCTGAAAAACCTTGCTGCCTTGTTGTAGAGCTATCTATTTAGAAAATACATCATTGTTAGCTTCTTGAGTTATTGGAAGTTAGGAACTGGAAAGTAAATTAATTTAGAGGATGAGCATGAAAGCATATCAACGTGAATTTATTGAATTTGCACTAGAGAAAGAAGTACTTAAGTTTGGTGAGTTTACTTTAAAGTCTGGCCGTAAGAGCCCTTACTTCTTCAATGCTGGATTGTTTAACACAGGCCGTGACCTAGCGCGTCTAGGCCGTTTTTACGCAGCAGCATTGGCTGATTCTGGTATTGAATTTGATGTACTGTTTGGCCCTGCATACAAAGGTATTCCAATCGCAACGACAACTGCAGTTGCACTGGCAGATCACCATGATGTAGATACGCCTTACTGCTTTAACCGTAAAGAAGCGAAAGACCACGGTGAGGGTGGCAACCTAGTTGGTAGCGCTCTTGAAGGTCGTATCATGCTAGTGGACGACGTAATTACTGCAGGTACAGCGATTCGTGAGTCAATGGAAATCATCCAAGCGAATGGTGCTGACCTAGCGGGTGTTTTGGTAGCGATTGACCGCCAAGAGAAGGGCAAAGGCGAACTGTCTGCGATTCAAGAAGTTGAGCGCGATTTCGGTTGTGCAATCATCTCAATCGTTAGCCTGACAGATCTTGTAACTTTCCTTGAAGAGAAAGGTACAGATAAAGAGCATTTAGAAGCTGTAAAAGCGTACCGCGCTGAGTACGGCATCTAATACGATTCTGTTCAGAATATAAAATGCAAAAGGGGCTGATGAATCATCAGCCCCTTTCTTTTGGTCACGTTTATTTGTAGCGAATGCCTTTTGGCACTTCTGGGTCTTCCATGGTTTTATAGCGCTTGTGCAGCCACATCCACTGTTCTGGTGCTCTTAAGATGGTTTTCTCTAGGTAGCGGTTCATGTAAGCCGCCGCAGCTTTCTCATCTTTTTGTGGGTAATCTGCTTCCACGGACTCATTGGCGATGATCTCATATTTACCATCTTCATTTCTAAAACCAGAGCCCGGAACCAGTGCACACTTACTGGTGTAAGCCAAAATGCTGGTACCAGTGGTGGTGCAGGCATCTTCGACAGCAAAGAAAGGCACAAATACCGACTTATTACGGCCGTAATCATGATCTGGTAGGTAGAAAAGGATCTCTCCTTTACGCAGCACTTTGATCATGCGTTTTACGTCTTTACGGTGAATCAATCGGTTGCCATTTTGAGTTCGGCCACGGTACTGAATAAATTCGTAAGCAGGGTTGTTGTGTGGACGATATACGCCAAGCCCCGGAATACCAAGTACCGCCATCCCACGAGCAGTGATCTCTAGATTAAGCGCGTGAACGCAGCACAAGAGTACCCCTTTGCCATTCTGCTGATGAGTACGCAGTGCTTGGGTGTCTTTGTCTACCAGCAAACGCTTAAAGCGCCACGTTGGCCAGAACCAAGTGATGCCAGTTTCGATGAGTGCCATACCCGTATTTTTGAAGTTCTCTTGCACCATGGCATCGACTTCATCGCTGGACTTGTCTGGAAATGCGAGCTCTAGATTGCGTGCGGTGATCGCAACGCGCTTTTTGCCATAACGAGCACCAAGAGCACCAAGAGAGCGGCCAAGCAGCAGGAGAGCGCGATAAGGCAGCACATTAACAATGAAGGCAAGCAAGCCAAAACCGAACCAAACGCCCCAATATTTAGGGTGCAGTAGCGAAAGCTGAAAAGGTGGTTTGGTGATTACGTGTTGTGTCGAACTGGTTTGTGTCGTCATAAGCACCGCTTAGGTTATTGAATTTATTTGATTTGAGCACTCAGTAGCGCCCAGTAGGCATCAAAGTTTTCAGTTGGCTGGTATTTGAAGTCTGAACGCACAAAGCGATTGAGACTGCCTTCAACCTGACCAAGTAGTTGAGCTGCAAGAATTCTTTCATCCACAGGGAAAGATTTACCCTCACGAATCTTACGCTCACGCAGGATCTGACGCAGTTGTGTTTCGATACGTTCAAACAGCTGGTTGATGCGATCGCGTAGGCGTTCGTTTTCAAACATTAGAGCATGACCAGACAAAATACGAGTCAGGCCAGGGTTACGTTCTGAGAAAACAAGGATCAGTTGCAGCACCAATCGAATACGCTCTAAGGTATCTTTCTCTTCATCAAGGATGCGATTAATACGCGACATTAGCGCCTCTTCGATGAACTCGATTAACCCTTCAAACATGCGCGCTTTACTTGGGAAATGGCGATAAAGTGCAGCTTCTGATACGCCGACCTGCTTGGCCAGTTTCACCGTTGTGATACGAGATGCGCCTTCTGCTGACTCCAACATTTGCGCAAGCGCTTGTAGAATTTCTTCACGACGGTTTGATTTACGGGTACCAGCCATCTGTTTACTTCCTTTAATAGAGAGGATGATGAGTGAAGAGGATTATAAACACCAATCAATTCTGTTCCTAGTTCTGTAAGCATTAGGTCAACAGAATCGAGAGGTGTCAGGGTATTGTCAGCGCAAAAATGCGGCTACGCTTCAAAAATACCAATCGTAGTAAATAATTGCTCATCCTAGCTTGTTAAAACGCTCGATAACTTCGTTAGAGTTTTTGATTGTAGAATCACTACTTATCGGAAAACTCTGCCTTGTTCTCAAGCGTTTTTCCTACGCTATTTCTGATCACTTACTTACTGTGATTGGTATAAGTTCTTGGATCTGCTCTAAGATCTTGAAGCTTAATGCCTCTTTGCTCTCTAGTGGGAGTGACTTATCGCCATCGTTCCAGTAAAGGTTGAGAGCGTTGTTGTTGCTGTTGAAGCCTTGCCCTTCTACCGATACATCATTGGCACAGATCATATCGAGGTTCTTCTTCGCTAGTTTGCCACGTGCGTACTTCTCGACATCTTGAGTTTCTGCAGCAAAGCCAACGGTGAATGGGCGATCTTGGTTCATGCGCGCCACAGAAGCGACGATATCTGGATTCTTGACCATCTCAATAGACATATCATCGGTACCATCGACCTTTTTCAGCTTCTGCTCGGCTACCGTATGTGGACGGTAATCAGCCACAGCTGCACAACTGATGAAGACATCATGGCGTGGTGCTGAGCCCATAACGGCATCGAACATCTGCTGCGCGCTCTCGACATCAACTCGTGTTACACCTTCTGGCGTTGCTAATGCAACAGGGCCGCTCACGAGCGTTACCGTTGCGCCGAGTTTGACTGCTGCTTCTGCCAACGCGTAACCCATCTTGCCTGAGCTGTGGTTAGAGATGTAGCGAACAGGGTCGATCGCTTCTCGGGTTGGTCCCGCAGTGATTAGAACCCTACGACCTTCAAGAGGTTTTGGTTGAAAGAAGTTCTCACAACGGTGAACCAGCTGCATTGGCTCTAACATACGACCCATGCCTACATCGCCACACGCTTGCTCTCCAGCCGCTGGGCCCCAAATATGGCAACCACGACGCTTCAGAGTCGCAATGTTCTCTTGCGTTGCTGGGTGTGCATACATCTGTTGATTCATCGCAGGAGATACCGCGACTGGCGAATCGGTTGCAAGGACGAGCGTGGTCAATAGGTCGTTACCCATGCCAGCGGCCATACGAGCAATCAAATCTGCAGTTGCAGGAGCAAGTAGCACCAGATCCGCCCATTTGGCCAACTCAATATGGCCCATCGACGCTTCCGCCGCAGGATCAAGCAAGCTATCAGACACCGGTCTACCCGAGACGGCCTGCATGGTGAGTGGGGTGATAAATTCCTTCGCTGCGTGCGTCATCACCACTTGGACCTGTGCACCTCTTTCGATTAGGCGACGTGTTAGCTCCGCACATTTATACGCGGCAATACCGCCACTGATGCCGAGTAGAATTTTCTTTCCTGCTAGTGTTTGCATCTTAAATCTCCAATTTTCTGGCGACGAGTTTAGCACAACTGAATCTCTCATCGCCCTCGCAAATCTGATGAGAAGCTAATCGATATCAAACTACAGAATATTAATTGCTGAGAGTTATATAAAACCTTTGTTTACTTCACAGACAATCCTGGCCCGTTCTGCAAGATCGGAGGGGAAAAATAACAATAATGAGGTAGTGGAATAAGATGGTATTGAAAAGTCGAGGGAAATTGCTGTTGGTGACTCTGATCCCTTTGTTGTTGATCACCACATTGATCTCGGTGGTCTATTACATAAACGGCAGTAATAGCTTAGAAGCGGAATTGGCTCGCGATAGACAAGAGCTGATCGATACACGTAAAAAAGAGCTGCAAGCCTACATGATGATGGGGGTTACAGCGATAAAGCCACTGTACGATACAGACGTCAACGGCAATAACAAACAAGCGGCAAAAGAAATCCTTAAAGCGATGCGCTTTGAAAGTGATGGTTATTTCTTTGCGTATGACTCAAAAGGGGTCAACACGCTGCATGCGATTAAACCATCTCTGGAAGGCAAAAATCTCATCGGTTTGAAAGATGAAAATGGCGTGGCAGTCATTGCTGGGCTGATTGATGCATCTAAAAACGGCGATGGCTTCCTTTATTTCTCTTGGCATAAACCAAGTATTGATGCACAAGCACCAAAATTAGGTTATGCCGAGTATTTACCTAAGTGGGATTGGGTGCTTGGTACCGGGATCTACATTGATGATATTGATCAGCAAGTGGCGATGCAGCGTGAACTGCGTACCCAAGAGTTGAATGAACATACGCTCTCTGCAATAACAATTTCGGTCATCGGTCTTATTATCACTAGCGTGCTGACGAGCATTATTGTGTCTAAAGGCATTAAACCACTGCAGCATATTGCTAAGTCTTTACAAGATGTGGCGGCGGGAGGCGGTGACTTAACGGCGCGCCTGAAAATGGAAAGTAAAGATGAAGTGGGTGAGGTGGCATCGGCATTCAATGAATTCATGGACAAGCTTCATCCGTTGATGCAGGACATTCAACGTTCTGCTGATACCGTGCAAAGCGTCTCTGGACAACTGGATCAGCAAACGTCTCAAGCCAGTGCTCAAATGCAAAACCACTGCCTTGAAACCGATAAAGTCGTGACGGCTGTGACGGAAATGAGCATGACAGCCAAAGAGGTCGCAAGTAACACCCATGCAACGGCGCAGGCGATTGATGATGCAAACGGCCAAGTGACCGAAGCGCAGCGCGAAGTGGATCAAGCGATTGATGGAATCAGTAAGCTGGTTGATGAAGTGAATAGCTCCTCGGAGGCGATTGCTGAACTGAGCCAACAGACCGAGCAAATTACTAAGGTGCTCGATGTGATTGGTGAAATTGCTGAGCAGACCAATTTACTTGCATTGAACGCGGCGATAGAAGCGGCACGTGCTGGTGAGCAAGGCCGTGGTTTTGCCGTGGTTGCTGACGAGGTTCGCTCGCTAGCAAGCCGAACGCAAAACAGTACCCATGAGATTGGCGATATGCTCAAGCAGCTGCAAACGGGCGTATCAAGAGCTGTGACCACTATGTCGGCAAGCCAGGAGCGCGGAGCGAAGACAGTTGAGGAGTCGTCAATGATCCAGCAATCTCTGTCCGGCGTGCACCAATCTATCGGTATGATTCGAGATAGAGGCATTCAAACAGCCTCGGCAGCAGAAGAGCAGAGTGCGGTTGCTGAGGATATCAATCAGAACCTAGTGGCGATTCAGCAAATCGTGAATCATATCAATGACACACTTCAGCATGCAGAGGGCATCAGCACCCAGTTATCGCAATCAGGATCTGAAATTCACGATCTGGTTGGAAACTTTAAGCTTTGATGGATCGCTCAATTACATAGAAAAGTAGTGGTTAACGAAAAAAACGAAAGTCAGATACGACTTTCGTTTTTTATTTTGTTCAATAGGTGCTTATTAACCAACAGAGCCGCCTAATGACACTGAAAGCTTTGCCCAACGATTCAATGCCAAGAGAAAAACTGTTGCAGCGCGGACCACAGTCGCTGTCGGATGCCGAGCTACTCGCTATTTTTTTGCGGACCGGCACGCGGGGTATGAACGTTATTGATCTGGCTGATTTTCTTATTCAAGATTTTGGCTCGCTACGTCAATTGTTCTCTGCTTCAGAGAAAGAGTTTTGCCAACATAAAGGGCTAGGGCAGGCCAAGTATGTTCAACTGCAAGCGGTGCTAGAGATGACGCAGCGCTACCTTGCCGAGACACTGAACCGAGGTGATGCTCTAACGAGTCCGACCCACACAAAACTCTATCTTTCGAGTGTTTTAAGGGATCGCCAGCGTGAAGCCTTCTATATCCTATTTTTAGACAATCAGAACCGGGTGATTAAAGATGAGGTTATGTTTGAAGGCACCATTGACGCTGCGTCTGTTTACCCCAGAGAAGTCGTTAAACGGGCTCTGTTTCACAATGCAGCTGCGTTGATATTAGCCCACAACCATCCTTCTGGTGTTGCAGAGCCCAGCCAAGCAGACAGAAGAATTACGCGCAGATTAACCGATGCGTTGGCGCTGGTGGACATTAGGGTGCTCGACCATTTTGTGGTTGGCGACGGCGAAGTGGTCTCTTTTGCTGAACGTGGGTGGATTTGAATCACATTTTGGCTTGTTAGTTGCTAGAAATCTGCTATGATTCGCCCACATTTTTAGACCTTAAATCAGCTCTGATTACTCAAGCAAGCTGTGTTGCACAAAAAAAGATCACGAAATCCTTAAAAAGGATCTGTTCGGGTCTTGAGCAATGCGCGTCAAGTTAGTATAATGCGCGACCTTTGATAGCCTTGTATGGGTTTTCCATAACGGTTTTTACCTTCTATTTTTTACAGATAGAGAGGTTCGGCCACCAAGGTTGATATCGAGCTGAAACGATTGGAGAAGACATTCATGTCCCGAGTATGCCAAGTAACTGGTAAGCGTCCAGTAACGGGTAACAACCGTTCACACGCACGCAATGCTACTAAGCGCCGTTTTCTGCCGAACCTACAAACTCATCGTTTCTGGGTAGAGAGCGAAAAACGTTTTGTTAAACTACGTCTAACTGCTAAAGGTATGCGTATCATTGATAAGAAAGGCATCGATGCTGTTCTTGTTGATATCCGTGCACGCGGCGAAAACGTTTAAGAGGAATTAAGCAATGGCTAAAGGCATTCGTGAGAAAATTCGTCTAGTATCTTCTGCAGGTACTGGTCACTTCTACACAACTGACAAGAACAAGCGTAACATGCCAGGCAAATTTGAGATCAAAAAGTTTGATCCAGTAGTTCGCCAACACGTTATGTACAAAGAAGCGAAAATCAAGTAATTGATGCTTTTTTGGCTCTTCTTAAGTAGAAGAAAGAATTGAAAAACCCAGCTTATCGCTGGGTTTTTTTATACCTATAATCTGCCGCAACTCTTGCCCACATATCTACCGCATAGAATATCTCGTCACTTTCACGCTATACTGAGTCTTCTTTGTACTGATAACTTATGAGCAAAAGCAATGAGATACCGTGGTCGCCGCTGGAACAACATTCTAATTCTAAGTGTGATTGCCTTTATTGGTGTACTCAACCTGCCAACGATCATTAAAACTTATTTGTTAGAGCCAGAAGCCGAAAGTACGTCTGAAAGTGGCTTTCCTTACCTACTGAACCCATCAGACCAAATCACTGCAATGCACTTCTCTCAGTGGTCTATTGTGTTGAATGAGGATAGTTGGGAGTATCAGGAACAAGGCCGCCCCCTAGAATTGACAGAACCAAGCGCTCAAACCCTCTCACAGCGTTGGCAACAGCTTGTCGGTACCGAAGTAGACTCTGAAACATATGAATCTCTTAGCGCATCTCTCTCCTCACCACAGACCATCGAGGTGTGGTACCAAAACCAAGAAGAGCCACAACGCATTACTTATTATCAATTCCCCGATTTCTGGCTTCTAAAGAACTGGCAGGGTAAGTGGCTGGCAATATCGGTTGAATCTGAGTACTTGATGCCCTAACAACTAGAAATCTATTACTTTTTTCTTTTTGTTTTGTCGCTAATGCAATTTGCTTCCTACACTTGAAAGACAGCTCAACTTCTAGAGCTTGTTTTTAGGGATAGCAATATGAAAAGACGACACGTTGTTTTATTAAGCTTGTTACCACTCTATGTGCATTCGCATACCTTTGAAGTTAGTACCAATCTTTTAGACGGTACTTATGTTGGCGAGCCGGGTTTCTATCACACCAAAAATAGTGTTGAGGGAGGCTTAGGTATTCGCTTTATCTATGAGCTTGAAGCTTGGGATATCTTCGCTAAGTATGCGATGGGGAATTCAGATTTTCGTGATTCAAAAACCTACGCGGGCGGTGTCCGATACCGAGTGAACGATCAACATTGGATCTCTGCTGAATACAAAGGGCTATATGCAAAAGAACAATATGAAGTCGATGATAGAATTTTAGATCCTGATCATCAGAATGCCATCACCAACGGAGAGTGGGGGACATTCGCTATTGCGCGTTATCAATACAACTTAGCCAGTGAGGATTATCCATTTTACTTTGGGTTTGAACTCGCAACGGATACGACTACCACAGCATTAGTTGAAGACGATGCGTCGGTTTTGGCCGGTTACAACAACGATAAGTATTTCGCGGAAGCAAAAGTTGGGGAAGAACTAATGTGGCTCTCTTTAGGGTTAACTTTTGAGTTGTAATCTACGAGCTTACGCGAGAACATCATGTTAAACCTTTGTGATTAAAAAGAGCGTGATATGCCAGAGTTACCAGAAGTTGAAGTAAGCCGCATGGGCATAAGCCCGCACTTGGTTGGACAAACGATTAGATCTATTACTTTTCGAACGCCAAAGTTGAGGTGGGATATCCCTCAAGAACTTAAACAGTTGGAAGGTGAGGTGATAGAGCAGATAACTCGTCGTGCGAAGTATTTGATTATTCACACTCAGGTAGGCAATGCGATTGTTCATTTGGGAATGTCTGGCTCATTAAGGGTGCTTGATGCGGAATTGACTCCTGGTAAACATGACCATGTCGATCTCAAATTAACCAACGGAAAGATTCTACGATATAACGATCCTCGTCGATTTGGCGCTTGGCTGTGGTCCAAACCTGATGAAGTACATCCTGTGTTACTAGGCTCAGGCCCTGAACCTTTAACTGAAGAGTTTAATGCCGCTTCCCTTGCTGAAAAGGCGAAAGGACGCAGAGTTGCGATTAAACAGTTTGTTATGGACAACAAAGTCGTGGTTGGCGTCGGTAATATCTATGCCAATGAAGCTCTGTTCTCTTCGAAAATCCATCCTCTTCGTCCTGCTAATAAAGTGACATCTGCAGAATGGGTTCTAATCACAAAAGAAATAAAGCAAGTATTGGCAACTGCGATTAAGCAGGGGGGAACAACGCTGAAAGACTTCGCTCAGGCGGATGGTAAGCCTGGCTACTTTGCGCAAGAGTTACAGGTGTATGGCAAAGCGGGTGAGCCCTGTCCAAATTGTGGTGAAGAATTACAGGAGCAAAAAATAGGTCAGAGGAATACGTTTTTCTGTGACTCTTGCCAAAGCTAGCACCTCTAGAAAACTCATTTCCTGAATATAAGCCGGGTATGGTATTTAGCTGTGATATCATGCTGCGTTTCATTGAACTACCCCATCCAGAAGCTGTAACATGGATTTTGACCAAAACTATCGTAAGTTAACTCGCACACTTATTGTGCTCTTTTTGACAGGTATTGCACTCCTATTTTTTTCTCGCACAATGTTCTACTCTCAGGTTGTGGATCCTTCTGAATTAATCGGCATAGAAACGGATATTTGGCGTGCTTTCTGGGTTGGACTTCGTTTTGATGCCAAAGTGGTCGCAATTGGCTTTGCCCCTTTGTTACTGGTAGGACTGATTCTTTCTAGCTTCTCTTCTATTTATAAACAGTTCACTCGAGTTATTCCTAGCTATAGCGCCTTAATATTTTTCTTATTGTCAGGAATGTCTATTGCCAATTATTACTATTACGTCACTTACGGGACCTATATTGATGTTTTTGTTTTTGGGCTAGTAGATGATGATACCGAAGCGGTACTGGAAAATGCTTGGGAAGACTACCCAATCCTACGCTCTTTTTTAACGGCTATCTTTGTTGGACTATTAGGCTATGTTGGCTCAAGTAAGCTCATTGCCTATTTCGAGAATAAAAGCTGGAGTACTCGTCGTTGGTGGCAAATTACTGTGTCTGTTGTCGCTATGATTGCTATAACAGTGGTGATTGCTCGAGGTTCTGTCGGTACGCTGCCTTTGAAGCGCTATCACGCCAACGTATCTCAATATGCTCCGCTTAATAACATTACTCCCAACGCGTTTATGGCGCTTGACTGGGCCAAGAGTGACTACAAAAAACAATCTAAATTTGAGCCTATTTCGAAACAAGAACTAGAGCAGCAAATGATCAAAGTATTAGGGCAACCTAATCCGATTTACAAGACGCCTAAAAATGATTACCTAGAATCTCATCAACCTCATGTTGTTATGGCATTGATGGAGGGACTTGGAAACAATGTGCTTGTGGAAGATGATCCAGAAAACAATGATTTGTTGGGTTCTTTAAGAAAACACTTTGATGAAGATTTTGTCTTTGAGCGTTTCATGGCGGGTACATCTGCGACGATAGACAGTATTGTTATGATGCTGTTCCATAGTGATATACCGACAATCAGTCACTCAAGTGCACAACGTGTTGAGTTACCAAGCTCTGCTGTCTTGCCGTATAAACAGGCGGGCTATGACGTTGTGTTTATATATGGTGGTAACAGTATGTGGCGAAATCTCGCTAACTACTTACCTCGCCAAGGCTTTGATACTGTTTATGACGAAAATAGCATCATTAAAGCATTCCCAGAAGCTAAAAAGGAAGCGGATACCTGGGGAGTCCCAGACGAATTTATCTTTAAGTTTGCTCGTAAATTGCTTGATGAAGCAGACAAGCCGCAGATGATATACATCATGACTGTGACCAATCACTCTCCATTTAGAGCGCCTTCAGATTATCAGGCTAAGCCAGTACGAGAAAGCGAGCGCCTAAAACAGTTACTCGGTTCAATGGAGGAGGAAGCGAACGATCTACTTCAGGTTTACCAATATGCGAACGACTCTTTGGGGCAGTTCATTACTGGTGTGAAAGCATCGCCGCTAGGGAAGCAAACCGTGATAGCCGCATCAGGCGATCACCGTATGCGTTATTTAGCCACAGATTCTAAAGAGGAGTTTGGTCTCACGTTTGGTGTGCCATTTTATATGTATGTGCCAGATGAAATTTTAGAGCACACAGATTATGAATATGATGAGAGTAGAATTGGCTCACATCGAGATGTCTATCCAACGCTGTATCACTTCAGCTTGTCTGACCAAAAGTATGTTTCTCTAGGTGGAGAGAATATGCTATCTCAAGATGGTGTGAGTAATATTGGGTACAACAACGCTCGTACGATTACCAATCATGGTGCGTTTGCCAATGCGAATGCAGAAAAGCTGTTTCCTTGGCGAGATGAAGATAGTCTGTTTAACTTGAATAGCAGTGTTGAAAACCCAGAGCAGCATTGGGCTCAGGAGTATCATCAACTGCAGAACTACTATTTACGCTATCAAGTGATGGCTGACTCCGAATCTAAATAGCGAAACGGCCCTCAGAGTTGAGGGCCGTTTTTTTAAATATGCTTTTTATTATGAAGTGCCTCTGCTATGACTTTCGGTACAAACTGAGTCACGTCCCCACCATGAATAGCGACCTCTCTGACGATAGTTGAAGAGATAAAGGCGTACTCTTCTGCTGGTGTTAGGAATACGCTCTCTAGGCCAGGCATGAGTCTACGATACATGTTGGTTAGACCAAATTCGTACTCAAAGTCGACCGTTGTGCGCAGACCTCTGATTAAGACGTTTGCCTCGACTTCTTTCGCAAAATCGACCATGAGTCCGCTGAACCCTTGTGCTGTCACGTTATCAAGATGCTTAGTAACTTCGATACAAAACTCTACACGCTCTTCCAATGTGAACATGGTGTTTTTACTCGGGCTGGCAGCAACAGCGATGATCACTTCGTCAAACATCTTTGATGCTCGTTCAATAAGATCAAGGTGTCCATTAGTCAATGGATCAAAGGTTCCTGGGTAAACGACACGCGATAGAGTTTTATTTGACACAATTTTTTCTCAATTGATTAATCTGCGTTAATGCTAACAAATACACTCCTATTTCACTAACTTAGTCGGTATGATTAAGGAAGAAAAATAGATGGTAAGCACCGAAATGAAAAAAATTCTAGTTATTCGTAACGATAAAATTGGTGACTTTATGCTCGCTTGGCCAAGTTTTGCGATGCTGAAGTTATCGATGCCTCAGGCTCATATTACAGCTCTTGTACCTAAATATACTGTGCAATTAGCAGAGCTTTGTCCATGGATTGACGACGTTATCGTAGATTGCACCACAAATGCAGATAAAGCAGAGCAAAAGGCACTTGTAGCTAACATTAAATCTAGAAAGTTTGATGCGTCTATTAACCTGTTTTCAACCACTTACAACGCGCTGCTCGTATGGAAAGCTGGAATAAAATACCGATTGGCACCTGCAACCAAGTTTGCACAGATATTTTATAACCGTCGTATTAAGCAGAGGCGTTCTCAGTCTGCGAAACCAGAGTACCAATACAACCTCGATCTTATTAGAGCTTTTTTAAACGAACAGTCGGTCTCGGTGGTAGAGCCTCAAGCGCCTTACTTCGCTTTTCCAAAAGAAGCACTAGTTAAGCAAAAAGAGAAATTGACAGAAGCGCTCAATATCGACGCCAGCAAACCATGGCTGTTTGTTCATGCGGGAACTGGCGGGTCAGCGAATAACCTAACACTAGAGCAATATGCGACGATGTTAGCTGGATTGGAGCATGCGCACGAGCTTGTGGTCACCGCAGGACCGGGGGAAGAGGAAAAAGCGCAACAACTTCTCGAGTTAGTCGTGAAGAAAGGTGGTAAAGGTGTCGTTTATTCTAAGAACGATGGTTTGATTGATTTTACCCGCTCGATTGCGTGTGCAAGTGTCTTCATTGCTGGTTCTACCGGACCATTACACATTGCAGCTACGCTGGATGTGCCAACAGTCGGCTTCTTTCCGAGCAAACGCTCTTCTACCCCTCTTCGTTGGCGTCCCCTAAACTCTGATAAGCGCCATCTTGCGTTTTCTCCGCCAAAAGGAGGAGGTGAGGAAATGGAAGCAGATATGAGTCGTATTGATATCAATACGACTCTAGAACAGCTTAATCCTTGGGCTTCTCAGTACTTGTCCTAATCCAAAGGTCTGCGTATTTCACAAGGGTGGAGTGCGCAGACAGTACCGAAAGCAGGAAGCCTTGCTTGCCATCTAAAAAGCCTGCTTTGAATACATACATCTTTAGAAAGCATGCAACAGCATGAAGCATGCCTTCTAGGATGCTACTCTTTTTGCCACGCTTTTCTCGTTGCTCCGCCCAAGCTTGAGCATAGCCTGCCGATTTTACTAGGTAGTGGTGTAGGTCGTTGTACGTATAGTGGATAGCATCTCCAGACAACTCTTTTACGTTCATATCTGTAGAAATTTCCACTTTTTCGTGGACTAGTGAGTCATCATATTGAGTTAATTGAGTTGGGTACAATCTTACAACTCTATCTGGATACCAACCACAGTGACGAATATAGCGACCAAATACCCAGCTTAAGCGACATATGCTGTAAAGCGTGTTTGGTTCATTTTTTTCAACGGCTTGTTGAATACTTACCTTTAGCTCATCGGTAATACGTTCGTCTGCATCCAACCACAAAACAAAGTCTGACTCGACATATTCTTGGGCAAGACGTCGTTGTGGGCCAAAGCCAGGCCAATCTTGATTAACGTGGAACTTTTCTGTGTACTTACGAGCGACTTGTTCTGTCTCATCGGTACTACCTGAATCAAGAATAACGATTTCATCAACCCAGTCAGCGACTGTTTTAAGGCAAGCATCGAGGTTTTTTGCTTCATTTTTAACAATGAGTGCAACTGCCAATGTTGGTTTTACTGGGCTTGTCATGAGTTATTTACCTTGTGTGATTTTTTTAAAAGATTGCACAACTGATTCAACAGAGATGTCTGCCATTATATCGTTACCTTTTACCCGAGTACTCCAGGGTAGTTCAGAGACAGGTTTTCCGTGTTGCTTTTCTGCATGTTGATTATAAACACTCACAACATGGTCTAAGTTGTTATAAGGACCTGTTCTTAGCGGGTTGCTGTGACCATATAAGCCGACAACTGGTGTTCCCTGAGTTGTGGCTATGTGAGCTGGACCTGAATCAGGGGCAACAACAACAGCGGCTTCTTTGAGGACTGCTGCGAGCTGTTTTAGAGAGGTTTTTCCGACCAAATTTAAAGCGGGATGAGTCATTTTTTCCATGATCGCATTTGCGAGAGCTAGTTCCCGTTTAGCTGGAGAGCCACAGATTGCTACCTGATAACCTTGGGATATCACATAATCTGCAAATTCGGCGTAGCGCTCAGGCAACCAGTTGCGTTCATCTTTACTTGCTGCTGGGCTAATGACAACCGTAGGGGTTGAGTTCAATGATTCTTTAGCAAACAGAGTATCTTCGGCACTAATAGGTAAGTTCCATTCGGGTATAGAACGAGGCACACCTAAATATTCGACAAAAGAGTAGAAACTGTCGAGAACATGCTGCGATTGAACATCCTCGATTTTTTTATTGGTAAAAAGCCATTGAGCCTCTTTAGCGCGCTTGAAGTTAAAGCCGACTTTATGAGTGGCCTTGATACCTAAAGTGAGCAAGCTTGCTCTTAAAGCTAACTGCATATGAACTAAAGCATCGAACTTGCGGTCAGATAACTTTTTCCAAACGTCTTTCATGCCAGCAAAGCCAGCTTTCTTATCAAAGACGATAAGCTCTACACCTTCTAGCCCTTCCAGTAGTTGGGCTTCGACCTTGCCAATGATCCAAGTGACCTCGGTTGTAGGCCATTGTTTTTGCAGGGCTTGTACTGCTGCGACCGCGTGGCAAACGTCACCGATGGCAGACAAACGCAAAAAACAAACAGATTCAGGTGCTTGAGTAAAAAGGGGCATAAAAATCGCTCGCAAATTTAATTGCCTAAGATTATGCAGAGAGTGCCGATAAATGTAAAATAGTGCTCGTTTTACACCAATCAAATAGCAGATGACTCACACATGACGATAGAAAACCAAGGAAAACCAGGAAATACCGGTCTGAAACGGATCATCAAAGCCACAGGATACTCAATTCAGGGTTTAAAAGCTGCATTCAAATATGAAGCGGCCATTCGACAAGAGCTGGTTTTACTGTGCGCCGCGATCATTGCGTTAATTTGGTTAGATGTCAGTCCTATAGAAACAGTTCTCATGTTGGGCGTTGTGGTTCTGGTGTTAATTGTCGAATTGGTGAATTCTGCTATTGAGGCGGTTGTTGATCGAGTTGGTGTTGAGCGCCATGAACTTAGTGGCAGAGCCAAAGATATAGGCTCTGCAGCGGTACTCGTAGCTCTACTATTTGCTGGTTTTACTTGGGCTTTTATTTTGATCAATCATTATTGGTAACCTAAATCATGATCAAAAAGATCCACTCAAGCAATTTTGTAATATGGTTTGACGATCAGCTGTTGGAGCATCCCCCCGAGTTAGTGTTTGATATTGAATACTGGCAAGGCCAAGAGAGTGTAATAGGTAGTGCAACAGGCCGAGGCATAACGTGGTTTGTCGATACCGGGAAATTACCAGCAGCACTTCGACACTATCGCCGTGGCGGTCTATTTGGCAAGTTGGTTCAAGATAGTTATTGGTTTAGCAGTTGGGACAAGACACGTAGCTATATGGAAATGCAGCTGCTTAATGATTTGATCGAAGCTGGTGTGAATGTTCCGAAACCTATCGCCGCGAGAGCGACCAAAGCTGGATTCTTATATCGAGCGGATTTGTTGAGTGAGAAGATTGCTGGTGCCACAGACCTTGTCGATATTCTGACAAAAAACTCAGTCTCGGCAGACCTGTATCGTGAGATCGGACACCAAATCGCGAAGATGCACAGCTTGGGTGTTAATCATACCGATTTAAATATTCATAATATTCTCATCGATAAGCGTGATCGAATTTGGATTATCGATTTTGATAAGTGTGGCTATGGTAAAGGGAGCTCTTGGAAGCAATCTAACCTCGATCGCCTAAAGCGCTCTTTTTTTAAAGAGCTGAATAAACGTCAAATACATTGGCAAGAAGATGAATTTGAAACGCTTCTTGCTGGATACAATGATTATTTTGCGAAATAGTCATCTATAAAAATAGTTAGGATAGTAAATATGTCTTTGAAACAGAGGCTACATGCGCACGGGTGGTTCATTCTGGTGAATGCTCTCGTTGCCATGTTGATTGCATGTCGTTATTTCTCATTTTTGCCTGAGTTTCCTTCAGAGCCATTAGCCATAGTTTTTATTATTGTCTCTGTTTTTGGGCAGATGACGCTGATTGCGGCGTTAATCGGTCTAGTGGCGCTACCTAGCTTATTCCTACCCAAAACCCCAAGAAACTTATTACAAGCAATCATCGCCTCAATTGGTGTAGCAACACTTTTCATCGATACGATTGTTTTTGCACAGTACCGTTTCCATATCAATGCCGTTGTTCTTGAACTGGTACTGTCAGGACAAATCGTCAGCTTCCCACTGATTACGTGGGCGATGGTGATAGGTGGTATTGCATTACTACTAGGACTACAGTGGGCTTTAATCCGTTGGTTGGAAAACGATGCACCAGTACGTTCGTACAAACTAGGTCGTAAGTTTGCTTTTATTACCTTTCTAACGTTATTAGCAACTCATGGTATTCATATTTGGGCAGCTGCGCATGCGTATCAGCCAGTGACCATGGTGAAGCGTTACTTACCTCTGTTCTACCCAGCTACGTCAAACAGCATGATGAAAAAGTATGGTTGGATCGATGAAGAAGCAATTGCCCGCCAAAAGTCACTGACTTTAAACCGCAAGAGTGACCTTAACTATCCGCTATCTCCTTTGAAAGTAAAGAGTGTCGAAAAGCCGGTCAACATTATGTTGCTAGTTGTCGACTCTTGGAGATATGACACATTTAATGCTGACAATACGCCAGTCATGTGGGAATACGCTCAAGACGGTTTAATCTTCGAAAACCATATGGCTACAGGTAACGCAACTCGTACCGGTATTTTTGGCCTGTTTTACGGTATTCCTGGTACATATTGGCATGGCTTTTTAGCGAATCAACAAAGCCCTGTTTTCATCGATCGTTTACAGGAGCTGGACTACGATTTAGGGATCTTTACTGCTGCACAGCTAAGAAAACCTGAGTTTAACCAAACAGTATTCACCAATGTTGAAAATCTTCGTATTGGCTCCAAAGGTAACCGTCCTTCAGAGCTTGATGCTGATCTGACGAAGGATTGGTTAGACTGGTACGAAAAGCGAGATCAGTCGAAACCGGCATTTTCATTCCTGTTCTATGACGCACCACATGGTTATGACTTCCCTAAAGGCTTCGAACCGCGTTATGAACCAATGCTACAAGTGGTCAACTACTTGAAGCTGAATAATGAGACTGATCCACAGCCATTCTTTAATCGCTATAAGACGAGTGTGCGCTACGTTGATACCGTGGCAGCCCAAGTGTTGAACAAACTAAAAGAAACGGGTGACCTTGAGAATACAGTCGTAATTATTACGGGCGATCACGGCCAAGAAATGAATGACAATAAGTTGAATTTCTGGGGGCACAATAGCAACTTTACCGATGCTCAAGTGAAGGTGCCTTTTGCGATATTTGGCCCAGGCATTAATAAACTAGACACTAAGTGGTCTTCACAAAGCCTGACTAGTCACCAAGATGTTGTGCCAACAGTCATGAAGCATTACCTCGGTGTTACCAATGACGTCAAAGATTACTCAGTCGGAGAAGATCTGCTGGGTGAGCCCGTTGATAGAGATTGGATCATTTCTTCGAATTATAGCGGGTATGCTGTGATTTCCGATGACAATATCTTAGAAGTAGGCGCAGGTGGTCAATATCAATTTATGGACAAAACAAATCGTCAAGTTAAAGGAGAGCAACCTAACTTTGCTCACCTTCAAGGAGCTCTAGAGCAGATAAGTCGCTTTAGCCGCTAAAACAATATTCCAGAAGCACATAAAACACGGATGTTTTATAGCTCTGAAAGAGGTGTATACATATAGCTTGTATGTTATCTTCTCTATATTTTTTTAAGTATCGTTTTTGATATTAGAACAGTCACAATAAACAGCTTGAGAGATTGCCGCATTGAATGCAGAAAAAAGCACTTTGAATAAGCAACGTATCGTCATTATTGGTGGTGCGGGTAATGGTATGGTTTTTGCGCAAGTAATATTAGATATGCAAAAGTCAGGACATCCGCTAATCCTAGAAGGCTTCCTTAATGATCACCATGCCTGTGGGGAGATGTTAGGAGAGTGGCCTGTTTTAGGCAAGCCTGCTGACTGGAATGAATTGGATGATGATATTCAGTTTGTCTTTGCGTTACTTACTGTTGGAAAAATGGAAGAGCGTGCTGAACTACTGCATTCATTGGCGATCCCTCTGAACCGAATGGCAACTCTTGTTCATCCAAGCGCTATGGTTGGGTTTGATACTCAAATTGGAAAAGGCAGTGTGATTTGCTCGCACGCATCGATTCAGCCGGGAGCTCGTATCGGCAATAACACTATTGTAAGAGCAGGTGCTAACGTCGGACATGATGTCACACTTAGCGACTGTATTGACATTGGGCCCAATGTAACACTTTGTGGCTTCTCTTCTGTGAAAGATGGAGCTCATGTAGCAGCGAATTCCGTAGTTCGCGATAGTATAACTGTTGGCCCATATGCAGTGATTGGTGCTGGTTCGGTTATTTTAAAAGATGCAGATTCACGTACTACCTGGTTAGGTAATCCTGCTAGAAGAGTCAAATAACACTTAGGTAGAAATATGTTTGAATATAAAGGTGACCGAAATTATCTTCATGGTACGGATTTTTATAAGTTTTCTGCTGAGTATGGTGAAAAGAATTTTTCATCAAGTGCGTATGTCGAACAACTGAGTTTCCGTCAAATTGCAAGATGCCAGTCTGAAATCACTCATAGCAAACCATCTTCAGGAAATATAGTTTCTACGGGCAAATTTATGTTGCCTAATGGTGAGGTACAGCCATTTTGGTGGGTTGAAACAGAGGCGCAAGTAGCTGGGCGTTATGAGTTTGATGAAGATGGATTAGTGTCAACGGCGATAATCGATGAAGAAACTAAGACTATTTCCATGAACCATGTTTCTGATAACTATAGCTGTATTGAGGAAGTTGTAGCACTTAACAAAAAGCTGAACAATACGGTTAAGAAACCTGAAAACGGTAAGTGGCTATTCGGCCAACTTCATCTTAGTAAAAAACTTCCGGTGGTCTACAAAAATATTGAGATTAAACTAGATGTGATGTTGCATAATAAATTCTCAGTTTCAGATATTTGGTTAGATGGTGTTCACTTTGGGCAAATACGATTCATTGTTGGGAGAACATAGTGGAAGTCGGAATAAAAGATATAGCGAGTTATATCCCTAGTGAAGGGATTGATAATATTGAACAAGGGCTCAAGTTTGGCGAATCCCGTGAGTTCGTTGAATCAAAACTTGGACCATATTTTCTTCCGAGAAAATCCACTGACCAAGACTGTTCAGACCTTTGTGTGGCTGCAATTGAGAACTTAGTATCTAAAAATGAGAACTTCAATAAAAACGATGTTCAGCTAGTTGTAGTCGTTACACAAAACGGCGATGAAGAGAAGTTGCCTCATACCGCTGCATTAGTACAGAAAAAAGCAGGGTTACCTAAGTCTGTTGCTGCGTTTGACCTTTCTTTAGGCTGCTCTGGCTATGTGCATGGTTTGTATGCTGTTAAAGGCTTTATGCAGGCCGCAGGGCTTGAAAATGCACTACTAATCACCTCCGACCCTTACTCCAAAATAATCGATCCAAATGATAGAACGACAGCTATGTTGTTTGGAGATGCCGCGACAGCTACATGGATAGGTGCACAACCAAAATTTAAAATAGGGAGTGCTTTATTTGGCACAGATGGTCATGGTGCCGATGCTTTGCGAGTAAAAGATGGCGTATTCTCGATGAATGGGCGTCAGGTGTTTAATTTTGCATCAATTAATGTTCCCAAACAGATTAAAGAGCTGCTAGTTAAAAGCGACTATGATGAGTCAGATGTTGATGCATACATACTGCATCAAGGTAGTGCAGCAATTATTGATGCTATAGCAAAACGTTTTTCTAAACCTGAACGTTTTATCAAAAACATTGGAGCAACTGGAAATACGGTATCTTCTTCTATTCCCCTGTTAATAGAGCAGTATGCTATGAATAGTGATTGGAATAAGATTGTGTTAAGTGGCTTTGGCGTTGGCTTATCTTGGTCGAGCGCAGTAATATATAAGTAAACTTTATTGGAAGTAATGATGGTAGATTTAGAAATGATTAAAGTAGCACTTGGGGAGTCAGGTGCTATGTCAGATGTTGGTGGTTTATCTTTAGATGTAACTTTTAAAGAAGCTGGCTTTGATAGTCTTGATATGTTCAACCTTTTTGTCGAATTAGAGCAAAAAACAGGGCATCAAGTACCAGATGAGCTGGTAGAAGAGCTTAACACGCCAGCTGCTATTATCGAGTACTTTTCGAAGCACTCATAGGTAGTTAGTGGCTTCACCAAGTATGCTCATTACACAACTCGCAGTGTGTAATGAGCTATCTCACACCGCTTTGGTATAAGTTTAGAATTACCTAACAATTAAGACCATTTTTTAGCTCTCTTAACCATAGACTTTTTTCAGGCCAATCACGCATTATCTCTGCTGAATTAAGAGACATTTTCTTTATCAGGTTTTTATCTTTGATAAGAGTATCTAGCGTCATAGTTAGATCCTCGTATAGTGAGTTTTGAGAGGTGCCTAGATAAACAATAGCCCCTTCTTGTTCTAACTTCTCATTTTGAACTCTTTGGTTATCTGCGGTCGCCCAGCAAATAGCAGGTAAACCCAGAGCACAACGCTCCCAAGCAATGGTCCCGCCAGCACCTATCATAATGTCTGCGTTTTCCATTAAGTACGACATTTCACTAGTCTGTATATATAACTTTGTTGCCGAGTGTTTGCTGCAGTGTTCCTTGAGGCTTTCAAGGTAAGGGTAACCACCACCAACAACAATATTTATCTGTGTAGTATGCGTTTGCTCTAGATACTCCCGAAGTACTAGATAGGTTTGAAGGGTCCAATTATCTTTATCTACCCCACCAAAGCAAATAAGGTAGGTATTTAAACTTTGGCGTACTCTTGGTGAAGAACCCATTCGAAACTCATCTCTCAAAGGTAAATATTTAGGACCTTCTAATAACTGCTGCACTCCAGGGACACAATGATGCTTTGTGAGCGTTGGGTTAACTAAATACTGACACTGATGAGGGCGATCGAGGAGTCCATCGATAGCAATTACTTGGCACTTGAAATGATCTCGTACCCGGGTTTCCCATTCTTCAGATAATGCGTAATGATCGACTAAAACTATATTTGGGATAAAGTCGATATCTTCTAGAGCTTGAATTGTAACTTCTGAATCGACTTGTTCTGTACAGCCAAGCCAATGGCTATGCGGAAGTGAGCCGCAAGGCTTTTCTGATAAAGGTAGCTCTTGTAGTGGAATTAACTGCAAGTCATGAGGAAGTAAGTTGAGCTGATGGCCGGGGTGTTGTCTTGAAATGAAAACAACATCAATATTTATCTTCAAACACGCTTTTGCTAGTGTGAGGCAGCGCATTAAGTGCCCACTCCCAATATGAGTTCCTGTATCAACACGTATCGCTAATTTCATTTACTATCCGTTACTTTGTGTATGTGCAGTGAACAGGAGTTCTGCAAACTTCCAATCTGCTTCGGTATCGATATCTTGAACCTGATGCCTCTCCAAAGTAAATGGAGTTGAATGTTCAGAAAATGTTGGAAGGTTATCGATGAAAGCCTGCGCTCTTCCCCAATAAAATTGGCCAGCATCATGGAATGTTTCTACAAGATCTTGAGAGCGAGTATAGCGGTGTTCTGGATGTAACATCTCTATATCGCCACTTTCATTCTTAAACATTGCTCTCTGAATAGGATATGGGAAATCGGCTACACTAAAACAGAAATCTTTTTTACTATCGATGAGCTGCTGATAGGCCCGATAAAGGTTACTAGGAGTGACAAAAGGGGCTGTAGCATAGAGGCAGCAAACATGTTCTGGAGTCGACTCATGCTTAGATATCCAGTCAATTGCATGTTGAACGACTTGTCGGGTGGTTGCATACTCATCTGAAAGTTCTTTGGGTCTGCGAAAAGGTGCTATCGCACCATATTCTTCTGCGATTTTTGCAATCTGGTCGGAATCCGTAGACACAATAACCTTATCGAATAACTTTGATTGTAGGGCGGCTTCAATAGACCATGCAATCATAGGCTTCCCACAAAACTCTCGTATATTTTTATTGGGAATGCGAACACTTCCCCCTCTGGCGGGTATGATAGCGATCTTCATCAAGAGTTACCTTCTTACTTTCGGTTTTGGGAGAATACTGGAGTCGACTTGTGACGTCATAAAAGCCAACGCCAGTATTTGATGTGTTATCAATAAAATTGCTTAGTTATCTTGAAACAATTCAAGTTTAACGGGTTGGCCCATATCAACGTCCGTAGTTAGCTTTTTACCGATTATTGTATTATAAAACTTCGGATGAGCTCCGCTACCATTACGTAAAACACTGATATGCTGAGTGGTTACAATTGTTCCTTTTGGAATGTCGGTAGTGAAGAAAATTGAACGACGACGCAGTTTGTCGCTATCTGAAACCTGATAGTTGATACCCCCAAGGCTTGCTTCAGCTTCACGGATATTCTTCACCATTTGTGAGAACTCGTGAGGTTCCATTGAGAAAGCGGAATCGGCACCACCGTCGTTTCTGTCAAGAATGAAGTGCTTTTCAACTATTTGAGCACCTAGGCTTACTGCTACAGTTGGGACTAATGACCCCATCGTGTGATCTGACAACCCAATAGGTACACCGAAGCGAGTTCTCATTTCAGGAATCATGCTCAAATTAGCTTGCTCGATAGTTGCTGGGTATTGTGAAGTACACTTCAATAGAGCCACGTTTTCATTTCCTGCATTTCGGCAAGTATCTAGAGCTAACTGAATATCCTCAGCATCAGCAACGCCAGTCGATATAATGATCGGTTTTCCTGTTTTAGCTACTTTTTCAATAAGTGGAATATGAGTGATTTCGAATGAGGCAATTTTATAGTACGGTACTTTTAATGTTTCCAAAAAATCCACACCTTCGAGATCGAAAGGGCTAGAAAAAAAGTCCAAATTGTATTCTTCAGCTACTTCTTGTAGAGGCTTATGCCATTCATATGGAAGTGATGCATCTTTGTAAAGATCCCACAAGCGCTTTCCTTTCCACAATCCAGCTTTTCGTTCACCGAAATACTCATTGTCAATATTGAGACAAAGAGATTCTGGACGGTAAGTCTGAACTTTCACTGCGTCAGCACCGGCTTGAGCCATTGCAACAATGGTTTGCTTAGCTCGCTCTAAGTCGTTGTTATGGTTAGCTGATAATTCAGCAATAATGTAAGTTTTGTCTAGAAGCCAAGGTTTCATGAAATTCGCTCGTGCAAGAAAAATATAGAGGGCTTCAGTCACACAAAAGTAGCCGCTTTTGTATGGCGCAAGCCCTAAACTTTAAAGTGTAGAAGGTATTTAAGCAGTGCTGCTTATCTATGTCTAGATTTGAGAAAATCGTAAAAACATCATGGAGAGAAATTTCCGCTTAGTCTTACAATTTTTTAGCTATTTCGCATAGGTATATTAAGGCTAATTATGTGACAGTCTAATGTGATTGGTTAAATCATTACTTCGTTCTGTTCTGCGACATCATCTTCATGCAGTCCGCATTCTCTTTTTAAACCAAAGAAGCGTGTTTCTTCTTCGCTCATACCAGGTTCCCACTTTTTAGTAGTGTGCGTATCCCCCACGGATAAGTAACCTTCTTTATAAAGAGGATGGTACGACAAATTATGCTCTTCGAGGTAGTTGTGAACGTCTTCATTAGTCCAATCAATGACAGGCAAAAATTTAAACACGCCGTTTTGAATGGATAAGATCGGTAAATTGGTTCGTGACTTCGATTGATCGCGACGTAAACCGGAGAACCATGTTCCAATATCCAACTCATTTAGAGCGCGGCGCATAGGTTCTACTTTGTTTATCTTGTTGTATTTTTGAAGACCTTCAATGCCTTGTTCCCACAATTTACCATATCGAGCTTCTTGAGCTTCGCGGGTCTCGTGAGCGCGATAAACTTTTAAGTTCAATGAAAGCTGTTGAGTTAGTTTTTCAATAAAACGATATGTTTCCGGAAAAAGGTACCCAGTGTCTGTCAATACGACTGGAATATTCGGACTTTGTTGGGTTATTAGATGTAGCATGACTGAGGATTGAACCCCAAAGCTAGAGGAAACAGTATGTTGCCCTTCTAGGTTTTCCAAAGCCCAAGCGATTCGCTGTTGAGCCGTCAGTTTTTCTAAAGTTTCGTTAATTTCTGCAAGGTGGAGTGTTTGCATAGTCTTAGTTAACGAGAGTAGATCAACTAGCGTAAATTTGGAGTTGACAGAACTAGGCATATAAATCCTTCATTGATGTTGTAACCGTTTATATAATACCGTAGTTTGGGTTATAAAGTCACCACTGCACCGACTTGATGGCAGGTGTACTCTAGCTTTTTTTGTGAAAACTAACCTAGAGCTAACTTACCGAAGAGGTTGTTAAAGCTGATTGCAAATTACTCACTTTATGCCGTTAATTTATTCCAATTCAATACTTTGTAGTCTTAGCTGTTTCGCTATGAAGTGGAAATTTTTACCAAAAGCCTCCATCTCATAGTGTTCTATCGGAACTGATAGATCGACAATTTCGACTTCTGGGTAGAGTACCCCCAAGCTAACGCTGGCTGTCGAGGCTATTCCGTAAATTTTTGATAATTCGAGGCTTTCCTTGGATATTTCCAGTTCTAATGGGAGTTTAGATTGGTGATAAGTCAAACCTTCAATAGCTTCAAGTTTTTCTCTGACAAAGCTTTCTTCGGTACGGTGAGGGAAGTAAATGATAGGTTTATCATTTTCTGAAATTAACTCTTTAAGCATGTTGACGTAGTAGTTTAACTTTATACCTTTGGTTGCAACCATACCTTGGCCAATAAACCCAATAGGAGCCGTTTGGGAGAAGCAATTTGAAGTATTCAGGCGATTTCTTATTTGAGAGAGTTTATTGACTCTCACGGGAAAGTCGGAATTTGGTAGTTCAAAGAAGGTAAAGAATGAAAAATTATCACGTGGGTAGATCTTTCTAGCAGGTTTTAGCCCTACCAACTTCAGCAAAAAGTCTCGGCTGGCTTTGTTTCTCGACACAACGGCTCTGGGCTGTATTTTGTCATTGAACTCTCGAAGAGTTCCGACACCATCATCAAACATAACTTCATGGTTAACCGAAATGTTGTTTAGAAGGACGTTGGTACGCCAAGCCGAGTAGTCTGCATAAAACACATAGTTAAAGCTTAGAGACGGGGAAATCCTTTTGAGTTTGCTTTGTAATTTTCTAGCTTCCCAGACTTTACTCTTACGACCAAGAAAAACAATATGATCCCATTCATCTTTGTTTAGCAGCAGGCGCATTTGCGCTACTGCATTACCAGCCTTCTCTTCTCGAAGGAGTAGGATGTTATCTTTCGTTTTGTACTCTTGTTTTGCCTCAATCGCACACAATAGTTGGAAAGGGGATGTCACCAAGAATAAGTTCATATAATAACCACAGTCAGTTTTTGAGTTGTCGGAATGGTAGAGAAGAATGAAAAGCAATCTAGCTTTAAAACAAAGCATTACCAAACTGTTACAGTATAGGTATAATTAGAGTACTACAAAGGCATTAATGCCGTCATCGGTTGCACTATAACAATCGAAGACAAACCACAATCATATACCAACGGTGAAAGCATGTTAAACAACAAAACCGTCTTAATTACTGGTGGCACGGGTTCATTTGGTAAGCAGTTCATTAAAACAATTTTAGAACGTTATCAGGACGTTAAGAAAATTATTATCTTCTCTCGCGATGAATTGAAGCAGTTTGAGATTAAGCAGACATACCCTGCGAAAGATTACCCACAGTTACGTTTTTTTATTGGTGATGTTCGTGACCAGCAACGTATGGTACAAGCTTGTGAAGGAGTAGATGTCATTATTCATGCTGCTGCAATCAAACAGGTAGACACTGCTGAGTATAACCCAACTGAATGTATTCGAACCAATGTCGATGGTGCGGAAAATGTTATTCATGCCGCTTTGCAATGTGGTGTTAAAGATGTAGTTGCGCTATCAACGGACAAAGCATGTGCACCTATAAATTTGTACGGTGCTACTAAGTTAGCCTCGGACAAGCTTTTCGCAGCTGCAAATAACATCAAAGGCTCAAAAGATATTCGTTTTAGTGTTGTCCGTTACGGTAATGTAATGGGCTCTCGAGGGTCTGTAATTCCATTCTTCATGAAGAAAAAAGAAGAAGGTGTTTTACCAATCACTCATGAAGAGATGACTCGTTTTAATATCTCACTTCAAGATGGCGTTAATATGGTTATGTACGCCTTGGAAAATCACTTAGGTGGTGAGATCTTTGTTCCTAAAATCCCATCTTACAAGATTCTAGATATTGCAGAAGCGATTGCACCAGGAATGGCAACAAAAGTTGTTGGTATCCGCCCAGGTGAAAAACTGCATGAAGAGATGATTACTGATACTGACTCTCTGAATACTATCGATTTAGGTAAGTACTACGCAATTTTACCTTCGGTATCATTTACCTATTCAGAGAATGAGTATATCGAGCATCACAAAGCTGAGAAAGTACCATTTGGATTTAAGTACAATTCAGGTACCAACACTGAGTGGGAAACTGTTGAAGGCTTACGTGAATTAATTAAAGAGCACGTAGACCCTAATTTTACAGTGTGAGATAAGCCATGATTCCTTACGGTAAACAAGATATTAATCAGCAAGACGTTGATAGTGTTCTTGAGGTTTTGAAGTCGGATTTTTTGACTCAGGGGCCACAAGTGCCTGCGTTTGAGCAAGCACTTATTGAGCATACAGGTGCTAACTATGCATTAGCAGTGAACAGTGCGACTTCGGCATTACATATTGCCTGTCTTGCTTTAGGTTTGGGTAAAGGAGATTGGCTTTGGACATCTCCTATTACTTTTGTTGCGTCCGCAAACTGTGGTTTGTATTGCGGTGCTCAGGTCGATTTCGTTGATATTGATCCAGAGACCTACAATATGTGTCCTCAACGCCTAGAGAAAAAACTGATTCAAGCAAAAGTTGAAGGCAAGCTACCAAAAGTCGTGGTGCCAGTACATTTGTGTGGTCAGCCATGTGACATGGCTGCAATCAGTAAGTTGGCTAAGGAGTATGGCTTCAAAGTGATTGAAGATGCTTCGCACGCCATTGGTGGCCGATATCAAGACCAACCGATCGGGAATTGTGAGTACTCGGATATTACAGTATTTAGCTTCCATCCTGTTAAAATTGTCACCACTGCTGAAGGCGGTGCTGCTCTTACAAACAGTAAGGAGCTCGCTGACAAGATGGCGCTGCTACGAAGTCATGGTATCACTCGCGATCCTGAGTTAATGAGTGGTGACTCTCACGGTGGCTGGTACTATCAGCAAATTGATTTGGGTTTCAATTATCGGATGACCGAGCTTCAAGCGGCACTTGGTGTTAGTCAAATGAAACGCCTTGACGAGTTTGTTTCTGCACGTCATCAGTTATCTAAACGTTACAATGAGAAACTAGTTAACCTGCCGTTAGTCTTGCCATATCAACTACCTGAGACATACTCTGGCTTGCACTTGTTTGTCATCCGTTTATGTTTAGATAAGTTGGAATTAACTCATAAACAGATATTTGATGCCCTACGTGAACGTGGTATCGGTGTTAACCTTCATTATATCCCAGTTCATACTCAGCCTTACTATCAAGAAATGGGGTTTGCCGAAGGAGATTTCCCTGAATCTGAACGTTACTACCAAGAAGCTATCTCACTTCCTATGTTTCATGGAATGACGGAGGTACAGCAAGACACGGTAGTTAACACTTTGACGGATATCTTGCGAGGAAACTAATGAAAATTGCAGTCATCCCAGCTCGTGGTGGTAGTAAGCGCATTCCGAGGAAAAACATTAAACCGTTTCACGGTAAACCGATGATCGCTTATTCGATAGAAGCCGCTAAGGCATCCGGTTGCTTTGATAAAGTGATAGTCTCTACGGACGATTTAGAAATTGCAGAAGTCGCGAAAGCATGCGGTGCGGACGTACCGTTTCTTCGTCCTGAAGATATTTCTGATGATTATGCGACCACCATGGATGTGATGGAGCATGCTATCCGGTGGTGTGAAAGTGAAGGTTGGCAGGTAGACGCAGTCTGTTGTTTGTATGCTACTGCGCCGTTTATTTTGCCCGAAGATCTTCAGAAAGGTTATGAGCTAATTTGTGATGATACGGTACAATTTGCATTTAGTGCCACATCGTTCCCGTTTCCAATTCAACGCGCAATAAAGCTTGATGATCAAGGTTCGGTGTCGATGTTTTCACCTGAAAATGAATTGGTGAGATCGCAAGACCTTGAAGAAGGATATCACGATGCTGGTCAATTCTATTGGGGGCAAACATCAGCATTTTTAAACAAGCTATCAATTTTCTCTCCCCACTCTAAAGCTGTACTTCTACCTAGGTGTCGTGTTCAAGATATTGATACCCCTGAAGATTGGGAGTTGGCAGAGAAACTATTTAGTATTCTTTAAAGTACTATGAAAAAGATAATTTTCCGCGTAGACGCATCTGTTTGGATTGGTAGTGGGCATGTAATGCGCTGCTTGGTATTAGCTGATGAGCTAACGAAACATAGCTATCAAGTAGCTTTTGCATGCCTTCCTCAAAAAGGGGATTTGTGTCATTTTATTCAAGAGCGTGGATATTCGGTTATCGAACTTACACCACCAGAACTCCAAATCACACCAAAACACAGTAGCGATTATATCGGTTGGCTTCAGCGCAGTATTCAAGAAGATATTGATGACCTAGTTCCATATTTAGACGGTGTAGATTGGGTCATATGTGATCATTACGCATTAGGTCAGGATTGGCAGAAGCAAATAAAGCAGCGTACAGGTGTACGAATATTAGCTATTGATGATCTTGTTAGAAAACACTGTGCTGATATTGTCGTAGACCAAACGTTGTCCAGGACTGCCATTGAGTACGAAACGACGGGCATGGTGCTCGCCGGTGTAGATTATGCGTTGTTGAGTCCTAATTTCAGTGAGCTAAGAAGCTGTGCAGAAGATAGGCAGCCAAATTTAGATAACCCAAGAATTTTGATTTCGATGGGTGGCGTTGATTTACCCAATGCTACTTTTTCGGTCTTGAAATCTCTTGAAAGTAAAAATGTTCGAGCCAATATTACTGTGTTAATGAGCCCTCGCTCCCCACATTACAGTCAAGTTTCCGATTGGTGTAAAGACAGAGATAACATTGAACATATTGACTTTACCAACTATATGGCTCAAATGATGCTAGAACATGATATCGCAATAGGTGCTCCTGGGAGTACTAGTTGGGAGAGGGCTTGTTTGGGGTTACCTAGTATCGTAGTGCCGTTAGCGGATAATCAAAAAGATATTTGTCATCAGTTAGTCGCAGAAAATTTATCTCGTAAGGTTGAACTGAACTCTATTGCAAGTGAGTTATTTAACACTTATAGAGAAGTTTGTTCAGATTGGCATCAAATGCACTTAAACAATTTAAGAGCATGTGATGGTTTAGGTACTCGTAGAGTTGTGTCAGAAATCATAGAGCTAGAGAATGAAAATAACAATTTTATGTAGTGATAGCAGCCACCCAGTTTATAAGTATTTGCATCATTGGCAAAAAGTAAATGAGAGCAAGTACGATATTAAGATATTGAACTCTGTAAGTTCAATACAAGAAGGTGGAGATATTTTGTTTTTGATTTCTTGTTCTGAGATTGTTAGACAAGACGTAAGAAATAAATTTAATTTTACATTAGTGCTACATGCGAGTGATTTACCTCAAGGGCGAGGTTGGAGCCCTCATATTTGGGACGTGTTAAATGGATCACAAGAGCTGACACTCTCATTACTGAACGCTGAAGATAGCGTAGACACAGGTGACATTTGGCAAAAATTGAAAATACCATTGGATGGTCTTGAACTGTATGACGAAGTGAATAGCAAGTTATTCGAAGCTGAACTTCAGTTGATGGATTGGGCATGTGAAAATATTTATACCTCACAACCAGAAAGCCAGCCAATCAGCGAGAGTCATTATTATAGGAAAAGAGCTCCAGAAGACAGTCAAGTTGATATTAATGAAAGTATAGTCTCTCAATTTAACCTGCTACGTATCAGCGACCCAGATAGATACCCTGCTTATATTGTAGTGCAAGGACAAAAATACAAAATTCGATTGGAGAAAGTCGATGACTAACACATTTATAGAAATTGATGGCAGAAAGATAGGTTTAGATTATAAGCCATATATTATTGCTGAACTTTCTGCCAACCACAATGGCGATATCAATAATGCATTTAAGATTATTGAAATGGCCAAAAAAGCTGGTGCTGATGCTATTAAGCTTCAAACTTATCGTCCAGATACGATCACGATTGACTGTGATAAAGAAGACTTTCAGATTCACGGTGGCTTGTGGGATGGAAATAGCCTTTACCAACTTTACGAGTGGGCCCATACTCCGTGGGAATGGCATGAAGCATTATTTGAGAAAGCGAAAGAGGTAGGAATCACGATCTTTAGCTCTCCTTTTGACTTTACAGCTGTTGACCTGCTTGAAGAGTTGAATGCACCAGCATATAAAATTGCTTCTTTCGAACTGGTTGATCACGCTTTAATTGCGAAAGTGGCTAAAACTGGTAAGCCTATGATCATGTCAACCGGGATGGCAAATCAAGAAGAGATTCACGAAGCTATTGCTGTTGCAAAAGATAACGGTTGTAAAGAGTTGGTTGTTTTGCACTGTGTAAGCGGTTACCCAGCACCTGCGGAACAGTATAATTTAAGAACAATCAAGGACATGCAAAGTCGATTTAGTGTTTTGTCTGGCTTATCTGATCATACTATTGATAATGCAACCGCAGTTGCCTCGGTGGCTTTAGGTGCATGTCTGATCGAGAAGCACGTTACACTTGATCGAAATGGTGGTGGTCCAGATGATAGCTTCTCTTTAGAACCACATGAGTTAGAAGCTCTGTGTAAAGATACAGAAACTGCATGGCAAGCTCTCGGTCAAGTTAACTATGAGAGAACGGAAGCTGAGAAAGGAAATGTTAAATTCCGCCGATCGCTTTATGTAGTGAAAGACATTAAAGCAGGGCAAAAGGTCACCCCCGAAAATGTTCGTAGTATTCGTCCTGGTTTCGGGCTTGCACCTAAATATTACGATGAAATAATGGGTAAAGAAGTTAAAGAAGATATTTCACGTGGCACGCCAGTAAATCACAATATGTTCCGATAGTAATTAATAAGCCCTAGAATATATCTAGGGCTTTTACTTTTTATATGTTTTTGTCTGAATCTATATAGTTATATCTGAAATCCCTAGAGCAGAGAAGCAATCACGAATTCTCTCTTGTCTGAGACGATTTTGTTCAGTTAGTGCTTGGACTTTATTTTTTGAGTTCAAGTTATAGATAGGCATTTCTGGGAAGAGAATTTTCGAAGTAAACTGTACCGTAGACGTAATGCCGACCAAGCCTGAAAGTTGAATATTCTCAGCTAATAACTCGGCCTCTAATGGCAGTGAACTATAATGGTATTTGACGCCCTTTAATTGACTAATTCTAGCTTTTAATTCTTCTGACTCTGTTCGGTGAGGGAAATAAATTATTTCTTTTCCATGATTATTTATAAAAAACTCTAGTTCAGAGACGTACTGTTCAATCGTTTTTCTTCTTTTATGTCCAATAGCACCCTGACCAATGAACCCTATTGGTGCTGACTCATTGTATAGATTCCTTATTGTGAATCTTTTTTTTAATATAGAAAGGTCATTTCTTACTATTTTATGGTCGCTGTCTTTTATATTGAAGATCGTAAACAACTCTAAATTAGAACTTTGCTCCAATTTTCCAATTGGTTGGCAACCATAAAATCTTATTTTAATATCTTGTAAAAATCTAGGTCGGTAATACGGAGTTCTAGGTCTAATTAACTCTTCATACTCATTAATAGTCAGAGTGCCATCATCAAAATAAACTTCTTTCTTTAAAGGCAAGTTTTTGATGATTAGCTTTGTTCTCCATGCACTATATTCTGCATGAAAAAAATGTTCGAGAGTCTTCCCTTGCAGAATCGACTTTATTTTTTTTATGGCTTTTGGAACATGTTCACTTCGATTTGTTCTCGGAATTTCAATGATATGCTGCCATTTTTCACGCGTGACTAATTTTCGCTCTTGGGTAATACCTGGCTCAGAGGCTTGGTTTACCAATAGTAAGATATTATCTTCTGTTTTATACGTATTGAGAGCTTCTTCTGCACAAATGTATTGAAATGGTGAGGTAACTAAAAACAGGTTCATTACTTATCCTTTACTTGGCAGACCTAACCTGTGACGGCGATGATCTGGTTTCATAGTCTTGGCAACCATGATGTACTGGGGGATTGTTAATGGGTAGAGTTGTGGCTACTAATGGGTAGCACACAACTTTACTTACTTCTAAATGCGCCATTTCTTTGATGCACATAAGGTTGGCACATAAGCTTTTTGGTGATTGACTTCGTGTTTAGCAGATAGGAGCACACCCCCACTCTGGGAAGTGCTTACGTACATAGGCGTTCAACTCTATTTCTGCTTCAGTGTATACGCGGTGCCTTTCTTCAGTGTTTTCTTGTTTCACTGCAGACACCATACCAGCTCCCACAGTCACATTGCTAATACGATCAATTATAATAAACGCACCTGTTTGAGGTAAGTATTGATATTCATCTATTGCGACTTTATCTGTCAGCTTTATGGACGCTAATGCAATCTCATTTAGCTCAAGAGTAGTAACGTTTGAGGCATGCTTTGTGAGTGAATTAACATCTACTTTGTGCTCAATTCGCAAGACCTTACCTGTGCTGGTTTTAGTAGCAAATTTGAATAGGTACTCCTTATTCATTTGCATCGAAGATTCGCCCATCCAAACAATATGTGCTTGATAGTTGTCAATTACTTGAGGGATATGTGTAGAGTTTACAAGCATATCTCCGCGCGAAATATCAATTTCATCCTCGAGTGTGATGGTAATGGCTTGGCCAGGTATGGCTTTTTCCAGCTCTCCATCGAAGGTATATATCGATTTGACTCGTGAGGTTTTGTTGGAAGGAAGTGCAGTAACCTCATCACCCACGTGAATAATACCTGAGGCAAGTGTTCCACAAAAACCGCGGAAATCTAGGTTTGGACGGTTCACATATTGTACAGGGAAGCGCATTACTTCAGTGTTGATGTCTTGAGCGATCTTCACTGTTTCAAGCAGCGTCATTAGTGTGCTCCCTGTGTACCAATCCATATTTTCACTAAGGGCTACAACATTGTCACCTTTGAGTGCTGAAATGGGTACAAAGCGAATATCTTTGATGTCAAAATCTTTTGCCATCTCACAATAGTCAGACTTTATCTTTTGATATACATCCTGGCTATAGTTCATTAGATCCATTTTGTTGATAGCAACGACAATATGTTGAATGCCCAATAAGCTACAGATGTAGCTGTGGCGTCGTGTTTGTGTCTGGATTCCATGACGAGCATCAACCATTACAATTGCTAAATCGCAAGTTGAAGCCCCTGTTACCATATTACGAGTATATTGTTCATGTCCTGGCGTATCCGCAATAATGAATTTGCGTTTGTCCGTAGAGAAGTAACGGTATGCTACGTCAATAGTGATACCTTGTTCTCGTTCAGACTGTAACCCATCGACTAACAACGCCAAGTCGAATGCTTCGTCTGTTGTATTGAACTTTTGGGAATCTTTTTCAATTGCAGCCATCTGGTCTTCATAGATCAACTTGCTATCGTATAGTAAGCGACCAATTAATGTGGACTTGCCATCGTCAACGTTGCCACAAGTTAAAAAACGGAGCAGGTCTTTGTTTTCATGCACGCTTAGGTACGCTTCAATGTCTTCAGCGATAAGATCGGAGCTATGAGACATAATGACTTCCTTTTAAATATAATCTTTTTCAACAAGAGCTTGTACGACTTGGTTAGCGCACGCTTCTACCGATAGCTCGGCTGTCTTAATATGAATGTCTGGGTTGTGAGGAGGTTGGTAGTCAGAGTCGATGCCAGTAAAATCTTTGATTTCGCCAGAGCGAGCTTTCTTGTAAAGCCCTTTTGGATCTCTTTGCTCACAGATTTCGAGAGGGGTATCAACAAAGACTTCTAAGAATTCACCGGGTTGCAGTAGTTGTCTAACCTGTTCTCTATCTGCAATAAACGGCGAAATAAAAGCAGTTAGGACTATATTACCAGCATCAACAAAAAGCTTCGCAACTTCACCAATGCGACGAATGTTTTCAACTCGATCTTTATCACTAAACCCAAGATCTTTATTTAGACCATGTCGTACATTGTCGCCATCTAATAGATAACTGTGTTTACTCATAGCTAAAAGTTTACTTTCTACTGCATTCGCAATAGTTGATTTTCCTGAGCCACTTAAACCAGTAAACCATAGCACGACTGGCGTTTGCTGTTTTAGTGTAGCGCGCATTTCACGGCTAACATTAGTACTATGCCAAACTACATTTGTGTTTAATGAAACATTCTGTATATTCTTGTAAGGTGATGACATGCTTAGAAATATCCCTCACGTTTCTTTTTCTCCATTGATCCGGAACTATCATGGTCAATTGCTCGACCTTGACGTTCAGAGGTGGTTGTAAGAAGCATTTCTTGAATGATTTCTGGTAATGTTGTCGCTTGAGACTCAACGGCACCAGTTAACGGATAGCAGCCTAATGTACGGAAGCGAACCATTCGTTGTTCGACTTTTTCACCTTTCTTCAATTCCATACGATCATCGTCTTTCATGATCAACATACCATCCCGTTCTACTACAGGGCGTTTTTGGGCGAAGTAAAGATTAGGAATTTCAATTTTTTCCAGATAGATGTACTGCCAAATATCTAACTCGGTCCAGTTAGATAGTGGAAATACACGAATGCTCTCTCCTTGGTTTACTTTGCCGTTGTATATGTTCCAAAGCTCTGGGCGCTGATTTTTTGGATCCCAACGATGATGCTCATCTCTAAATGAATATACTCGCTCTTTGGCGCGTGATTTTTCTTCGTCTCGACGAGCACCACCGAATGCAGCGTCGAAACCTTGTTGGTCTAAGGCTTGCTTTAAGCCTTGAGTTTTCATGATATCAGTATGTTTCGAGCTGCCATGAACAAACGGGTTGATGTTCATTTCAAGACCGTCTGGGTTCTGATGTACAATCAGTTTCATTCCAAGCTTCTTGGCCATATAATCTCGAAACTCAATCATTTCTTGGAACTTCCAAGTGGTATCTACGTGCATGAGGGGAAAGGGAGGAACTCCTGGAGCAAAAGCTTTCTGTGCAAGGTGAAGCATCACAGAAGAATCCTTGCCAACAGAGTAGAGCATTACAGGGTTGTCAAATTCAGCGGCAACCTCGCGCATGATATGAATTGATTCAGCTTCGAGTTGTTTAAGATGAGTCATTCGTTGTGGAGAAAGTTTCATTCCGGTCTCTCTTTAATCCGATGAAGGTTTAAACGCCATAAATAGTTACAATCGTAGCCAGTACTAAACTGCTGTATACAATGCTTATGGGTATCCCTATTTTTATATAATCTTTGATACAGTATTGACCCGCATTGTAAACCATTAAATTGGTTTGGTACCCATATGGGCTTATAAAGCTTGCACTAGCACCAAATGCAACGGCTAGAATATAGCTATGTACATTAGCATCTAAGCTAATAGCTAGAGCATAGGCTATAGGGAATACTAATGCTGCTGCCGCATTATTGGTCACTGATTCAGTTAGCAACCACGTGATAACGTAAACCATGAGTAATCCAGACAGTGGTGTCATGAGCTCAGCTTGATCGGCTATGACGTCTCGCAGAAGATCTATAGCGTTAGTGTTTGTTAAAGCTTGTGATAGAAGAAGAGCAGATGAAATTACTAACCATATTTGCACAGGCAGTCGGCGAATAACCTCATTTGTTTTTAAAGCACCACTGAGTAAGAGTGCGCCAAATAAGAATATAAGGTTATTTAGTAGCGGGCTAAGTTCAAATGCGGCAAGAGTTATAGCGCATAGAAAACCAAGAATGGCCACGGCTTCCTGTGGGCCTTTTAAGAGTCGATCTGCTTTTAGTTCTTGAAGCTGAATGAAGTTTTTTGTGATGTTGTTTCGTTGGTCGTAGTCATCGCCTACAGCTAGCACTAAACAATCGCCTGCTTTCAATGCTACTTCACCGAGTTTTCCTGACACGTTATGACCATCTCGGCGGATTGCTACGACTGCTGCGTTGAAGAGGGCACGGAAGCCAATTTCGTTTAATCGCTTGTTTACTAGAGTGCTTTCCGGACGCAAAACAACTTCTTTCAAGTTATGACTTAATTTTTCTTCTTTGTGTGCAAATAGTGATAAGCCCGGAAACTGGGTTATTTGAGTAACCTTACGAATGTCTCCACTGAACAATAGACGATCGTTCTCTTGTATTAGCTCACTCGAGGAGACTGGAGATATCGTTCTTCCACTTCGGTGTATTTCGACCAAAAACAACGAATGTAGATTACGTAAACCATTTCGCTGAATACTTTTACCCACCAAAGGTGAACCTGCACTTACTTTTGCGTCAATAAAGTATTCAGTTTGCGTAGCAGTATGTTCCATATTGTTTGGAAGCCAGTGGCTAAGAATAAACAAAGTAACTCCACACCCCAAAACGACGATACTTCCAATTAAAGAAAAATCGAAAAATGATAGGCTGGGCAGCCCGGCATCTAATACCATACTGTTTACAATTAAGTTTGTAGAAGTACCAATAAGTGTCAGTGTCCCACCGAGAATTGCGGCATAAGAAAGCGGAAGTAATAGTTTACTAGCAGGGTGCGCACCATTTGCTCGTATTGGAGCGATCAAAGTAGATACGATGGCTGTGTTGTTTAGAAATGCAGACGACAGGGCAGTAATTGAGAACAATTTTACCCATGTTGCATTGTAGCTAGGATTAATAACGAACTGAGCTACTTTTCTTAGAAGATAAGTTTTCTCTAAAGAAAAGGAGCAGATTATAAGCAATACCAGCGTCAAAACTCCGGGGTTCGAGAGGCTATTGATTACTTGCTCTGTAGAAACGGTTTGCGTCCCGTATAGAGTAAGAAGCACAATACCAAACACCTTTTCAGGCTTATTTTGATATTTTACTATCAATGCGATAATAGCAATGACAAAAACTAAGATGACAAAATAGGCGGTGTTCATCTGTCCCATTATTGAATAGCTTTTATAGTCTTTTCTGTCGAGTGTAAGTAACTCTGGATAAAATCCTTAAACAATTCTGAGTTGTTGCAATCAAAACGTTGGAGAACTGTGTGTGACAGTTGGCATGCACTGGTAATATCGATGATGTCTTTTGACAGCATATCATCGACGATAGTTTTAAAGTTAAAGTAGCTTGGGCCAGAAATCACTGGAACGTTCAAAGCAACAGGTTCAAGTACATTGTGTCCACCGACTTTATTTCCTAATAAGCTCCCAGCCATGAAACAAACATCACTAGCTCCAATAAGTGTCAACATTTCACCCATCGTGTCACCGATATAAACTTGCGTTTGGCTCTTCAGATGACCTTCGAGCGTACTTCTTCGTTGTGTATTAAAGCCAAGCCCTTGTGATAAGTTTGCTACATTATCGAAGCGCTCTGGGTGGCGTGGTACTATGATAAGTAAAGCATTTGGTCGAGCCTGCAAGATTTCGCGATGGCTAGCGAGAATTTGTTCATCTTCTCCTTGGTGAGTGCTTGCTGCAATCCAAACAGGTCTCTCAACTCCTAATTGCTCTCTAAGCTCTGTTCCACTTTTAAGGATCTCTGGAGTTATACAAATATCAAACTTGATAGAGCCTGTTACAATCAATTTGTGTTCTGAAACACCAAGTTGCGAAAAGTGCTGCTTATCCGATTCAGATTGACACAAAATCTTGGTAATTGATGTTTCCATTTCTTTAAAAATGTACTTAACCTTCGCGTAGCCCTTCATCGATTTTTCAGACAAGCGAGCGTTGACCACATAAATTGGAATATCGCGGCGATGAACCATATGCAGTGTATTTGGCCAGAGCTCGGTCTCGACAATGAGCATTTTGCTTGGGTTTATAGCTCTCAGAAAGCCGCGCACTGCAAAAGGAAAATCAAGAGGCATATAGCGGTGCTCAACTAAGTCACCGAGCTTTTCTATTTGTTTTGCTCCTGTACTAGTTGTGGTTGTTACCACAATCGTTTGACTTGGGTTTTGCGCTTTGATTTTTTTTATCAAAGGTATTGAAGCAATACTTTCGCCAACAGAAACCGCATGAATCCAAATAGGACGCTGATTTGATGTCAGCTTAGGTGTTATGCCAAAGTGCTCTTTCCAGCGTTTGCCAAACTTGGGTTTGTTTGGCTTGCTTTTGTATAAGCCAAATAGAAGCAGAGGGGCCAAAAATGCAAGGATCAGTGTGTAGAAAAAACGAATCAACATGCGCTTACCGAAATAGCTTCTAACTTATGGATACTATTGATGACTTGTTTCGGTGATAGTTCCGTCAGACATTTTAAGTGCTTGAATTCACATTCACGCTGGAAACAAGGACGGCAATCAATATCTGTATGTACGATTTCAACTCTTTCAGCTAAAGGCGGTGTGTATTTAGGCGAAGTTGAGCCGTAAACAGCAACAACGTTACAACCCACAGCAGCGGCAACGTGCATCAAGCCAGAATCGTTTGCCACCACAGTTTGACAAGCACCAAGCAGATCTACTGCTTCAATTAGGCTTGTTTGGCCAGCTAGGACGTGAATTTGTGATTGAAGTTGATCAGAAACAAGAGCTTTAATGTTGTTGCACGTTTCCAAATCTTTTTGAGAGCCAAACAACCATACTTGCTTACCTGCTCTACTCATCGAGGTTGCAACTTCTGCATAATGCGTTTCAGGCCACTTTTTAGCAGGGCCGAACTCCGCGCCTGGGCAAAGGCCAGTGATGGCAGTATCTAGGGTAAGATTAAACTTGTTCGCTGTTTTTAGCTGCTCATCTTTTAGAATGGTGAGAGCCGGTCTCGGTAGCTGATCTAACCCACCTAGAGAGCGAGAATCGATCATTTCTGCTTTAGGGTGGGCGAGGGCGACATAGCGCTCAACCATGTATTGAAATGATTTTTTATTTGGGCGCAGGTCATTCAACAGACCATATCGCATCTCACCTTTCCAGCCTGTGCGTTTTGGGATGCCCGCAAACCACGGAATCAATGCTGATTTAGCCGAGTTAGGACAAATGAAAGCTTGATCATATTGAGCTTCACGGAGTGTTTTACCAATTGCTCGGCGACCGAGAAAGTTAAACTCACCGTGACCAATCGGCATATCAATCGCTTGATTGACTTCTGGCATGCGCTCGAGGATGGGTTTACACCACCCGGGTGCAATCACATCGATGACCGCATCAGGGTGCTGTTGTTTTAAGGTGATATAGAGTGACTGCGACATCACCATATCGCCGACCCATGACGGCCCAATGATTAGAATTTTTTTCATTTCTTATAGTTCTTGTGCCATAGGCTAGGTTCATTGTACGGGTGGTTTTGTGTTACGTCTTCTTGTGTATTAAAGAACTTTAGTATCCACATATATTGCTCAGGCTTTTCGCTAACAGCTTGCTCAATGAAATGGTTCATTTGTTGAGTGTCATCGACTTCACTCTTCGTCGGATATTGATCCCAAGGAGGGTAAACCGTGATGCTGTATTTGTTCTCATTAGCATTGTAGCTTGAGAACACAGGGATTATTTTTGCGCGACTAACTTTTGCAAGTTTGCCTAGACCGGGCAGTGTCGCTTTAGGTCGGCCAAAAAAGTCTACAAAGATGCTATGCTCTCGCCCATGATCTTGGTCTGGAAGGTAGTAGCCTAGATAGCCGTCGCGCACTGATTTGATAAATGGTTTGATACCATTATCTCTTTCGTAAACACGACCTCCATACTGAACTCTCTGCCTATGCATTAGCCAATCCATCACAGGGTTTTTTTGTTTTTTTGCCATTGCCGATACAGGCAAGCCCATTGATGCTAAATATACAGCGGGAATATCGATCCCCCAGGAGTGAGGGACGAGTAAAATAGCTTTGCTGCCACTATCCAGTGTCGATTGAATATGCTCTAAACCCTCTATTTTCGTATTGTTTAGCAACCACTTTTGACTTCTTAGCGTTAACGAAGAAAAGTTGAGAAGAAACATGATAGCGGTGAGAAGCGTTTCTTTAAGAAGAACCTCTCTTTCCGAGTCACTCTTATTAGGAAAGCACAAACCTAAGTTGATCCAAGCATTATTAATAGTGCGACTTGGTTTTTTTAATGCAAGTTTGACAAGTTTCTTGCTCAACCAAAGCTTAAACTTATGTGGTAGGAACACAAAAGGGATGCAAGTTAAGACGGTTAGCCAAGTGCCCCAATGCTTTGGAGCAAGGAAACCCCACTCGAAGGTGGGGTTGTAGGCATTTTCATCGAAGTCGTTACGCTTCTCAGTCATTGAAAACTCTCAGTTATTAAATGCTCTTAGTTTTTGGATAGTAAGAGAATAATTATTTGTTCTTCAGTGCCATGTATTCCGCAACACCTTCGGCAACTGTTTTGAATTTGATATCACAACCAGCGGCACGCAGTTTAGTCAAGTCTGCCTGAGTAAACTCTTGGTATGCACCTTTTAGGTGTTCTGGGAATGGAATAGTCTCAATTTCACCTTTACCGTGGTACTTGATGACTGCTTTTGCGACCTCTTCAAAAGACTCAGCGTTGCCAGTACCTAGGTTGAAAATACCTGATACGCCACTCTCTAGGAACCAAAGGTTAACTGCGGCTACATCACCAACATACACAAAGTCACGCTTAAATGTTTCGCTACCAGCGAATAGCTTCGGATTCTCACCCGCGTTCATTTGGTTATTAAGGTGGAAAGCCACCGAAGCCATACTGCCTTTGTGTTCTTCACGAGGGCCGTATACGTTGAAGTAACGGAAGCCTGTGATTTGCGAGAGAGTTTCGTTGTGCGCTGCTGCATCTTCTTGCAGGCGACGAACGTAGTTGTCGAACTGCTGTTTAGAATAGCCGTATACGTTTAGCGCACCTTCATACTCTTTCTCTTCAATGAACGTATCGGTTTCACCATAAGTTGCGGCAGAAGAGGCGTAAAGGAAAGGGATCTGACGTTCAACACAGTAGTGGAGTAGCTCTTTTGAGTACTCGTAGTTGTTAAGCATCATGTATTTGCCATCCCACTCGGTTGTAGCAGAACACGCGCCTTCGTGGAAAATCGCTTCGATATGGCCGAAATCGTCACCAGCCATAATTTGAGTTAGGAAATCATCACGATCCATGTAATCCGTGATATCTAGGTCGACAAGGTTTTTGAACTTCTTACCATTTTTGAGGTTGTCGACGACTAAGATATCGTTGTGGCCTGCTTCATTGAGTGCCTTAACAATATTGCTGCCAATCATGCCAGCACCACCAGTTACGATAATCATATTTTACCTACTCTTTTGAATATAAAACTACCGCGAGTATAGCAAGGAATGAACAATTCGGGCTAGTGCAAACCAAGGTTACTCGGCTGTTAGCACCTGAATTAACTTCATAAATTTGGCATGCGGTCAGGGAGTGCGATATCACTATGATGGATACTTACTAGTTGGATAAGAATTGAGCTTCGCCGACCAGATGTTAACGGCTCGATCTATCGGTTTAGGGGCGATATACTAACTCTCTAAACAGATAGGGATTCGAAATAGAAATGAAGACACGTGACAAGATCGTTTATGCGGCGCTAGAGCTATTTAATGAGCACGGCGAGCGTAGTATCACTACCAACCATATCGCTGAGCATATTGAGATCAGCCCAGGTAACCTTTACTACCATTTCCGCAATAAGCAAGAAATTGTGCGTGATATCTTCACTCTGTATTCTGCTGAGCTTTTAGAGCGATTTACCCCAATTCAAGGTCAACAAGAGAGCCTAACTCTACTTAAACACTACTTGGACTCTATCTTCACTTTGATGTGGAAATACCGATTCTTTTACGCAAACCTTCCTGAGATTTTGTCTCGCGATGAGCAGCTTCACAACGACTACATGGCGGTACAAGAGCGTTTGCAATCAAACCTAATTGCGATCATGCGCGCATTCGTGGATTTGAACTTGTTGAAAGCATCAGAAGATGAAATGAAATCCATGGTGACTTCTCTGCACCTTATTGCATCGAGCTGGCTGGCTTATCAATCTGCCATGTCACCAAGAACGCAGATTACAGAACAAGTGGTTCACCAAGGCATGCTTCAGATGATTGCTGTCGTGAAACCTATCGCAACCACTCAAGGTTTTGAGCAGTTAACACTGTTGGAAGATGGTGTAAGGGCGTTGAATGGATAGTTGAAAGATACGAGTGACGGGTTGCGAGATTAGAAAAGCTAAAAGAGCAGACTAAAGTGCCGGGATACGAGATGCGAAAAGCAAAAAACCGTTCTCACCCTGCAGCTCTTCACCATCCAATGACTCGGATTCCGTTTCTATTCTTTAATCTATTCGCATCTCGTCTACTCGAATCCCGTATCTGCTTTTTTGACAGCGAGGTACGAGTGTAATAGGGAATCTCTTTGTATCGCTGAAGGTAAAGTCGACACAGAGATTCCAGACATTTCGTTCCTCAATTCTGGAATGACGAATCCTGAAAGCTTCCCAACTTGAAATGAGATATTTTAGTGTGGGTATTCCGCTGTTCACAACTCGCTTACTAACATCTCGAATCTGTTTTAATCTCTTCGCATCTCGCTTACCCGTATCTCGAATCTTCTGCTTTTAATTCCTTCGTATCTCGCTTACCCGCATCCCGTATCCGCTCTTACCTCACCAACCAACTCTTTGGATTCTGCGCCTGACTGTTTCTACGGATCTCAAAGTAGAGTGATGGTCGTGATTGTCCGCCAGTATCACCAGCAAGCGCAATGGCCTCGCCGGCTTTTACCTTATCGCCTTCTTTCTTGAGCAAAGCTTGGTTAAAGCCGTATAGCGTCATATCACCTTTACCGTGGTCGAGTAACACGACTAAACCATAGCCACGCAGGTACTCGGCAAAGACCACCGTTCCAGAATAAACGGACTTCACTTGTTGGCCGTAGCTTGCGTTAATCACCATGCCTTTCCAGTTGATTTGACCAGTTTGACGGGTGCCGTAATTGTGTAGCACCTTACCTTTGATTGGCCATGGCAATTTTCCTTTGCGTTTTGCTAGGCCGTCCATAGGTACTGCATTGCGTCTTTCGCGAGCGGCTTTTTCTGCTTTGGCAATTTCTGCTTTTAGGCGAGTCTCATTGCGTTGAAGTTCTGCAAGATAGCTTTGATCACCAGAAATACTTTTCTTAATGCTACCAACCGTTTTCTTACGTTGAGCTTGAGTCTTAGCGAGCTGATCGCGCTTGGTTGTTTGCTGTTTGAGTAGAGAAGCAATTTGCTCTTGTTCTGCTTTACGAAGGCGCTGGCTCTCTTCAAGTTCAGCTTGAGTCTGCTCAATCGCTTTAATCGTTGTCGTACGCGCTTTGGCTAAGTGTTGGTAGTAGTGGCTAATACGATCCTCCTCGACACCGGTATTCAGAATGTGTGAAGAGGCTTTCGCACGACGCGTCATGTAGTAAGTTTGAATAAGCTGCTCAAGCTTCTGAGTATGGACTTGCTTCTGAGTCGTAAGCGCTTGAATCTTATTGTTGAGTTGCTGAACGTTGGCATTAGCGGTAGCAAGCTGCTTCTTACTTTCCTTGATGCCTTTCTCTAATGAAGCGATAGAGAGCTCTTGCTTCTTAAGGTTGGCTTGCAGGCTATCCAGTTTCTTTTGTTGAGAAGATAAGGCTTGTTGCTGACGAGAGATCTCGCTTTTAACACCCTTCAACTCACCTTGGGAGGCTGCATGAGTAGAGATAGAAAACATCGCACTAGAAAGTAAAATAAGGCCGCTTATAGCTTTAATCTTTTTCATTGTTTTTGTCATCTAAGTTACAGCCTACTCATTAAATTACTTCTAGTGTATAGAGCTATCTATAATGGATATAGAGATTCCAGATACTTTAGAAGCAGATAAGAGTAAACGAGATTCGAGATACGAAGAGCTAAAGAGTAGTGACGAGATGAGGGATACGAAATTCGAACAAACCTGCTCTTGTCTCTTAGCCTACTCGAATCTCTAATCTGCTTTAAGCTCTTAATTCTTTCGTATCTCGCATACTCGCATCCCGAATCTGCTCTTAAGCTCTTAAATCCCATCCCCATGAATAAAATTCTGAGAGCGTCCATTAAACCCTTGGTCCATATCCAGTGATGGTTTGTCTGTTTTAGGTTTACCAACAATCTTAGCGGGAACACCTGCAACCGTAGTATGCGCTGGAACAGCTTGCAGAACCACAGAACAAGAACCGATTTTGGCACCTTCACCAACTTCAATGTTGCCCAAGATTTTCGCACCGGCACCAATCATTACACCTTCGCGGATCTTAGGATGACGATCACCGCCTTCTTTACCCGTACCACCTAGGGTTACGTCTTGCAAGATAGATACATCGTTTTCAACAACAGCGGTTTCACCAATAACAATACCGGTTGCGTGGTCGAGCATGATTGCTTTGCCGATTCGAGCTGCTGGGTGGATATCCACTTGGCACGCCACTGAAATCTGGTTTTGAAGGTAAGTAGCAAGTGCAATACGGCCTTGTCGCCACAACCAGTTAGCGACGCGATAGCCTTGCAGGGCATGGTAGCCTTTTAGATAGAGCAGCGGCATAGAGTACATCTCTACCGCCGGGTCGCGTGTCACGGTCGCGCAAATATCACAAGCCGCAGCATCAATGATTGATTGATCTTCAGCAAAGGCTTGCTCAACCACTTCACGTACCGCCATTGCTGGCATAGAAGCGGTTTTAAGTTTGTTTGCCAGGATGTAACTTAACGAAGCACCGAGACTGTCATGGTTGATAATGGTCGCATGATAAAAACTCGCAAGCATAGGCTCCTGCTCAGATTGCTCTCGAGCTTCCTTTACAATGCATTGCCAGACTTTTTGTTGTTCACAGTGTTTCATTTTTTACTATCCATATTTTTTGAAGGGCAGATACGAGTATCGAGATTCGGGATACGAAAAGCTAAAGAGCAGTGACGACATGAGAGTAAACGAGTGGCGAGGAGCTAAAAGATTAGAAAAGCTTTTGCTCTTCTAATCTCGCATCTCGTCACTCGAATCCGCTTTTAATCCCTTCTCATCTAGTTTACTCGCATCCCGTATCTGCTTTTAATCTCTTCTCATCTCGTTTACTCTCATCCCGAACCTGATCTTTTAACCTTCCGATTTCTTATCTCGAGCCAGCAGATCTTGCGCTGCTAAGTGTGCATCTTTTCCTTGATACAACACTTGATAAATTTGTTCAACAATTGGCATTTCAACACCCATGCGTTCAGACAAAAGCCAAACCTCTTTGGTGTTGCGGTAACCTTCGACTACTTGGCCGATCTCTTCTTGTGCGGTATCGACATCTTTACCTGTACCTAGGGCTAAACCAAAGCGGCGGTTACGTGATTGGTTGTCGGTACAGGTGAGTACCAAGTCACCCAGGCCAGCCATGCCCATGAAGGTTTCTGGTTTCGCGCCCAGTGCAGCGCCTAAGCGACTCATTTCAGCTAGGCCGCGAGTGATTAATGCGGTACGAGCATTGGCACCAAAACCGATACCATCAGACATGCCAGCACCAATCGCGATAACGTTCTTAACCGCGCCGCCTAGTTGCATGCCGATAAAGTCATCATTCGCGTATACACGGAAGGTGCGGGTACAGTGAATCTTCTCTTGTAGCTCTTTTACAAACTCTTGGTCTGGTGAAGCGACAGAAATAGCAGTAGGCATACCTGCTGCAAGCTCTTTGGCGAATGTAGGGCCAGATAGAACCGCTAAGGAATAACCATCACCAAGCACGTCGCTTGCTACGTCTTTCAATAGACGGCCTGTTTCCGGTTCTAGACCTTTGGTAGCCCAACAAATACGTGAATCTGTTTTTAGGTGAGGTTTTAGACTGTTCAGTACAATACCAAATACATGGCTTGGAACAACAACAAGCAGGTCGCGGGTTGCTGATACAGCTTTCTCTAGATCTGACTCAATAATCAAACTTTCTGGGAAGTCGATGTTTGGCAGGAACTCATGGTTAGCGCGATCAGCTTCTAGGCGAGCCATATGCTCAGGTTCATGTCCCCAAAGCACAATGTTGGCACCATTACGTGCAAGAGAAATCGCTAAAGAAGTGCCGTAGGAACCAGCGCCAATCACCGTCATGGCGATCTCTTTGCCATAAACGCTCTTTCTATCATAAGCGCTACTGATGTCATTAGTGCGAGTTGTGTCTGTCATGCTTCCACCTGAAAGTCTTGAGGAAATGAGAAGAGTATCTTTTTACTTTATTGAATATACCGAAAATATAAAAAATGCACACCGCATAAGTCGCGCTGTGCATTTTTAAACGGTTAGATTAAGTCTTATGTGGCATTAAGCCTTGTATAACTTAAGCTTGCTCGCCTTCAGCTTGTTGAGCTTGGTTTTGTAGGTAGTTCATGAACAGAGCGTCGAAGTTAACTGGTGCTAGGTTCAGTTGTGGGAACGTACCTTTAACCACTAGGCTAGAGATAGTTTCACGAGCGTAAGGGAATAGGATGTTAGGGCAGAATGCACCTAGGCAGTGTGCTAGTTGACCAGCTTCCATTTCGCTTGCAGTGAAGATACCACCTTGTTGTACTTCACATAGGAATGCTGTCTCTTCTGCATTCTTAACTGTCACAGTAAGACGTAGGATAACTTCGTAAACGCCTTGGCCAAGCTCACGACTTTGAGTGTCTAGATCAAGTTTTACATCTGGGTTCCACTCTTTTTGGAACATATCTGGTGAGTTAGGCGCTTCAAAAGAAACGTCTTTTAGGAAGATACGTTGGATTGCGAAGTTTTGTTGTGTTTCTTGAGGTGCTGCTTCAGCCATTTTCTTGTCCTTAAAAATTTACATTGGGTTCCGTAATCAAAATGAAGTTACGTAACCTGAAAAACGAGTATATAGATAACCGTGTTACTAATAATGCTACTAGGAGTTACTTCTTACCCTTTACTAAAGGTAGGTTCGCTTCACTCCAAGCAACTAGGCCATTCTTCAGTAGGCTCACGTTTTCAAACCCAGCTTTTGCTAGTAGGTTTGCACTTTCTTGAGCGGTTTGACCTGTTTTACATACCACAATGATTGGGTCTGCTTTATGGCTTTCAAGGTTACCAAAGTTATTTGCTTTGATATCTGAAGGCAAAATGTGAAGTGCGTCAGTAATATGACCTTTTTTGTATTCATCCTTAGTACGAATATCAACCACAATACCATTTTCACGGTTCATTAGTTGTGTGGTTTGCGCTGCTGTGATCTCTTTGTAAGCCGCATTCGATGTTTTGATGACATTCATAATGATGGCAACCACTAAGCCAATCCATACGATGGCTAAAATCATATTCTCTTGAATAAAGGGTACTAACTCTTGCATATCTTAAACTCTTGTCGTTTGGGGCTCGAAACTATAACCAAGCTTCTCGAGGTTACTTTGGTATATGGTTCTGGAGTATAGCGATAAAGGATTACAGAATACAGAAGAAGCAGAGGGTTGTGAGTGAAGGCGCGGAATAAAGAAGTTTTTGTCTAGAATTTATGCATTTACTTGTACACACTTATTCACTATCATGATCAATTAGTTGTTTAAGCTGAACAACGGAAAGGGGTGGAACCTTAGCCTCTGTATATAAACGTTTATATTTTATGGGAATCATTATGAAAAAGATTGCTTTAGTAGCAGCACTAGCTGTTAGCTTCTCAGGTGCGGCTTTCGCAGCTACCGAAACTGCAGCGGCGGCAGGTGCTGGCGCAGGTTCCGGTGGCGCAGCAGCAGGTGGCGCAGCAGCTTCAGCGGCAGCAGCGGGCACAGCAACAACTGTAGCGGTAACAACTGCAGCAGTAGCAGTAGGCGCAGCAGCAGCAGTAGCTTCTAACGACGGTGGTGCTACAACTACGACTGTAACTAACTAATTCATTAGTTAGGTGAATGAAAGCCATTTTATGTGTGAGCATAAAGTGGTTTTTTTATATAAGTATATTCATAACATCACCAGAACGCAGAAGACAGTCATGATTAAACCTTTTATTACCTCTTTAGGTTTGTTGCTAGCAGGGTGTTCCCAGCAGTTCCAAGACTTAAACGCCACTTTTAATGAAGCCATGTTTGGAGATGCTGATGTTTCCACCACAGCTGAATACATCCAAGACCTACCTTACGCCAGCATTTACGCTCAGATTAATGACCAAGGTAAAATATTCATGGTTTTGGCCTTTGTTGGGCGAAATCCAGAAACTGGTGTAGAGCAACTGAAGTGGATGTCTTCTGATAAAGCGATGATCGTGACAGAAAATGGCCGGGTAGTTCAAACTTTATTATTGCCTTACGAAAATCTATCTGGCCTAACAGCGAAGCCTGAGAATGCATTGGTGCCAAGCTTTGATTTGTCAGCGCAGCCTAAAGCACAGCGTTGGCAAGCTACGTACGATTGGCAACCCGATTATCGATTTGGATACAGTGCTAACATCGTTCGCTCCTATGTGAGCCAAGAAACGGTGCAAACACCACTAGCCGCTATAGAAACGAGTAAATTTATCGAGCAAGTGAGCTATTCCGCGCTTGGCGAGAAAATAGAAAACGAATATTGGGTAAATAGCCAAGGCAAAGTAGTGAAAACGGTTCAATACATTGGCCCAGATATGACTCGCTTAGAGCTAACCCTGCTTAAGCCTTATCAAGCGAACTAATCGGTGGTGATACAAAATATGAAATCATTAGTCAAATTCGGTCAACGTATCGCACAGGCTTCGCTTTGCTCTTCGTTATTCCTATCCAGTGTGGTATACGCTCTTTCTTTAGAGCAAGAAGCTCAAGAACTCAGTGTAGAGTTGCCAGTACAGGGGATTACCCTCAAGTATTCACAACCTGTTCGTCTCGAGCAGGTGTTAGATGACGCAAATGTCAATGGTGCGTTAGGTTACTTTCCACTGTCTGCACAGTTATTTGATCATAATGCGCAACAGCAAGTTGATACTTTAAAAGCACAAGTGATTGAACAATTGAATCAATTGGCACTTCAAGAACCGCAAGTAAAGTTTGTGATTGCACAATTGGAATCCTTTGATTACCAAGCGCGTTATTTTGTGGGTTTAGACAGAAATGCAGTTATTTCACAATCAGCAAAAAATCCATTATTGGTTTCTAAAGACACTGTATTAGAAGCGGATAAGTCAAATCAAGCGCAGCACTTCGCCTTGTATCTAACCCCAAGACCAACCGATCTAATTTTGGTTGGTGTCATAAAACAAGCACACAAGATTAAGTTGATTGAACATGGCCAGTTAGATAACTATCTCTCTATGCTACCCGAAGGTGAGTTGCTTGAAATTGCGGATAAAAGCACAGCGTTTGTGATTCAGCCAGACGGCCATGTTGACGAGGTAAGCTATGCCTATTGGAACAGTAAACAAGCCTACTTCGCACCTGGTGCGATTCTGTTTATCGCTTTTGATTCTCTACCTTCTGAGTTTGCAACTTTGAATCAAAATATTATCGAACTTCTACGTCATAAGGTTAATTTGTAATGTCGGCTAATCAATCATTTCCATTAACTTTTCTTACAGGTTCTATTGCTGGTGCTTTACTGACTGTTAATAGCTTTTCTGCTATTGCGCAAGAACAGCAACCTTCTGAAGTAGATGTTTCAAGTTTTGATGAGCCGATTCTTAAGCATTCACAAATGGACTTTGGTGGTGTCGGCTTGATGCAAATGCCAACTGCACGTATGGCGCCAGAGGGTGAATTCAACTTAAGTGCATCATTCAATAATGAATACTATTTCTATGCTGTAAGCCTACAACTGATGCCTTGGTTGGAGACCACGATTCGCTATACACAAACGCAAGATGTTCTCTACAGTGGAGATAATGCAGGGGACCCAAGTTGCTCGGCCGATAATTTTAGTGGTTGCAATAAGCATGCTGATAAAGGCATTGATTTCAAAGTTCGCTTAATTGAAGAAGGCTATTACTTGCCAGAGTTATCTGTCGGTGTACGTGATTTTGGTGGCACGGGTCTGTTTGATGGTGAGTTCGTTGCCGCTAGCAAACGATTCGGTCCACTGGATGTTACTCTAGGCATGGGGTGGGGCTATATGGGCACCAGTGGTAATTTTACCAATCCATTCTGTAAAGTTAGTGATAAATTCTGTGATCGACCATCAGATACTAAAGGTAATGGTGGTATGGTCGACTTTGAGCGTTGGTTCAGGGGAAATGCTTCCATTTATGGTGGGCTAGAATATCAAACTCCATATAGACCTCTTACGCTAAAGCTAGAGTATGATGGCAATGACTACTCTCAAGACTACCCAGTTACAAACGGCGCGGTAGTTATGACACAGCATACACCTTGGAATGTAGGTGCGGTTTATCGCTTTAACGATTGGGCTACAGCGAAAGTGAGTTACGAGCGTGGCGATACACTTACCATGGGCTTCGATCTAACCACTAATTTCAATGAAATAGCCTCAATTTGGCGTGATACGGAAGCTGCAAAACTTCGCCCTACTGAAGTGAGCGATATGGATGAGGTTGATTTAGCTAAATTAACAGAAGAATTAGATACCATTGCAGGCTATGAGCAAGCAGTGGTTCTGGTTGATGACAGCACGCTGGTGGTGAAAGGTAAACAGGTTAAATACCGTGACCGTGAAGTGGCACTTGAGCGTGGTGCAACGGTGATTGCGAACCACGTTCCTGATTACATCGATACTTACCAAATTGTTGAAACCAGTAATGCGGGGGAGCTTTCTCAAACGGATATCAATGCTAATCAGTTTAAAAAATCTGCTAGCTATTCTTATTTAGATTCTGATATTAAAGACTCTACTCAAAATAGAGAGGTTGCACCGACTTCAGCAGCGGTGTACCAAGATGCTCGTGAACGTTTTGATGTTTCTGTATCTCCAAACTTGGCCCAATCTTTTGGTTCAGCAGAAGATTTCTATTTGTATGCGTTAGGTTTGTATACCAATGCGTCTTTTTGGGCGACCAATAATGTAGAGTTATCAGGCTCTTTGTATATCAACCTTATCGACAACTACGATAAGTTTAACTACACAGTGCCAGAGGATGGCACCGATAAAACCGCAAGAGTGAGAACGCTTTTCCGTGAATATGTGGAAGAGCCAGTTCGTTTAGATAGATTACAGTTAACCTGGTTTGAAGATTACGGTAGCGGTATTTATAGCCAAGCCTATGCTGGCTACCTAGAGAGTATGTTTGCAGGTATCGGAGGTGAGGTGCTTTACCGCCCATACAATAGTAACTGGGCAATTGGTGCTGATGTCACAGCGATTAGTCAACGTGACCCAGATAGCTGGTTTGAAACCTTTGATGAAGAGTGGCAAGCGCATCCTACTGACTCAACCCGTTCATACCGAGTTATCGATAAAGGTACCACAGGTTTTGTGACTGGCTACTATATGCCAGAGTGGGAGTTTTTGAGTGACACGTTGTTTAAAGTGGGCTTTGGTAAGTTCCTCGCCGGCGACGTAGGTACCCGAATCGACTTTTCAAAACAGTTCAAGAGTGGTGTAATTGCGGGCGCGTTTGTGAGTTTAACAGACCTAAGTGAAGAAGATTTCGGTGAGGGCAGCTACACAAAAGGCTTCTACGTATCGATTCCATTTGATTTGTTAACAGTAAAACCAAGCTCACATCGAACTCAATTCACATGGCAACCTCTAACTCGTGATGGCGGGCAAGTGTTAAACAAACAATACAACCTGTTTGAGCAAACAGATGCAAGATCGCCATGGTTCCAAAGGCCAAGTAAGGTGGAATAGAGCGAAGAGCTTAAGAGCAGATTAGAGTAAACGAGATACGGGATGCGAAGAGCAGTTCTTTTCGCATCCCAACTTGCTTTTTATCTTTTCGCCACCCGTTTACTCGCATCTCGAATCCGTTCTTCTATCTTTTCGTATCTCGCCACTCGCATCACGAATCTGCTTTTTATCCCTTCGCCACTCGTTTACTCGCATCTCGCATCTGCTCTTAAACCATTCAACAAGGTTGATAATACAAACAAACTGTGGATAATACGTACGGATTAATTTTGAGCATGTTTTTGATACATGCTTTATAAAATCACCATTGGCTTTTCTTTTACTGTTCAAGGACCGCTTCTGGTGCACAGACAACTACGCAGTGTGATGTCGCGGTATATCAACGGGCGGTAGCGTGCCCAACAGTGATTTAAAATGGAACCGATATCACAATATCACTCCTTTCACCCTCCGTTTAAGTCATTGCCAATGGTAAGGTCATCTATCTTGTATCACTTGGACGTGATTACATTTTCTCAACAATGATTTGGTTAACATGAAGATTAAGAAAAATCGTCTCCTTCTTGCGTTATTGCCCGCTTTATTAGTTGGCTGTACTACTCCAGGCACGCACCTTACCACCGATGATAAGAATGTGATCTTTCCTTCTGAGGAACAACAAGCTACGAATATTTCAGATATTGTTAACCTCTACCCCCTAACAGCTAAAACGGTCTCTAATTTTAAGAGTCAAACTCAATCAGTATCTCAAGCTAACCCAGAATTAGATATCGATATTGCTAAGTATGAGTACAAAGTTGGCGTAGGCGATATTTTGAATGTAACAATTTGGGACCACCCAGAGTTGACTATTCCTGCAGGCTCTTATCGTAGCGCAGAAGAGGCTGGTAATTGGGTTCGAGCTGATGGTACGATTTTTTATCCTTATATTGGAAATGTTAAAGTAGTTAACAAAACTGTAATTGAAATCAGGAAAGATATTGCTATTCGTCTTTCAAAATATATTGAGAGCCCGCAAGTAGAGGTAAATGTCGCAGGCTTTAGATCACAAAAGGCGTATGTTACAGGCGAAGTCGAAGAGCCAGGGCAGCAAGCGATAACAAATATTCCTCTGACTATACTTGATGCAGTAAATCGCTCAGGGGGCTTGTCTGAAAATGCCGATTGGCGCAATGTTTCATTAACTCGTAATGGAAATCAAGAATATATTTCATTGTACTCAATGATGCAGAGAGGTGACTTAACTCAAAATCGTTTGTTACAAGCAGGAGATATAGTTCATATTCCCCGAAATGATGCACAAAAGGTGTTTGTTATGGGAGAAGTTAACGAACCCAAATTGTTGAAAATTGATCGTGCGGGTATGAACTTAACAGAAGCATTGAGTAATGCTGGTGGTATTAATCAGCTAGCAGCTGACGCTAGAGGCATTTTTGTCATTCGCACTTCGAGCGATAAGTCGGAGCGCATGGCTGATATCTACCAGTTGGACATGGGAGATGTGTCAGCCTTAGCTATTGGTACTGAATTCGACTTACAACCTTATGATATTGTTTATGTAACTGCTGCTCCGATTATTCGTTGGAATCGCGTGATTAGCCAACTTCTTCCAACTATTTCAGGATTTAACGAGTTATCTGAATCGGTATTACGAGTTCGGGATTGGTAATGTATCTAGATAATCCAGCTCTGTTTTTGAGGCCTAGAATAAAATGTTTGAACGAATATTAGTAGTATGTGTTGGTAATATTTGTCGTTCCCCAACAGGTGAGCGTGTTCTACAAAAACTATTACCAAATAAACATGTAGCATCGGCAGGTATTGCCGCTGAAAAAAGCCGTTTAATCGGTAAGGCAGCAGATAAAACGGCAATTCTTGTTGCATCAGAAAATGGTGTTGATATAGAAAATCACAAATCACAGCAAGTCACGCCGCAGCTTTGTGCGCTGTATGATTTGATACTGGTGATGGAAAAAGGGCATATGGAAGCATTAACTCAGATATCTCCTGAAGCACGTGGTAAAACTATGTTATTCGGCCAGTGGATCGGGCAACAAGATATTCCCGATCCATATCAACAAAGTCGAGAAGCCTTTGAGCATGCTTACAAACTAATTAATGAAGCAGCGCAAGGGTGGGTAAAAAAAATTAAATAGTTTATTAGTAGTGTTGAATTATAAAATTGAAGATCGTAAAAAGAGTTGTATAAAATAAATTCAGCCTCTTTAGTATTAGTTTAGGAAGTAGTGACTTTGATGACCAGACAATCCTCCCAGCAGCAGCTCTCAAACTCTTCAGATGCAATAGATTTAGGTAAATTGCTCGGGATTTTTTTAGATGCGAAATGGTTTATTGCATTAACCACAATTATTTTTTTAGTTGTTGGTGTCGCAATTGCCCTACTTTCAACGCCTGTATACAAAGCTGACGCTCTGATTCAAATCGAAAAAAAAAGCTCTGGCAGCATATCTTCTATGGTAGGTGATATGGGCGATGTTTTTTCACAGGAGTCATCTGTTTCAGCAGAAATTGAAATTTTGAAATCTCGTATGATTTTAGGTGAAACAGTAGACAAGTTTAATTTAACTACTGTTGTTTCGCCAATATACATACCAATTGTTGGTAAGGGTATCGCTCGCCTTACAGGTGAAGTTAATCATATCTCAGTTAGTCGATTTGATGTTCCAGATTATGCTAGAAATCATGTTTATAAAATCCAAGTGGAAAATGCTGGGAAAGGTACTTATAAGTTGATACAAGACTCTGAACGAGTCGTATTGCAAGGTGTAGCAGGAAAGCTGTCTAATGCCAATGGTTATAGTTTATTTGTGGAGGGGCTTACGGCAAGCGATGGAGTTGAATTCAGGGTTAGTCATCGTAGCCGACTAGCTGCTATAAGTTGGCTTAAATCTTCTATCTCTTTGCATGAACAAGGTAAACAAACAGGTATCCTTAAATTAAGCTTTGAAGGTGAGAATGGGAAACAAAATATTGAAATACTTAATCACATAACTCAAACTTACTTTTTGCAAAATGTTCAGCGAAACTCAGCTGAGGCTGAGAAAAGCTTGTCTTTCTTAAAAGGACATCTTCCGAGTATTAAATCTCAGCTATCTGACTTTGAAGATACTCTTAATAGTTATCGACAGGAAAATGAGTCTATTGATTTGGGTCTAGAAGCTCGATCAACATTGCAGTTGATGGTTTCACTGGAATCTCAGTTAAATCAATTAACTTTCAAAGAAAGTGAAATTAGTCAACGCTTTACTAAAGATCATCCTACATATAGAGCTTTGTTAGATAAACGTAATATTCTTCTTGAAGAGAAGGAGCGATTAAATAAATTAGTTCAAAAATTGCCTAAAACACAGCGTGAAATATTACGTATGACACGTGATGTCGAAGTTAATCAACAAATCTACATACAACTTCTTAATAAGGTTCAGGAGTTGAATATTATTAAGGCTGGTACTGTAGGTAACGTTCGTATTTTAGATGATGCTCAAACCTATGCAACTGCCGTTAAACCTAAAAAGCCTTTGATTATAGTTCTAGCCTTGTTGTTAGGGGGGACTTTTAGTGTTACGTTCGTTTTAATTAGAGCAGCGTTTCATCGTGGTGTAGAAAGTCCTGATCAAATTGAAGAACTTGGCTTACCTGTTTATGCCGCTGTACCTAAGTCTGATTTACAACTAGAGTTGACTAATCGCTTTAAGTCCAAGAAAAAGCGAAATTCTGGTACGCAAGCGCTGCTTGCAGAATCAAATCCTGCAGATTTGTCTGTTGAAGCACTACGTGGGCTACGTACAAGTCTTCACTTTGCTATGCTTGAGGCAAAGAACAACATTTTGATGATTTCAGGCCCTGCCCCAGGCATTGGCAAATCTTTTGTCTCGACGAACTTTGCTGCAGTAGCAGCAAAAACTGGTCAAAAGGTATTGTTGATTGATGCGGATATGCGAAAAGGCTACTTGCAGCAAAGCTTTGGTGTAAAGTGGGATCATGGTCTTTCAGACTTGTTAAGCAGTAAGCAAGACTTTTCGCAATGGATTAAGTCGACTCCGATTGAAAATCTAGAAATAATTACTCGTGGTCAAGTGCCACCAAATCCGTCAGAGTTACTGATGCACCCACGCTTTGCTGAATTTATGGAATGGGCGTCGAACGAGTATGAATTGGTGATAGTTGATACTCCACCAGTGTTAGCAGTAACCGATCCAAGTATAGTTGGTGCATTCGCTGGCACTACTTTAATGGTCGCACGGTTTGGGCAAAATACTATAAAAGAAATAGATGTTGCTCGAAATCGTTTTGAACAATCTGGTATTGAAGTTAAAGGTGTTATTTTAAATGCTATAGAAAAGAAAGCATCTAGCTCATACGGGTATGGTTACTATAATTACTCTTATTCGAGTGATAAAAAATAAATCGGGGCTTTGCCCCTTTTTTATTATCAGGTTGATTTGTTTTATTTAATATATAAATATTTTTATTTTATTAAGCGAGTTAATGATTTTTATTGCTTCAAATATTAACTATATTGAAGCAGAAAGTTAAATTAGAAAATTGGAACTAGAGAATGAGTAATATTCTACCTCTCATTGGGCGTAATAAAGAACTTTTTTTTGCTGATATTCGTAATTACGAATCTGATCTTTGGGATATAGTTTCAAAGTCACGTTTTTTAGTTCTGGGTGGTGCAGGCTCAATTGGGCAAGCAGTAACTAAGGAAATTTTCAAACGTAACCCTAAGAAACTACATGTTGTCGATATTAGTGAAAATAACATGGTAGAGCTCGTTCGAGATATCCGGAGCTCGTTTGGTTACATTGATGGTGACTTCCAAACATTTGCTTTGGACATTGGTTCTCTAGAGTACGATGCATTCATTAAAGCTGATGGGAAGTTCGATTATGTATTGAACTTATCTGCGCTTAAGCATGTTAGAAGTGAAAAAGATCCTTATACATTGATGCGCATGATCGATGTGAATGTTTTTAATACCGACAAAACGATCCAGCAGTCTATTGATGCTGGCGCGAAAAAGTACTTCTGTGTTTCAACAGATAAAGCTGCAAACCCAGTTAATATGATGGGAGCATCCAAACGTATTATGGAAATGTTCCTGATGCGTAAAAGCGAGCAAATGGCAATCTCAACTGCTCGATTTGCAAATGTGGCATTCTCTGATGGCTCACTACTTCACGGATTTAACCAACGTATTCAAAAGCGCCAACCTATCGTGGCCCCAAACGACATTAAACGCTACTTTGTGACTCCTCAAGAGTCGGGAGAACTATGTTTAATGTCTTGTATCTTTGGCGAAAACCGTGACATTTTCTTCCCGAAACTGAGTGAAGCTCTACATCTTATTTCGTTTGCAGATATCGCGGTGAAATACCTAGAGCAACTTGGGTTTGAACCTCACCTATGTGAAACAGAAGAAGAAGCTCGCCAACTTGCACATACACTTCCAGAGCAAGGCAAGTGGCCATGTTTGTTTACTGCAAGTGATACAACGGGTGAAAAAGACTTCGAAGAGTTTTTTACTGATAAAGAAGAGCTGGATATATCTCGATTCGAAAATCTGGGCATCATCAAAAATGAACCTCTTTATGAGCAAGAGCTTCTTACTTTGTTTGAAAGCAGCATCTCTGAGATGAAAGGTGAGCGAGCTTGGACCAAAGAGCAGATTGTGAAACTGTTCTTTACCATGATCCCTGATTTTGGGCACAAAGAAACAGGTAAATACCTCGATAGCAAGATGTAAGTGGAGCATTCAATGAAAGCGACATCTATTGTTGAATTTGTGAGAGATACTTACAAAACAGACGAATTTATTCCCTTACATGCACCGACTTTCGATGGCAACGAAAAAGCGTACGTAATGGAAACGATTGAAAGTACATTTGTTTCTAGTGTCGGTAAGTTTGTTGATGATTTTGAGAGAAAAATTGAAACTTACACTGGTACGGCTAAAGCTGTAGCGACAGTGAATGGTACAGCAGCATTGCATGCTGCATTGTACATGGCTGATGTTCAAAGAGGCGACTTGGTCGTCACGCAAGCTTTGACTTTTGTTGCAACCTGCAATGCTCTTTATCATATGGGGGCTGAGCCTATTTTTCTAGATGTATCTCCAGTGAGTTTAGGGTTGTGCCCTAAGGCTGTGGATGCATTTTTAGAAGAGAATGCCGAAGTCACCGACGCGGGGTGTATCCATAAAAAAACAGGTAGAAGAATCAAAGCCGTTGTACCAATGCACACGTTTGGTCACCCTGTAGAGCTTGATGAACTGGTTGTTGTTTGTTTGAAATGGAACATCACGTTGGTTGAAGATGCCGCAGAAAGTCTAGGCTCGTTTTATAAGGGCAAACACACCGGTACTATTGGTGATTTTGGTGCTGTTAGCTTCAATGGCAATAAGATCATCACCACAGGCGGTGGTGGCATGGTGTTATGTAAGACTCAAGAATTAGGTGCGCGTACTAAACATGTCACTACGACAGCAAAAGTTCCTCATCCGTATGAGTTCTTCCATGATGAACCTGGTTTCAACTATCGTATGCCAAACCTGAATGCAGCTCTAGGGTGTGCTCAGATGGAAGTTATCGAGCAGTACCTAAAACAAAAGAGAGTGCTTGCAGAAGACTACAAGAGTTTTTTCAAGGGAACTGATTTTAAATTTGTTACTGAGCCAGAGTATGCACAGTCAAACTATTGGTTGAATGGGATAATTTGTCCTGATGTGACAACACGAGAGCAAGTGCTCGAAGAGACCAATCGATCGGGAGTGATGACACGGCCAATTTGGCAGTTAATGCATCGATTGCCGATGTTTGCAAACACCATGCGTGATGATTTAAGGGTTTCAGAGTTTCTGGAGCAGCGTCTTATTAATCTGCCCAGCAGCCCTGTGATGGAGAGTGTTTGATGAAGGATTTGATCCTAATCGGTGGTGGTGGCCATTGTACTTCTTGCATCGACGTTATTGAATCACAAGGCCAATACCAAATTCGTGGTATTTTAGACAGCTCTGATAAGGTGGGCACCTCGGTGGCTGGCTATCCGATTTCGGATACCGATGATGCATTGGCAACGTATGTTCAACAAGGCTGTCACTTTTTAATTACTATTGGTCACATTCACTCGAGTGCGGCGCGTGAACGTATTTATTCGCAGCTTATAAATTTAAATGCTCCCTTAGCCACGGTTGTATCACCGCGAGCTCACCTTGCGCGTACTGCGCAGGTCGGCGCTGGTGTAATCGTGATGCATGATGCGCTCATCAACGCCAATGCTAAGGTGGGGGATAACTGCATCATCAACAGCAAAGCCTTGGTGGAGCATGATGCTCAGATTGCTGCGCACTGCCATGTGTCAACAGGTGCTGTTATTAATGGCGGTGCACATATCGAAACTAGCTCCTTTGTCGGGAGCAATGCGGTTGTGGTACAAGGGGTGCAGACCCCAACACAGGCGTTTATCAAGGCGGGTCGTTGTTATGCCGGCGAGCGCCAGCCATCGGTAGGAACGAAAACAGTCGTGCTGACTACTATTTTCCCAGTGAAAGAAGCTTATGTGCATGACTACTTTAATTCCTTGGTGCGTCAGAGCGTACAGGGGTTTGATGTTGTTTTGGTTAACGATGGCTTTGGTGATCTGAGTGCCTTGAAGGCGCAGTATCCACAACTGAATATAATTGAGTTGGAGTCGGCAGGAAGCATTGTCAAAAACCGCGAGCATATGTGTCAATTTGCCCTCAATAACCAGTATGGAGTGGCGATTTTTGCTGATATTGACGACTACTTCTCTGATAATCGCGTGGCGCATTCTTTGCGGTTGTTGGAAGATTATGATGTGGTGGTCAATGATTTGACATCGTTCAATGAGACGGCGCAGTTGCAGAGTCGGATCCTTTCTACGCGAGTGGCAGATGGGGATGAGATCACCCTCGACTTTATTCGAGATAAGAACCTCTGTGGTCTTTCGAATACTGCCATACGCTTAACAGGTTTAGCGTCAGAGACTTTACGCTTCCCAAGTGATTTGGTCGCGGTGGACTGGTATCTGTTTTCGACACTCTTGTGTCAATCCAAGCGTGCAGTTTTTACCAATCAGGCGGTAACTTACTACCGCCAACATCAGTCCAATACAGTGGGTATTGGTCGTATAAATATCGAGACCATCCGTCAATCATTGCAGGTGCGCTCAATTCATTATCAGAACATGCTGGCCGTGAATACAGATTATCAAACAGATCTGGATGCAAATCAGCAACTCATAGCGCGATTCAATCATCCGGATGAGTGCGCAGCAATCTTAGAGATTAATCAAACAAATAACTACACACCACTTTGGTGGGAAGTCATTGCTAAATAGGCGACGAAGATGAAGCTAACACAGAAAAAAGACGTATTTAATTTTTGCAAGCCATACATTATTGCTGAGCTTGGATCCAACCATAACGGTGACATGGAGTTGGCCAAAAAACTGATCATCGAAGCGAAAGAAGCTGGTGCAGATTGCGTTAAATTCCAAAGTTGGTCGAAAGACACTATCTTTGCCAAGAAAAAGTATGAAGATAACTACTTTATCGCTGATGACTACCGTGACCGTACCGACTTCACCCTAGAGGAGATCGTCGAAGAGTACTCTATCTCAGAGCAAGAGCTCTTGGACATGAAAGCTTTTGCTGATGCAGTGGGCATTGATTGTTCATCGACACCATTTAGCCAGAGTGAGGCGGATTTCTTGGTTGATAAAATGGAAACCCCTTTTATTAAGGTGGCTTCTATGGATCTCAACAACTATCCATTTCTCGAGTACCTTGCTAAGAAAGGCAAGCCGATGGTGATTTCGACAGGTCTGAGTGAAATGTATGAGATTGATAAAGCAGTCAAGTGCATTGAAGCAACAGGTAATAAAAACATCGTCATCCTACACTGTGTTTCAACCTATCCACCGGTGGATTCCGATGTGAACCTCAACAACATTAAGACTCTTATGAGTACTTACCCTGAGTACAGTGTTGGTTTCTCTGACCATACCATTGGTACGGAAATTCCACTTGCGTCAGCTGCGATGGGAGCCTGTCTGATTGAAAAACATTTCACGTTGGACAAAAATATGGAAGGTTGGGATCACAAAGTTTCAGCCAATAAAACTGAGCTGAGCATGATTGTGAATGGTGTAAAACGTATCAATGATGCGTTAGGCAGCTACCGTATTTCAGCGCCAGAAACCGAAGAGAAGAAAGCAGAGTTCCGTCGTAGTATTGTTCTAACCCGAGCAATGAAAGCAGGGGAGGCGATTCAAACCTCTGATCTTGATTACAAGCGCCCGGGCACCGGTCTAAAACCTGAGATGACAGACTTTGTGATTGGGATGACCGTCAAGAAAGATCTGCCATTTGACCATATCCTGTGTAAAGAAGACTTGGTTTAATCGCTCACGTGAAAGGGTCCTTTCCGTTCATTGGTTGCTCCCTCACGAGCAGCCATCACGAACTTTCTACAAGGAATAACATGAAAATTGTATCGTGCATTGTTGCAAGAACAACCTCTAATCGTCTGCCCTTAAAGGTATTGCGTGCTGTGAATCCGTCTCATGATAAGTCCATGTTGGATGTGATTATCTCCAAGGCGAAACTTTCGACATTAACGGATAAAATATATTTATGCACGTCAGAAGAGCCGTGTGATGATATCTTAGTTGATACAGCTTTTCGCAATAATATTGAGTTGTATCGTGGTGCAAGTGATGCTGTGATTGAGCGTATGGTGAGTGTGGCTGAGATCGAAAACGCGGACTATATAGTGCGTATTACCGGTGATAATATCTTTGTCGCGGGTGAGTACCTAGACCAACAGATCCAACTCTGTATTGACCAAAATCTTGATTATTGTCGACTGTCTGGGGTGCCGATTGGTGCTACAGCAGAGGTTATCAAAGTCACGGCACTTCAACAGCTCTATCAAGAGATGGATGTCAGTGTTAGTGAATACTTGATGCTGTTTATCTTTGATCCTGAACGCTTTAAGTGTGGTGTCCTCAAGTCGAGCCATGATCTGAGCCAGTATGGGATCACAGTCGACACTCCCTACGACTTTGAGGTGGTGCAGCGTATTATTCGTCACCTTGGTGATGACGCCTCACAATTGACCCTAAAAAACATCTGTCAGTTGTTTAAAAACAACTCTGAGTTGTTTAAAACCATTCACGGCAGTGCCAGTATCAAAATGCCATATGACAAAACCATGAGTTTTGACGACTTTCTTATTGACCAAAAGCAACGAGTTGAACGTTCAGCATGCATCAAGACAATCGACATCATGTAGTTATTATTGGAGAAACGGCTTTCAACCATGAAGGGAGCCTTTCATATCTATTTCGTCTTATAGAGATGGTCGCTCAAGCTGGTGCGACACACGTTAAGTTTCAGGTCTTGATTGACCATGATGATTTCGTAAGTCAAACCAGTGCAGCTTATGAGTTGGTAAAGTCGTGGTGTTTTACCCGTGAGCAATGGGAACAAGCTTTTGAGCACGCAGAATCTCTGGGGTTACGTCTGTTTTTGATGCCGCTAGATAAGCAAGCTGTAGCACTTTGTACGCGCGGCACAGTTGATTATGTCGAGATCCACTCGGTGTCGTTTAATGATCGTATTTTACTAGATACTGTGCGTGATACCCTTACCGAGACGGTGATAGGCCTTGGTATTGGCGGGCGAACTTTAGAAGAGCTCCAAGCCTTAGAAAAACAATTTCCTCGGCAAAAATTGCTGTTTTTGTGTGGTTTCCAAGCCTTCCCGAGCCAACTTGAAGAAGTGAAGTTGGCGCGGATTAAATACCTGCAACAACACTTCCCAAATGCGGTGATGGGATATGCGGATCATAGCGACCCAGCACACCCGGATGCGATTTACTCATCGCACTATGCGTATCAGCTTGGTGCGCGTGTGTTTGAAAAGCATGTAACATTGGAAATTGAGCGTACCGATGCTCAGTCAGCCTACATGGTTGAAGGCTTCACTACTTATATTGAGCAACTGCATCGCTTTATTTCTATTGTGGATGAATCAGCAGAGTCGGCTTTTGAGATGACGAATAATGAATGTATCTATCGTGCACGTCAGAAAAAAGCGGTGGCGACGCAACCTGTCGCGAAAGGCGATCTGTTTACTGCCGAGAATCTTGCGCTAAAAATGCATTCAGACGATGGTGCCTATACTACGTTAGATACCTTACTCAATACTTCGGCGCAGCAAGACTATTCAATCGGGGATGCCATATGCTAAGTCAACCACAAACCATTACCGCACTACAGCAATCAAGTTCGCTGCCGATAAAGAACGCTATTGACTATGTTCTGACCCGTTTTGATTCTCTAGAGACAGGTAAATTCTCCATTCCAGACTCGGATGTGTTTGGAGTTAAATTGGATTATGAGCTTAAATCCGTGCCGGAGTATGTGGTGTATGAGCGCCATCGAGTCTATGTCGATCTGCATTTGTTAATCCGTGGCATTGAATCAATATCTCAATTGCCACAGCTGGAAGGAGAGACTAGTGCTTACAATGTCGAGGATGATTATCAGCTATGTACCTCTGCTGAACGAGATGTGATTCAAGTCACTGAGGGACACGGACTAATGTTTGATATCCATTCTTGGCATGCAACAGGGTTTGGCGTTGAAGGGGGTCAGGTGCACAAGGTTGTCTTGAAAATCCCACACCATTTGATCTAGTACTGGGTTGTAGCTCAGTATAGACAGAGTTATACATTTTGTGTGACGGTATGTCATACATGGAGAGATAGTCAGAATGAAACACACGTTTCTATTGAAAGATGAAAGTACATTGCATGATGCGATCGATGCACTCGATCGTGGTGGTATTGGTTTATTAGCATTTGTGGATTGCAAAGGTACATTTTTGGGTATCTTAACTGATGGTGATCTACGACGTGGGATCTTAAATAAAACAGAGAGCCTACATGAGATGATTAACTCCACACCACTGGTGATGGATCATCAAGCAGAAAAGCGTGATATTGTAGCTAAGTTGCGTAGTGTTCACCGACGTCATATGCCGTTGGTGGATGAGCATGGGGTGTTAAAAACTATTTTCTCTTTAAGCGATATTGAATTTGTTTCAAAAGAAAATACGGTAGTAATTATGGCTGGGGGCTTAGGCTCTAGGTTGGGAGAATTAACGAAGGAAACTCCTAAGCCTATGCTTCATGTAGGTAAAAAACCTATGTTGCAACATATCGTCGAACAATTCCGAGATCAGGGTTTTCATCGGTTTATTTTTTGTTTGAATTATAAGCGAGAAGTTATTACTGATTTTTTTGGTGATGGAAGTGAGTTTGGTGTAGTTGTTGATTATGTTTTCGAAGAGCAACGTTTAGGGACTGCTGGAGCTTTAAGCCTAATAGAATCAAATTTAGACTCTCCTTTTTTTGTTATAAATGGAGATGTCCTTACTAATATGGATTTCAATTCATTTTTAGATTTTCATATTGAAAATGAATCAACTGCTTCAATGTGTGTACGACAGTTCCAGAAACAAGTCCCTTATGGTGTAATAAATACCAACGAATATGGTCAAATATTAAGCCTAGACGAGAAGCCCTGTATAAACTTTCATGTAAATGCTGGAATCTACTTATTAAACCCCAGTTTAATCAAATTCGTCCCTAAAGGGGAGTTTTATGATATGCCATCTCTTTTTGAGCTCATGATCGAAAATGATAAAAAAACTTGTGCATATCAAATTCATGATTATTGGCTTGATATAGGTCAAAGAGATGATTATATAAAGGCCAATGAAGATATTAAAGAGATATAGAGAATTATTTGTATTTATCCAATATTGATAAATGGTGACATTAATGGATTCTTACTATTCTAAGAAAGTTAAGGTTTACTTCTAGTCCTTTATATCAAAACTAATACAGCATAATAGGCATTTTCTTGTTTAGACAGACGTTTGTTTACTTATCAAGCTCAATTATATCAGGGTTGCTTCCATTTTTTTTACTCCCAATATTGACTAGGTTTATTTCAGCGGAGGAATATGGAAAAATTTCAATGTTCCTAATATTTATGGGACTTTTAAATGCCATAGTTGGACTAAGTGTTCATGGGGCTTCAGCTAGGCGATACTTTGACAAGAACATATCAAAGGAAAGACTTGCGATTTACAACGGTAATTGTTTAGTCATATTGTTGGCGACATTTATAGTGTCTTTATTGCTTGTTAAATTATTTGGTAATGTGATTTCAAGTTTACTATCTATATCAGAGGTTTGGCTCTATTATGCTACTTTCTGCGTATTTTTCTCATTTCTATTAACATTCAGGTTAGTACAGTGGCAAGTTCGAGAAAATGCATATAAGTATGGATTTACACAAATACTAAATTCTTTTATCACATTTATTCTGACTGTCATGTTTGTGGTTCATTTTGAGGCCGGAGCAGATGGTAGAGTTTTTGCGTTATTAATAACTTCATTTTTACTTGGTTTATTGTCAGTTTTCTCTCTTTACAGAAGTGATCTTGTATCATTTTCCTTGAAAAAGGAAGATATAAAAGATGCTGTAAGGTTTGGTGCTCCTTTGATTCCACATGTTTGTGGCGGTTTTTTATTGATGTCATTTGACCGATATATTATTAATCAAGAATTAGGTTTAGCATATGCCGGTATGTATATGGTTTTGGTAAACCTTGGAAATGCAATTAACATGTTATTCAATAGCATGAATAGAGCCTATACTCCTTGGCTATTTTCAAGGTTAAAAAAAGATGATTTATCAACTAATAAAATCATTGTAAAATATACATATATATTTTTTTTACTATTGATTATTTTTTCTATCATTAACTTTAAAATATCTGACGTTGTTTATGAGTTGTTTACAGGTGCAGATTATCATAGTGTGTCTCATTTGCTCCCAGTTGTGATTCAGGGACAAATATTTTTCGGGATGTACTTGGTAGTGACGAATTATTTATTTTATATGAGGAAAACAAAGTATGTTTCCTTGGTTACTATATTATCCGGATTTATAAATGTCGTACTGGTCTTTGCTTTTATTAAAGATTTAGGCCTGCAGGGCGTAGCTTACGCTTTTCTGATTTCTAGTGCGTTCAGATTTGTTCTTACTTGGGCATTAAGTGCAAAGTTTTATTCGATGCCTTGGTTGAACTTTTATAATTTTGGAAATATGAAATGATTGAATTGTTTAGACGATATAAAGCTATTAATAAATTATTTAGTAGAGAGTCTGAGTTTGACTTAGCATATTTGCACGGACGTGGAATTGAATTTTTTCCTCAAATAAAAAATTCAAAAGTATCTGTTTTTGAAGGGGGGGTAATTAGTTGTTATAGGTTCTTTAGAGAGGTAATTAATAACTTGTTCTTATCAAAAACTGATGATCATAAAGCTGATGTGGTTTTTTTTTCTAATACTGTTAATCAGTATAATACCACATGTGATATATATGAAGAACTAGTTAATCAAGGCGTTTCTTGTGCTAAGATTGCCACGAGGAATATAAATAGAAATGTTGATTATGTTAAGTTGAAACTATCTGATTTAGTTTTAGTTCTGTTTTTTCTCTTAAAGAGAGGAGGTAAAATCTATTGGAAGCTAAATCATTTATCAAATAATAGGTTTAACATCAAGTATCTATTTTTTTATTGGGTTAGCTATTTTTATTGTGTTAATTTCTACCGCTACTTGTATAAAAAAGACATAAAACTATTAGTTATGTCAAATGATCATAATGTTGAGAACAGAGTTTTACGTTTGATATGTGAAGACTTGGGAATTGAAACACTCTATATACAGCACGCAACATCTCCTGGAAATCTACCACCTTTGAACTTTGACTATGCATTTCTTGATGGGTTAAATGCATTTAACGATTATTTGATTTCTCAGGGTGGTACACCAGTTTCAAAAAAAACAAAAATATATTTAAGCGGTATTATTAAGCGCTTAAGTCAACCGATGATCAAGTCCAATGTTATCGTTGGTGTGGCTATGAATAGTTATGATGATTTAGATAGCGTTGCTGAATTTATCAATCGCTTAGGGGTTTATAGGCAGGGCTGTATAATAAGAGCTCACCCTGCTCAAAGAAAAGAAGATATGCAAAAACTTAGTAACTTAGGTGTAGAAATATCTTATGGCTCAACTGAACCTGTAAATGATTTTTTTGATAAAATAAGTGTATTGATTGGTGGTAATTCTTCGATACATATCGAAGCTGCGTCATCAGGTATAGCTACACTCTATAAAGAGTTCGGTGAATCAACGATTCCTTCAGATTATTACAGTTTTGTAAAGAATGGCGTTTCTCTGGCTAATTATGAAGATATTTCAGTAGAAAAAGATATTAGTATATCTTTGAGGAATAAGGATAGCAAAAGTAGAGTTGATTCTATTTCTCAGTATAACGCATCATACCTTACTTCTTGGAAAAATAATGAGTATCGATTAGTTTCAGAGTCCATATTATGTATAATCAACAATCTACCTATGAAGCATTTTATAGCTTCTGATGATTATTATGTAATTGCTAAATAAAAATAAGGTTAGTTATGTTTTCTTATAGTGTTGTCATCCCATGTTATGAAAGTTCATTACGTATATCAGATACAATAAATTCTGTACTCAGTCAAGAGGTAGCACCAAAACAAATCATACTAGTTGACGATCAATCAAATGATTATGATGATTTAGTTTCCGTGACTTCAAAATTTAAAAATGATACGGAAGTTATTATTTTTAAAAAAGACGAAAAAACTAATGCGGCTCATTCTAGAAATATTGGTGGGGAATTGGTTTGTGCTGATCTGACATTTTTTCTTGACTCAGATGATGTATGGTCTAGTGATCATGTTAGCAATGTAATTGATATATTTTCAATTGAGGCGTGTGACTGTGTTTATGGCTCCTTTGTTGTTGATTTGGGGACTGATGCACCAATTCAAAAACATTCTTTTATTAATTTGGCAGAGTTCAAAGGAAATGGAGGTGATTTTTTATTCAAGCTTAAGAATGACTTTAGAACGAGCACCTTGGCTATAAGAACAGATGTATTTAATGGAATTAATAAATTTGATAATCAAGCAGTGAAACATCAAGATTGGGACTTTTTTTTAACACTGTACACTAATGGAGTTAAGATTGGGTATAACAGTTCATTTGATGTAACTATCAACTCATTTGGTGAACATCGAATGAGTCGAAAAAACAACCTTATTGGTACGAGATACTTTTTAAATAAATGGGAGGGATATATTGGCGTTGAGAACGTTTATGCCCTTTATAACTCGTGTTTCTTTACTGCTATTATTTGTAATAACAAGGAAGAATTTAACTTCCTGAAGAACCAAGTACCTAAGACAGTTTTAAATAAATTTTTGATATTTACCTATACCATTTCCCCTATAGCTTGTAGTTTTTCTTTAGAAAAATTAAGACTAATTAAACGTCAATTTCGAAATAAATTTTTTTAGGGTTATCAGTTGGACAATAGAATTTTATACTATGCTATTTTGTATTTTGTCTTATCTGTTAAGGTTATAGTTGTTGCTCTTAACTTTTTTGACATTGATATAATTTCTTTTGGCGGCGGGAGTGACGCAAACTATTATCATAACTACGCGATTGGTCTAACTGATATAGCACTGAATAATTGGCCTGTATTCCTTAGGGGGTTAAATGAAGTTGGGATTTATGATCGAGATGTTTTTTCGTTAATCCTTTCTTTTTTTGGTGTTTTTGCGATTCCATTCATATATCACCTTATGGTAAGAAGGTTAAATCTTTCTTATTTCTTAATATACTATCAATTGTCCGTACTATGGATAGTTTTATACCCATCCTTGTTTTTCTTTAGTTTAGATATTGTCAGGGATACAGTCATGGTATTTATTTTCTCTTTAATCGTTTACGTTATACACTTGATGAGGAATAGTACTTGGTCTTTTCGTGTGTTCACGATCCCTTTGTTGATAATTCTTGTCTTCGCTCTTGTGGACTTAAGGTTATATTTGGCTGTCTCCGTATTCTTAGCATATTTTGTTCATAGATTCATTAAGTATTTACCTAACTTTTACGTTGTTTTTTTTGGATATATATTCCTTTGTTTTTTGTTTAGCTATTTAGGTCTATTTAATTCTCTTGTAGATTATAGAGGTGGATTTGATGCTGATGTGGGAGGTACTACACTTGGATTAGACTTATCGACTTCGAACCCGATTAAATTTATGGTGAATTTTTTTCTCAGTTATTTGTTTCAGTTTTTTGGTTTTTATTTTACTAATTTTTCTTCAATTTTTGTTTTCTTGCTTGAGTCATCTTTTATTATATTTTCAATTTTAATTCTATGTAGGGAACGCGCCTATATCGATGACTTTGTAGTTTTTTTAATTATGTTTGTTGTTATATATAACACTATTTGGGTTATTGGTAACGATAATTTGGGTACGGCCGTGAGGTTAAGAATTTATTCTTATATTTCAATCGTCTTCGCTACCTTACTTACTCTAGGGAATAAATATAAGGCATGAATATATGAATATCATCTTTGTTATTACTGGCTTAGGCATGGGAGGGGCAGAGACTCAAGTATGTTCTTTAGCTGACACCATGTCTCGTAGAGGACATAATGTCAAAATTATTTATTTGTATGGTGAGAAAGTTGTTTCACCGGATAATCCACAAGTAGAGGTGATATATCTTGGTTTGAAAAAATCAATAATTTCTTTATCACGTTCTTTTTTTAAGTTGGTTAAAATTATTAAAGAACATACTCCCGATGTTGTCCATAGTCATATGATACATGCTAATTTAATGGTAAGAGCTTCTCGGTTATTGTGTGATATCCCTGTTTTAATTACATCCGCGCACAGTTTAAATGAAGGTGGGCCTCTTAGAATGTGGATGTATCGAGTTACAGACTTTCTCACTGATTTAACTACGAATGTCGGACAAGTATCTGTTGAACGTTTTGTAAAGGTTGGTGCCGCTCCAAGTAACAAAATTATCTCGATGGTTAATGGAGTTAATACTGAAAAATTCAACGTATTAAAAAAAAGAGATAGTTTTCTTGGATTAGACATTGATCCTAACACTCGCATACTATTATGTGTTGGTAGAAATGACCCTGCCAAAGATTATAATAATTTGTTAGACTCAATCGCTTTATTAGACGTAATTAGTCCATTCAAGGTTGTTATAGTAGGAAAAGATACGGAGAAATTGGAGGTATACGCAAAGGAAGTTGGTGTATACGAAAAGTTAATTTTTCTTGGTATGAGAAAAGATGTAGATGAATTAATGTCAAGTGCTGATGCGCTAGTAATGTCTTCTGCTTGGGAAGGTTTGCCTATGGTGATTGGCGAAGCTATGGCTTCTGAATGCAACATCATTACTACCGATGCCGGCAGTTCCAAGGAGTGGTTAACCAATAACGAGCAACCAGTGCCTATTAGAGACTCAAAAGCTCTGGCGGAAGCAATAAAAGAAAAACTGGAACAAAGTGATTCTGATTGGCGACGTATTGGTGTGCTAAACAGGCAGCATGTCGTTGACAAATTTTCTATCGATAGAATTGTTGACCAGTGGTTAGAGTATTATAAACATCCTAAAAGTGCTTTTGAAAATGACTAAGTCTCTATTTATTGTTACCACCGTCCCTATCACACTTAAAGGTATCCTTACTGGTCAGCCAAGAAACATAAATAAAGAATATGATGTTTCTCTGGTATCATCTCCAACTGAAGACTTAGCAGTTGTTGGTCGCGAAGAGGGTATACCGGTCTATCCTGTAAAGATGGAACGTGGAATTAGCCCTACGAAAGATCTTATTAGCCTTTGGAAAATGATCGAATTATTTCGAATTCATAAGCCATATGCTGTACATTCCTACACCCCTAAAGCGGGTTTAATTGCCATGCTTGCTGGGTTTATTACTAGGGTTCCAGTGCGTATCCATACTTTTACTGGGCTTTTATTTCCTACAGCTAAAGGATTTAAGCGATATATATTGAGACAAATGGATAGGCTCATCTGTGCTTGTGCTACCTCAATAGTACCGGAAGGAGAAGGAGTCAAGAATGACCTTTATAGTTTCGGAGTTACAGATAAGGCGATGAAAGTCATTGGAAATGGTAACATTGCAGGTGTTGATACCGAGTTGTTTTCTGCGGACTTGGTATCAAAGGATATTGCCCTGTTAAAGAGAAATTTTGGCTTTACAGCGGATGATTTTGTATTCTCGTTTGTTGGGAGGTTCACTGAAGACAAAGGTTTTTATGAACTTATACAAGCCTTCGATAAACTACCACAGAATGCTAAGCTATTATTGATTGGATCAGAAGATGAGCGCTTGCCGTTGCCTATCGACTTATCAAAAAGAATAAATGATGAACCGCGTATTCATGTAACTGGGTGGATTGATGATGTTCGTGCAGCGATAGGAGCATCTAGTATATTGGTTCTTCCTAGTTATCGAGAGGGATTTCCTAATACTCCAATTCAAGCTGGTAGCATGGGGTTACCTTGTATTGTTACCGACGTTAATGGTTCAAACGAAATTATTACTCCTGGGGAAAATGGTTGGAATATTCCTCCTAGAGATTCCATAGCTTTGGAACTGGCAATGCTTGAGGCTATGAACTGTAAAACCCTTAAAGCAATGAGTGTTAATGCAAGAGCGAATATCCAACAAAAATATGAACGTAGCTTTTACATAAATGAACTGAAAAAGTTCTACAGAGAGAAAATAGGTTAAATGATTAAACGTTGTTTCGATTTTTGTGCTGCGTTAGTAGCACTACTTTTGCTCTCACCAATTATGGCTATCACTTGGTGGGCAATAAAGCGTAAACTAGGTAGCCCTGTTCTGTTTAAACAACAACGACCAGGTTTGAATGGAACTCCTTTTGTTATGTATAAATTCCGGAGTATGAAAGACGCAGTGGATGCAGATGGTCATCAGCTTCCTGATGCTGAGCGTTTAACACCATTTGGTCAAATGCTTCGTTCAACAAGCTTAGATGAATTGCCGGGTTTATTATCTGTAATAAAAGGGGATATGAGCCTGGTCGGACCTCGCCCGTTATTAATGCAGTACCTACCGTTGTATAATAAGCGACAAGCAACCCGTCACCATGTCCGCCCTGGTATAACTGGGTGGGCTCAAGTTAACGGGCGAAATGCAATAAGTTGGGAAGATAAGTTCGAATTGGACGTTTGGTATGTGGATAACCATACCCTGTGGTTAGATTTTAAAATTCTGTTATTGACGGTGAAAAAAGTTTTCGTCAAGGAAGGGATATCAGCAGAGGGGCACGTCACTATCGAGCCTTTTAAAGGGTCAAAAGAACAAGATAGTCGCCAATCATGAAAAGCTGTGCCATTTTAGGAGCTAGCGGACATGGTAAAGTGGTCGCCGAGATTGCAGAGCTTAACGGTTATCAAAACATCACATTTTTTGATGATCGCTGGCCTAGTTTAACCTCTGTTGAGCATTGGAATGTCTCTGGTGATACTGCTGCACTTTTAGCAACGGCAAATGAATATGATGTGGTAGTGGTTGCCATAGGCCATAACGCTACGCGCTGTGCGAAACAACGAGAGTTGAGTGTGGCAGGAGCGAACTTCGACGTGCTAGTGCATCCCAGTGCAGTAACCAGTAAATATGCCAACATTGAAGCTGGAACAGTGGTGATGGCGAATGCAGTCGTAAACCCATTTAGCGACGTTGGTTCGAGTTGTATCATTAACACAAGCTCTATCGTAGAACATGATTGTAGGCTTGCTGAAGGCGTTCACATAAGCCCTAATGTAAGCTTAGCTGGCGGCGTAGAGGTCGGTGAAAACTCTTGGATAGGGATCGGTAGCAAAGTGAAACAGCTTGTAGTCGTTGGTCGCGATGCCGTTGTTGGCGCTGGTTCGACGGTAATTAACCACATACCAGATTTTCAAACTGTAGTGGGCTCTCCTGCTCATACGCTTATCAAATCAGAAAAATAACACTTATTAGGTGACATCGTGCTTAATACACCATTTTCTCCATGGCCTTCTTTTACTCAAGAAGAGGCTGATGCAGTGAGCCGTGTGCTACTGTCAAACAAAGTAAACTACTGGACTGGTAACGAGTGTCGTGAGTTCGAAAAAGAGTTCGCAGTATGGGCAGGTTGTGAATACGCAATTGCCCTAGGTAACGGAACACTTGCTCTCGATGTGGCATTAAAAGCCTTAGGCGTTGGCGAGGGTGATGAGGTAATTACCACACCAAGAACTTTCCTTGCTTCGGCTTCGTCAATTGTTACTTCAGGCGCAGTACCAGTTTTTGCAGATGTGGACCTAAACAGCCAAGCGATTACGGCGGAGTCTATACAAGCAGTATTGACGCCAAAAACAAAAGCGGTGATCGTGGTGCATCTTGCTGGTATGCCTGCAGAGATGGATGCCATTATGGAATTGTCCGAAAAGCACGGTTTTTACGTGATTGAAGATTGCGCTCAAGCACACGGAGCGAAGTACAAAGGCCGCAGTGTTGGCACTATTGGCCACATTGGTGCGTGGTCTTTCTGCCAAGATAAGATCATGACTACAGGTGGAGAAGGAGGCATGGTAACAACCAATGATAAGATATTATGGTCTACCATGTGGTCGTACAAAGATCACGGTAAAAGCTTTGATGCGATTTACAATCGAGAGCATCCACCGGGCTTTCGTTGGTTACACGAATCTTTTGGTACTAATTGGCGAATGACGGAAATGCAAGCGGCTATTGGTCGTATTCAATTGAATCGAATTTCAAAGTGGACACAAATACGTCAAGCGAATGCAGCTGTGATTGACGCAGCTATTGCCGATCTTCCAATCGTTCGTAGTGTCTATACTCCGGAATACATTGAACATGCGGAGTACAAGCATTATATGTTTGTTCGTCTGGAAAATTTAAAGCCAGGTTGGACTCGCGATAAAATTGTTGATGCATGTGTTGAACAAGGCGTCCCTGCATATCAAGGGAGTTGTTCGGAGGTTTATCGTGAAAAAGCATTTGATGGTACGGGCTATAGGCCTAAAGTATCATTAAAGAACGCAGTTGAGCTAGGCGAAACCAGTTTAATGTTTTTAGTGCATCCAACGTTGACTGAAGACGAAATAGATAGGACCGCTAAGGTTGTTCGCTCTGTTCTACTCAAAGCTCAACTTTGATTTTACATACAAATAGGGTGATTTAACTTTCCTATTTATCTTCTATTTTTAAAATCTAGTTAAGCAGTCTTATAACGTCAAATAAGAAATATAAAATGAAAATTGCAATTGCTGGTACAGGCTATGTAGGCTTATCAAATGCGATGTTGTTGGCTCAACATCATGAAGTTATTGCCGTCGATATTCTCGAAGACAAAGTGAGTTTACTCAACGATAAAGTATCCCCTATTGCCGATGTGGAGATTGAAGAATTTTTGGCAAGTAAGCCATTAAACTTTATGGCGACTCTTGATAAAGAGCTTGCCTATTCGAATGCAGAGTATGTAGTGATTGCTACACCTACCGATTATGATGTTGAAACTAACTATTTCAATACTTCTTCAGTAGAGATGGTAATAAAGGATGTGATGACCATTAACCCTAGTGCGGTGATGGTAATTAAGTCTACTGTTCCTGTAGGGTATACTTCCCGTATAAAACAAGAATTAGGTTGTGAAAATATTATTTTTTCACCAGAGTTTCTACGTGAAGGTAAGGCGCTCTTTGACAACTTATACCCTTCTCGAATTATTGTAGGTGAACGTAGTAAACGTGCACAAATCTTCGCGAATCTGCTTGTGGAAGGGGCAGTGAAAGAGAATATTGAAGTGCTGTTTACTGACTCTACAGAAGCTGAAGCCGTAAAGCTGTTTTCAAACACTTATCTTGCGCTGCGTGTAGCTTATTTTAATGAGTTAGATACTTATGCAGAAACACATGGTTTAGATAGTCGTCAAATTATTGAGGGGGTAGGCCTAGACCCTCGTATTGGTAATCATTACAACAATCCATCTTTTGGTTATGGAGGCTATTGTTTACCAAAAGATACAAAGCAACTTCGTGCAAACTATGCAGATGTACCAAATGAAATTATCGGAGCAATTGTGGATGCCAACACAACACGTAAAGATTTTGTGGCGGATTCAATCATCAAGCGTAACCCCACACGTGTTGGCATTTACCGGTTAATCATGAAAGCTGGCTCGGATAACTTCCGTGCCTCAAGCATTCAAGGTGTAATGAAGCGTATTAAAGCCAAAGGCATTGAAGTTGTAGTTTATGAGCCTGTACTTGATGAATTAGAGTTTTTCCACTCACAAGTGATGACCGATCTTGATGAGTTCAAAGCCAGCTGTGATGTAATTGTGTCGAATCGTATGGTTGATGAAATTAAAGATGTTGCGGATAAGGTCTATACTCGAGATTTATTTGGTTCTGATTGATTATTATCTATAGTTTATTCTCTTTTCTAAGGAAGACGGCTAGCTTTTTATATGTCGCTCTTACCTTCAACACTTTTCCTTTCGACTTGTATAGATTAGAGTTTAAGCTGTCATTTGAATCCTCATAGAAATGTCCCGATAGTTTCCAATTTGAGGCTGTTGGGGTGCTTGCTTACTATAACTAAGCTCGGAGCATTGAGGAAAAGTGGTCTAATATAATTCAGATTAATATATTCGTCTATCATCAGTAGGTTTTGGATATAAACCTTATATAAAATCCAATAGTTGGGAATCTTTTTATGCAGCGTCTTAATTTTATTTGGCAATTATCTCGCTTACATAAGCGTGTTATCAGTGTCATTATCGACACATTGCTTATTTTATTCGCTTTGCACATTGCTCTTTGGACAAGGTTAGGTGATGTAAAGCTACTTAGCGATGGTGACAATTTATTACTGATTGGCTTAACTGTAATATCTACAGTTTTGATTTTTACTCAAATTGGACTGTATCGAGCTATCCTTAGATATCTGACTTTTCAAGCTTTGTTTGTAGTGACTGCCGGAGCTGTGTTGTCAGCTATCGCGCTAGCGGTTTTTGCTTATTATCTGCAGGAACCAATTCCAAGAACTGTGCCTATCATATATGGTGCCTATCTAGCACTTTTGTGTGGAGGTTCTCGCCTTATTGTTCGTAATCTCGTAGTAACAACATCACCATCAAAAGATACTCGAAAAGAAGTGCTCATCTATGGTGCAGGCTCTGGTGGACGTCAGCTTGCAGTTGCACTCCGCGCTTCCGAAAATTATCGTATTCGAGCGTTTATCGATGAAGATAAAACTCTCACAAATACTATGATTCTTGGTTTGCCCGTTGTTGATTTATCTAAAGCAGAAGCTTTGATTGAGAAGCATGACGTTTCTAAAATTTTGCTTGCGATTCCAAGTGCATCTCGTGCTCGCCGTAAACAAATTTTAGATCTGTTAGCTCCACTTCCTGTTGAAATACAAACCGTCCCAGATATGGCCGATATCGTATCTGGAAAAGCGAAAATTGATGAGCTTACTGATGTTCCAATTGAGGATTTGTTAGGCCGTGATGCTGTAGCTCCTCAGCAGGTTCTAATGGAAGCCAACATCAAAGACAAAGTTGTTATGGTCACTGGTGCTGGCGGTTCGATTGGCTCAGAGCTATGTCGTCAGATCTTAAAACAAGGGCCCAAAACACTCGTTCTATTTGAACTATCTGAATTTGGCTTATATCAAATTGATCGTGAACTCTCTTTATTAAAAGAGTCTAAAGGCCTTGATGTAGAAATCATCCCTCTTCTAGGGTCAGTTCAAGGTTCTCATCGCCTTCTAACGGCAATGAAGTCTTTTAAAGTCGAAACGGTTTATCATGCTGCGGCGTACAAACATGTCCCTCTTGTTGAATACAATGTTGTAGAAGGTGTGCGAAACAATGTTTACGGCACTTACTATACTGCGAAAGCGGCTATTGAAGCTGGTGTCGAGTCTTTTGTATTGATCTCCACAGACAAAGCTGTTCGCCCAACAAATGTGATGGGTACAACCAAGCGCATGGCAGAATTAGGATTGCAAGCCTTAGCTGAACAAGAGAATCAGAAAGAAAATGGCACGCGTTTCTGCATGGTACGATTTGGTAACGTTCTTGGTTCTTCTGGTTCAGTTATCCCACTGTTTAAAAAGCAGATTAAAGCAGGAGGCCCTTTAACAGTAACTCATCCAGATATCACTCGCTTCTTCATGACAATTCCTGAAGCTGCGCAACTCGTTATTCAAGCGGGTGCGATGGGCAAAGGCGGCGATGTGTTTGTTCTTGATATGGGCGAATCAGTTAAGATTACAGACCTTGCTGAGAATTTGATTAACCTTTCCGGCCTGTCTGTCAAAAATGAGCAGAACCCTCATGGTGATATCGAAATTCAATTCTCAGGCCTTCGTCCGGGAGAGAAATTGTATGAAGAACTGTTGATCGGGGATAATGTTCAACGTACTGCTCATGAGCGTATCATGACAGCTCATGAGGTCTTTTTGCCACTTGACGAGTATGACAATCTACTAGAGTCTTTAGACTTTGCTTGCCACAACTTAGAACATGAGACCATTCGTAAACTGTTGTTGGATGCACCGACAGGATTCAAGCCTACTGATGGTATAGGTGATCTAGTTTGGAACGCTTCTAGCTCAACACAACAAATGGTAGAGAATTAACGTAAGGCCAGTAACTTAGTTACTGGCCTTTTTCGTTGTCTTCCGGGTTGTAAATAAGCACATAAAGCAAAAATACTTGGCCTTCAAAAGAAGCTTTTTTTCAGCTCTGATCCTCCTACCTGCTACCTTTCTTGATCTTCCACTACAGTTTTGACTGTAAACTGTAGTAAAATTACGCTAATTTGTTTTTATACCGATTTATTTTGAATTGAACGAGGTCAGTCCTATGTCAGCTAAGAAGCCTATGGCTCTAGTGATTCTTGACGGTTACGGTCACCGTGAAGACACAGCAAACAACGCAATCGCGAATGCAAAAACTCCATTTATCGATAGCCTGTTTGCTAACAAACCAAACACACTAATCTCTGCTTCTGGTATGGACGTAGGTCTACCTGACGGTCAAATGGGTAACTCAGAGGTTGGTCACACTAACATTGGTGCTGGTCGCGTTGTATACCAAGACCTAACTCGTATCACTAAATCTATCGCTGACGGTGAATTCGCTGAAACTCCAGCGCTAGTTGAAGCTATCGACGCTGCGGTTAAAGCTGAGAAAGCTGTACACATCATGGGTCTTATGTCTCCAGGTGGCGTACACTCTCACGAAGATCACATCTACGCAGCAGTTGAAATGGCTGCAGCACGTGGCGCTGAGAAGATTTACCTACACTGCTTCCTAGACGGTCGTGACACGCCACCACGCAGCGCAGAGAACTCTCTAAAACGTTTTGACGAGCTATTCGCTAAACTAGGTAAAGGCCGCGTGGCATCGCTAGTTGGTCGTTACTACGCAATGGACCGTGATAACAACTGGGATCGCGTTCAAGTTGCTTACGATCTTCTCACTCAAGCGAAAGCAGAATTTACTTTTGACTCAGCAGTGGCTGGTCTTGAAGCAGCTTACGCGCGTGAAGAGAACGATGAATTCGTTAAAGCGACTGCGATCAAAGCTGAAGGTCAAGAAGACGCAGTTATCGCAGATGGCGATGCAGTAATCTTCATGAACTACCGTGCAGACCGTGCTCGTCAAATCACACGTACTTTCGTACCTGATTTCGACGGCTTCGAGCGCGCTGTATTCCCAGCAATCAACTTCGTAATGCTAACGCAGTACGCAGCGGATATCCCACTAGCAATCGCATTCCCACCAGCGTCTCTAGAGAACACTTACGGTGAGTGGCTATCTAAGCAAGGTCAAACTCAGCTTCGTATCTCTGAAACAGAGAAATACGCACACGTAACTTTCTTCTTCAACGGTGGTGTTGAGAGCGAATTCGACGGTGAAGAGCGTCAACTTGTTGCTTCTCCAAAAGTAGCAACTTACGATCTACAGCCAGAAATGAGTTCAGAAGAGCTCACAGAGAAGATGGTTGCGGCGATCAAATCTGGTAAGTACGACACTATCATCTGTAACTACCCGAACCCAGATATGGTTGGTCACACTGGCGTTTACGAAGCTGCAGAAAAAGCTATCGAAGCAATGGACGAGTGTGTAGCTAAAGTAACAGCAGCTATCGAAGAAGTAGGCGGTCAAATGCTGATCACTGCTGACCACGGTAACGCAGAAATGATGGTAGACCCAGAGACAGGTGGCATCCACACTGCTCACACTAACCTACCAGTACCTCTAATCTACGTTGGTGACAAAGAAGTTGAGTTCAAAGAAGGCGGTAAATTGTCTGACCTAGCTCCAACTATGCTTTCTCTAGTAGGTCTAGAAATCCCATCAGAAATGACGGGCGAAGTTCTGGTTAAATAGTTTTTAACTAGCACCGAATACTGAAACGGCTGCACGCGAGTGTGGCCGTTTTTTTGTATTTGGGAAATGAGATAAGATGCGAGATGAGGGTAAACGAGATGCGAAGGGATTAAAGGCAGATACGTGATTCGAGTAATCGAGATACGAAGAGCTTAAGAGCAGGAGCCTGATGCGAGTAGGCGGTCACGAACAGAATTAGAGCCGTTACATGTTTTCGCATCCCGAATCACGTCACTCTCATCTGCTCTACATGCTTTTCGCATCTCGTATCCCGTTTACTCGCATCTTGCTTTCAAAATCTAGCAACCATTTTTTTCTGTTCATTCCACCCGTGTAACCTGTAAGTGTCCCATTCGCGCCAATTACACGGTGGCAGGGCACCACGATGCTAAATGGGTTCTTGCCGTTTGCGCCACCGACAGCTCGTACAGCCTTAGGCTTGTTCATTCGTTTGGCTTGCTCACCGTAGCTGATGGTTTCGCCATAAGGAATGGTAGTCAGTGCTTGCCAAGCGGCCTTCTGAAACTCAGTACCCTTGATTGCTTTTAAAGGTAGGGCGAATTCGATTCTCGTACCTGCGAAATACTCATCTAACTGCTTCGTTGCGAAGTTACAAAGTTCGTCAGGGTTACTCGTTATGGGCTCATCATGATTTACATGGTCGATCTCAATAATCGACTCGCCATCACTGATAATGATCATCTTGCCAATCGGCGCATTATAGACCGATTTAAAACTCTTCGCTGTCATATTCATTTCCCTAAACTAATTCATTACGCGTGAAAGATTCCCTACCACGCTCGTCCCTCGCTATAGGGAATGACGGGCTTGGAGGCTAACTTATTTGAGTGCCGCATATGCCCTTAAATCTCTTCGCATCCCGCCACTCGAATCTCACATCTGCTCTATTAATCTCTTCGCATCTCGCCACTCGCATCCCTCATCTGCCCCTTAACCTCAACGCATAACAATACCCAGCTACACCACCTGCGATGTTCCCCAATGCCAAGCCAATAAACAGGCCTTCAATGCCGTCAATCAGGCTACCTATCCAAGCAAAAGGCAGCGTGAATAGAAACAGGCGCATAAAGCTCCACTGGAAGGCTTTGAGTGGTTTGTGCATTGCATTCATGCCACTAATGAGCATCATCACTATACCTTGGAAGCCATAGCTGAAGGGTACGACTAATAAGTAATGCCACAAGATGTCGCGTACTGATTCTTCTTGAGAGAAAAGGGCGGCTAGTGGAATGCTGAGCGGCACCATCATTAAGAAGATGAGCCCTTGAAACAGAACAGCAAAGCGCATGCTTAGGAACAGGGCTTTGAAACTGCGTTGAGGGTTATTAGCACCAAAGTTTTGCGCCATGAAAGGAGTGAGGGCAGAGGTAAGAGACATCAACACAATGATCAATATCGACTCGATTCGCTGCGCAGCGCCATAGGCGGCCACTGCCTCGGTACCTTGTTTGGCGAGCATCATCATAATAATCGCGCCTGCTAAAGGGTTAAGTGCGTTAGATAGGGCAGCAGGCGTACCTATGGTGAGGATCTGCTTCCAATCGTTGAGCATATCTTTTGGCTTAGGTAGTGCTAAAAGCTTCTCACGTTTGATAAGTACATAAAGTGATCCGCACAATGCACCAAACCAACTAAAACCACTCGCTATCGCAGCTCCTTGGATACCTAGTTCAGGAAAGGGCCCGTATCCAAATATCAGTAGCGGGTCGAGCACGCCATTGATAAGGCCTGCCAGCATCATAATTTTTGCTGGAGTCTTGGTGTCGCCACTGGCACGAATTGCGCTGTTGCCTGCCATTGGAATCACGAGCAATGGAATCGCGAGATACCACACCAACATGTATTCGGATATCAGTGGTAGCAGCTCTGGCTTAGCGCCAAGCGCACTAAACAGAGGTTCCAATGTGAATATACCGAGCGTTGAAGCACTAATGACGAGAATTACGGCCAGCATTAATCCATGTGCGGTAAATCTAGCTGCATTCTCAGAGCAGCCTTTGCCAAGTAGGCGGCCAATACTGGTGGAAAGCCCAACCCCAATCCCCATGGTGATGCAGTTAATGGCAAAGGTAATAGGGAAGGTAAAGCTCACGGCGGCGAGTGCTTGTGTACCAAGCAGTGAGATAAAGAAAGTATCAACAAGGTTGAACATCAAGATCGCCACCATACCGAAGATGGTCGGTATGGTCATGGTTCGCAATGTCTCTGCTATGGGAGCAGTCAAAAGCCCGTGCTTATCTCGCATGTACAACGCCGTAAAAACTAAAAGCGTAGGATAAACAGATGTGGGCGGGAAGGGAAGGAAAGCTAAAAGCAGATGAGAGATTAGAGTAAACGAGATGCGAAGAGCGAGAGGGGCAGTTGCGAGATACGGGTAAACGAGTATCGAAGAGCTAAAAGCGGGGAAAAGATATGCAGCCTTCTTTTGTTTTATCCCTGACAGTTACACAGGGTTATTCGCAGGGGTGTTTTTGCTTTTCGTATCTCGCATCCCGTTTACTCGTATCTGCTCTCATCCCACATCTGCTCTTCCGATCACAAATTTTTCTTCTCACCCCTTGGGATCTTTCACTTCGCCCCAACATACTGATTAATCCCATGCCAATCGTGGCAACTATCAAATTAAATGGAAATTATCAGGAGATAAGACCGATGAATATCCGTCCTCTACACGACCGAGTTATCGTTGAGCGCCAAGAAGTTGAATCTAAATCTGCTGGTGGCATCGTTCTAACTGGTTCTGCCGCTGAAAAATCAACTCGCGGTGTAATTCTAGCTGTGGGTAAAGGCCGCATCCTAGAAAATGGTTCAGTACAACCATTGGACGTTAAAGTTGGCGACACTGTTATCTTTGCTGAAGGCTACGGCACTAAAACAGAAAAGATCGACGGCAAAGAAGTTCTAATCATGTCTGAAAACGACATCATGGCGATCGTTGAGTAATCCGCGCTATACAAACTGAACTGACTGAATAAAGAATTTAAAGGAAATAAAGATGGCTGCTAAAGACGTTAAATTTGGTAACGACGCACGAGTTAAAATGCTAGAAGGTGTAAACGTTCTGGCTGACGCAGTAAAAGTAACGCTAGGTCCTAAAGGCCGTAACGTTGTTCTAGACAAATCATTTGGCGCACCAACTATCACTAAAGATGGTGTTTCTGTTGCACGTGAAATCGAACTTGAAGACAAGTTCCAAAACATGGGTGCACAAATGGTTAAAGAAGTCGCTTCTCAAGCGAACGACGCTGCTGGTGACGGTACGACTACGGCAACTGTTCTTGCTCAAGCTATCGTAAACGAAGGCCTAAAAGCCGTTGCTGCTGGCATGAACCCAATGGATCTTAAGCGTGGTATCGACAAAGCTGTTGTTGCAGCAGTTGAAGAGCTAAAAGCACTTTCAGTTCCATGTGCAGACACTAAAGCTATCGCACAAGTAGGTACTATCTCTGCAAACTCTGACGCGACAGTGGGTAACATCATTGCTGAAGCGATGGAAAAAGTAGGTCGTGATGGTGTTATCACAGTTGAAGAAGGTCAAGCACTGCAAGACGAGCTAGACGTAGTTGAAGGTATGCAGTTCGACCGCGGTTACCTATCTCCTTACTTCATCAACAACCAAGAAGCAGGTTCTGTTGATCTAGAGAGCCCATTTATCCTTCTTATCGACAAGAAAGTTTCAAACATCCGTGAACTTCTTCCAACTCTAGAAGCAGTTGCTAAGGCATCTCGTCCACTTCTAATCATCGCTGAAGATGTAGAAGGCGAAGCACTTGCAACTCTAGTTGTGAACAACATGCGCGGTATCGTTAAAGTTGCTGCTGTTAAAGCGCCTGGTTTCGGTGACCGTCGTAAAGCAATGCTACAAGATATCGCTATCCTAACTGGCGGTACGGTTATCTCTGAAGAGATCGGTCTAGACCTAGAGAAAGTAACGCTAGAAGACCTAGGTCAAGCTAAGCGCGTAACTATCACTAAAGAAAACTCAACCATCATCGATGGCGCGGGTGAAGAAGCAATGATCCAAGGTCGTGTTGCTCAAATCCGTCAACAAATCGAAGATGCGACTTCAGACTACGACAAAGAGAAACTACAAGAGCGCGTTGCTAAGTTAGCAGGCGGTGTTGCAGTAATCAAAGTTGGTGCTGCGACTGAAGTTGAAATGAAAGAGAAGAAAGACCGCGTAGAAGATGCACTTCACGCAACTCGCGCTGCAGTTGAAGAAGGTGTGGTTGCTGGTGGTGGTGTTGCACTTATCCGCGTAGCTTCTAAAGTTGCTGGTCTTGAAGGCGACAACGAAGAGCAAAACGTTGGTATCCGCGTTGCACTACGTGCAATGGAAGCGCCAATCCGTCAAATCACGAAGAACGCAGGTGACGAAGAATCAGTGGTTGCGAACAACGTGAAAGGTGGCGAAGGCTCTTACGGCTACAACGCAGCGACAGGTGAGTACGGCGACATGATCGCAATGGGTATCCTAGATCCAACTAAGGTTACGCGTTCTGCACTACAATTCGCTGCATCTGTTGCTGGTCTAATGATCACAACAGAAGCGATGGTAACAGACCTACCACAAAAAGACGCTCCAGCAATGCCTGATATGGGTGGCATGGGCGGTATGGGTGGCATGGGCGGTATGATGTAATCCCCTTCGCTATTCATAGTGAAATTGAAAACGGAGACTTCGGTCTCCGTTTTTTTTAGGAGCAGATACGAGATGAGGGTAAGCGAGATTCGAAGAGCTTTAGGGGCAGATGCGGGATTCGGGTAAGCGAGATTCGAAGAGCTTGAAAGGCAGATTCGGGATTCGAGTCGTCGGGATACGAAAAGATTAAAGGAAAGAGGTCTCGAGGTTTGGTGCTTTTTTGGAACTTTTTTATCCGGCGCTTGTGAGATGGTTACCTTTTCAAAGCTGGGTAGCTATTTGTGCTTTATAGAAAACTAGATGTTTGGCAACGCAGTCGTCTGCTATCGATATCTGTTTATAGGGAAATGGACACTTGCCGTGACTATGGCTTCAAAGATCAGATTACGCGCAGCGCATTATCTGTTCCTAGCAATATCGCAGAGGGCTGTGAGAGAACGTCTCTAAAGGAGCGCCAGCGCTTTTTCGCAATTGCCAAAGGCTCAATAGGAGAGTTTGCGACCCAAGCCGATATCGGGTCTGAAGTTGGGTTTGTGCCCAAAGAGGTAGCGGCTAGGTGGCAATCTGAAGCACTTCAAATATCTCGCATGCTAGGCGCCTTAATCAAATCGCTAGAACAGTAAACCTTCTCGCTCTTCGTACATCATTCTCTCTCATCCGCCTTTAATCTTTTCGCATCTCGCTACTCGATTCCCTCATCTCTTCTTTTCTTCATCCGCTCTTATTCCTTTCTCATCTCGCTACCCGTATCCTTCATCTGCTCTTGTTCTTTTCTCATCTCGCTCACTCGCATCCCGCATCCGCTTTTTTCTTTTCGCATCCCGCCACTCTAATCCCGCATCTGCCTCCATCTGCTCTATACTCAAAAAGACAGTTATGACATTGATTTAACATGGATGGCTGTTAGATAAAGCAAAATAATGAGATAACTCTTTGATTGTTAGTTAACTTATCGATCGCTAGTTAACTTTTCAATCGCGGATTCAGTCAGTGGAGACTCCCCAATGAAAAAACTACTTTCAGTACTTGCAGTATCAGCAGCGGTAATGGCTCCGGCGGCCTTTGCTTCATCGCCTGTGATGTTCTCAACAATCAATGGATTCAACGCACCAGATTCTGATGCCGTTGGCGGTGTTCGTGTGGCGCTATTGCACGGTCAAGTGAACGACCTAAAAGGTCTCGACCTTGCGGTGATTGGTATGTCTGAAACTCAAACGACGACAGGTGTAAACCTTGGCTTCTTCGGCGCGTCTAAGGTGAACCAAGAGATGACAGGTGCATCTTTGGGCTTCTTTAACTGGAATGAAGGCCAAACAACCGGTGTTAACTTAGGTGCTGTGAACATTACCAATAATGTAAAAGGTGCTAACGTGAGTTTTGTAAACTACTCGAAAGGCGACACTTTGGTCGATGTGGGTGCAGCGAACTTGTCTGAGGTATCGACGGTGCAAGTGGGTATCTTCAACAAAACCAACAAAATTGAAGGCGTGCAAGTTGGTCTGATTAACTGTGCAGACAACGGCTTCTTCCCATGCTTCCCAATCGTTAACTTCGCTAAATAACGACTGAAACTAAAAGCAAAAACATTATGAGCACCTGATCAGGTTGGTTAGGTGTTCACTGTCTAGCTCATCCTCCTTGCTGCTCTGCGATCAATAAGCAACTTGTTTTGTATTTTTTATGTGTTCAGTACTGGACGATAGTAAACATTTCGGTACAATGTGCGGCAAAATTAAACACAAACTACCTTTGCTTTGATTAACTACCAAACTCTCGATTTTAAAAAGGCCCTGTTGGGTCTCACCGCTTCATTCTTATTAGTATTAAGCCTGTTACTTGTTGATTCAGCGGAAGAATCAGATGCCCTATATTGGATTGAAAATCAAAGGGTGAGCCAGTCTCTGGAAGAGCTCACGCAGATCATTAATGCGCTCGAATACAACATCACGGCCTTGTATCCGCTTCATGGTGACACCTACGCGTTCTCTCACACGCGAAAAATTGATGGTGAAACCTGTTACTTCTCGAGCGAGGAGCAATCTCAACCACGCTTTGATTTCATGTTCTCAGGCCCTATTGAGATGTGTGACCCGCGCTCACAGCTCAATGTGGAAGCGAGCAAGCGTTTGTTTATCGCGCCAACCATGGCTTACTTTGCGAATACTATCGATACCATCTCGGCGATTTACTTTATCTCTAAAGAGAAGTTCATCATCTCTTCTCCCTCTGATTTCGCTAGCTATATTCAGGGCGATACCTTTGATTCGGTGGTGAACAGCCGCCCTTATTGGATTAACACCATTCGCTTTGGGCTCACGCAGCAGAAAGACCGAGTTGTCTACACCGGCCAATATGATGATTACCTAACGGGTAAAAAAGTAGTGACGCTCACCAAAGGTATTTATGTGGATGGCGAATTTAAGGGCGTGTTGGGTGTCGATGGTTACGTCTCTAACTTGGTCTCCAACCCAAAGCATGGTTACGAGATATCGAGCACGCTTGGAGTCAACAAGTACGGTTTTATGGATTTTACCCACTCGCACCCATTGTATGTCGATGGATTGCACACCCAGCTCTATCTAAACATCGAAGAGAAGAAGCGTGAGCATATATTGCATGTATTGGAGATGGACCGTCTGCAACTCTCTTTGTTATTGGGTTTGTTTGTTACTTCGGTACTGGTTTTATGGCGCATATGCACTAAGCAGGAGCATCAACGTTTGAACGAACTAGCGATGCGAGATCCTATGACTGGGCTGCTCAACCGTCGTGGCTTTGAGGCAAGATTAATGGCTCAAGACGAAGAGCCGATCATTGGTATTGGTGTGTTTGATATTGATGATTTTAAAGCGGTCAATGACAAGTATGGGCACAAGGTGGGTGATGAGGTGATCTGCCATGTCGCGCACCTAATGACCAGTAGTGTTCGCCAACGAGACATAGTGGCCCGCTTTGGTGGTGAAGAGTTTGTCGTGGCGATCACCGGCGAATCCTCGGAACTGCTGACATCGATCTTTGAGCGCATCCAGAATGATATTAGCCTACAAGGTTACCGCTGCAGTGATGGTGACCGAATCAGTGTGTCGGTGTCAGGTGGGGCGACGCTATACTCGTTATACAAGTTCGATAGCTTAGCGCACTTATGGCAGAACCAGAGTATTCGCGCTTCGGATGAGCAGCTTTATCAAGCTAAGATTTCTGGTAAGAACCAAGTCTGTATTCAGGTTTTCTAAATTAAGACTACAAACAAAGCAGTTGATACAACAAAGCCTAATGATCATTCATTGGGCTTTGTATTATTGGTGTGAACCTAAGACTTATTGATTCGGCCTTTACGCATCCACTTCTGGTGCACGCCTCGGCGTAGACTCTGGAAGCTGTTTTCCACCTTATCCACACCCAGCAAAATCACAATCGCTAATACTGTGATGATCACTGATTGGCTGAGATGCCCAAGGGCTATCATCATCCCTAATGCGGCTAATACCCAGATAATGGCTGCAGAGGTTACGCCATGAATCTTCCCATCTAGCGTCATCATTACTCCAGCACCCAAAAAGCCGACGCCAGTAATGATCTGGCCTAACACACGCGCTTGGTCGAGCGTATTTGGCGACAGGCTTATCGCCATAGTCAGGAAGAAATAAGTACCGCTGATGATTAAAATTGAGGTGCGAATCCCAACCGGCTTACCGCGTGTTTGACGCTCGATACCGATTAAGGAGCCGCACAACATGCATACGGCCAGTGCTGCCCAGCTGAAAGGGGCAAGGTTGAGAAATTGTTCGATGGTTTGTGACATATCACCCCTCCTAAAAATTTAGAATAGAGCCGAGTATGCTGATAATAGACCGGACGATCGAACAAAAAGTTTTTGTCTAGACGATTAATCTATACAGATTGATGATTAACAACCGCTGGTGGTCAGTTCAAAGGTTGGTTGTGCTGTTGATGTAGCTTCGGTGTATTCAAGGTAACATTGTTGACCTGACTGCTTCTTTGTCTTCGTCATAAAGCGAATCCAAGGTATCTGGCGAGAGGTGTTGTGAAAATACCAATCGGCAGGATCATCAGAGTTGAAAATGGAGTCAGCAAATGTCGCCTCAATCAGGTGGCTCCAAGCATTTGCTGAATCTGCAGCCGGGTAGCCATAGACAAGTTGCACTTTGTCACCTTCAATAGTGATCTCTGCGGCGCTGAGTTTTTCTAGACCTTGCTGGACTGCGATAGGGTAAACCATGTCGGCAGCCCCTTGCATTCCGCCTCGCAAACCTTGAAGGGAAGAAATACGAGCGTCACCTTGTAGATTTAAGAACTTATTCGCCGCCGTCACCGAAATAATACCTAAGATGACAATCACCACTACTAGCTCAATGATGGTAAAACCTTGATTACGTGTGGTGCTGTTCGAATACATCTTCATTTCGGTAACGTCTTATTCTAAGTGGAGGTCGAGTGGTGTTTTGCTGCTGCGGCCACCTATCTCTCGAGTAAGCTTCGGTACAAGGTACCCTGACACTTCTGCCATCAAGCCCTGCATATGCTGTTTTGCTTCTTCATCCGAGATATAAAAATGGGCCGCGCCCTGTACCTTATCAAGTACATGCATATAGTAGGGTAAAACCCCAGCATCGAATAGACTTTCGCTTAGATTTTTCAAAGAGTTAACACAATTGTTCACGCCTTTCAGCATGACACCTTGGTTAAGCAGGATCACGCCACTGCGTCTGAGCTTCGATAGCGCGAGTTTTAACTCATCGTTGATCTCATTGGCATGATTAATATGGTTTACCAACACTACATTAAGGCGAGTCGTGCTTAGAACCTGGCACAGTTCGTCAGTAATACGCGCAGGAATCACCACCGGTAGGCGGCTGTGGATACGCACCGTTTTGATGTGTGGGATAGATTCAATCGCGTTAACCAGCCATTTCAATTCACTGTCTTTAGCCATCAACGGGTCGCCACCAGAGAGCAGCACTTCATTGATCTCTGGATGCTGAGCCACATAATCGAGACTCGTTTTCCATACCGATTTAGAGCCCTTGTTGTCTTGATAAGGGAAGTGACGGCGAAAGCAGTAACGACAGTTCACAGCACAGCCACCTTTCACAATCATCAAAGCACGGTTTTTGTATTTGTGTAGCAGCCCTGGGATCGCGTTGTCTTGCTCCTCTAATGGATCTGCAGAGTAGCCTTCATGAACTTCGAACTCTTCGCTTAATGGCAAAACCTGACGTAATAGCGGGTCATGCGGGTTGCCTTTTTCCATTCGCTCGACAAAGCTTAACGGTACTCGCAATGCAAATAAGTTGCGTGCGGCAAAGCCTGCTTGCCATGGTGTTGGGTCTATTTCCAATGCTTCAAGGAGTTTTGTCGGGTCTGAGATCGCATTCGATAGCTGTTTGAGCCAGTTTTGCTCAACAGATTCGACTTTTCGGGTTATGATATGCGGCATTGAAATCAACTCAAAGATGTGTAAGAGGAAATCATGGCGTCAGTAAGCACCAATGAATTCAAAGGCGGTTTAAAATTCATGATGGATAACGAGCCTTGCTCAATTATCGAAAATGAATACGTTAAGCCAGGTAAAGGCCAAGCGTTTAACCGTGTTAAACTTCGTAAACTGCTGTCAGGCAAAGTGTTAGAGAAAACATTCAAGTCAGGCGATACAGTAGAACTAGCAGACGTTGTAGACGTTGATCTAGGTTACCTGTACTCAGATGGCGAGTTTTTCCACTTCATGAACAACGAGACATTCGAGCAAATCGCTGCAGATGCGAAAGCAGTTGGCGAAACAGCTAAATGGCTAGTTGAAAACGACGTATGTACTCTAACGTTGTGGAATGATAACCCTATCACAGTAACTCCGCCAAACTTTGTTGAAATCGAAGTGACGGATACAGATCCTGGCCTGAAGGGTGATACTCAAGGTACTGGTGGTAAACCAGCAACTCTAGCGACAGGTGCAGTAGTTCGTGTACCTCTATTCATCGCTATCGGTGAAGTTGTTAAAGTAGATACTCGTACTGGCGAATACGTTGGTCGTGTGAAGTAAGTTACTTCAACTGTTTGAAGAAAGGTCGCTTAGGCGGCCTTTTTTATTGCCTGCTGTTTTCCAGTTTTCTGACTTACCCCAATCGAGACCTATACCGCAAAATTAGCACAAATACGTATCATTCGTAAAAATCTTATAAATTTGATGAATCTTTCGATTATTCCTTAATGTAACAATTTGATACATTAGTCCCTGTTGTCAGTGAGCTGTATATCACTTTGATTTTTATAGATTTAACTCAATGACAATCCAATAAGGAGAATAAAATGGAAAGCAGAGGCTTAGGACAGGGTCTGAAAGTAGAAGAAAGACGTCAGCTACTACACAAAGGACTCAAAGCAGCAGTATTTGGTATTCCGCTGCTCGCATTAGGCTTAACAATTAATAGCTCAGTATTGATGACCGATGCCGGTTACAGCTACGTGCACCAAAACAACATTACTGGTGAACTCGATGTATTCACAGAACCGGGCATTCACTTTCGTATGCCGTTTCTGTCTAAGATCACCAAGTATGACCAAGTCATCACCGTGTCATTCGGCAACAGCAAAGGGGAAGATTTCTATCAGAGATTAGAACCGGTACAGGTGCGTTTTGCTGATACCTATATCGGGCAGATCCCGGTGACGTTCCGCTTCAAGCTGAGTAACGATCCACAAGCTGTCGAAAAGATGCATAAAGAGTTTCGTAACAACAGCAACTTGATTGATGCCTTGCTAGTGAAGAATGCTCGCAACGTGACTGTGATTACCGCAACCCAGTATACCGGTGAGGAGTTCTTCCAAGGTGGTTTGAACCAGTTTAAATCCAAACTGGGTGACCAACTGCGTGAAGGGATCTATCTGACTGAGCGTCGTCAAGTTGAAGTGGAAGAGTTAGAACTAGCGCCTGTTGGGGCAAATCAATCAAACTCGAACCAGCTGCAACGAACCAATCAACTGGTGTGGAAGACAGTCCCTGTCGTAGACAATACTGGTCAGCCAATTCGTCAGGATAACCCACTGCAGCAATATGGTATCCAAGTAACACAGGTGACGATTGGCGACCCTCAACCAGAGAAGCAACTAGATCAGCTATTAGCAGACAAGAAGCGTCTCGTTGCAGACCGAATCCGTGCTATTCAGGAGCAAGAGACCTCAAAAGCGCAAGCTGAGACAGAACAACTGCGCAAAGAGATTCAACGCACTCGTGAAGTTCAAGATGCTCAGCGTAGCAAAGAACTTGCAATTATCGCACAGCAAAAAGAAGTCGAAGTTGCACGTCAGATTGCGGAGCGTGAAATCGTAGAGGTTGAGAAGACTAAGCGACTGGCTGAGGTTGAGAAAGAGAAAGAGCTCGCGACAGCTGAAGCGAACCTAGCGATTCAAAAAGCCAATGCGCTGTCTGCCGAATTTGAAGCGAAAGCGATTCTTGAAAAAGGTCGAGCAGAAGCCGAAGTACTGAAAGCGAAATATGCAGCACTTGGTGCTAACCGTGAAGTGTACCTCGCTGAGCTAAATCGCGATGTGGCAAACTCGCTGTACAATAATCTGCAGAACTTCCAAGTTCAGATGCCGCAAAACTACATCGGTGGCGGTGAAGAGACTGGCTTGAAAACCAACCTTGATGTGATTACCGGCTTTGGTGCATTAGGCTTAATGGACCAAACCAAGAAAGTCACACAGCAATAAGATCATGGGTAGTCAAAAGCTCTAATTACTCCGTGATTTAGAAAAGCAAAGAGGCAGATACCTAGGTACCTGCCTCTTTTTCTTGAATCGAACATTATCAAAACATGCGACTCTTACCCGCCAAATGACACTGCTGTTTTATTTCTTATTCGTCAAGAAGTAGGTCTCTAAGTATGTATTAAGTGGCGCAAAAGCTGGGTTTGCCCACGAGATAAACATATCATTCGCACTACCATCTAGAGTGCCAGAACCGACTTGGCCGATGGCTTTGAATTTACTGTCTTTTGAGCCATATAGTTCACCACCACCTTCGCTGATTGCAGGGTTTACTTTGTATTCGTACATCAATCCAAGTAGTGCGCCAGGGTTCATGTTAACGCCGCTAATCGCATGGATGTCATCAACCTTACCGTTTGGTGCAGGATCTTCGCCATCCTCTGTTGCACACGGCGTATCTGTACCCAATGCTCGCTCAGAGGCGATTAGAGAAAGCTGACCGTTTCCGTACGGGCATTCATCGAAGCGAAGTGCTTCTGCGTTAATGACTTGAGCGGCAGCATCTTGGTCGACAAGTAATTGTTTGAAACTTGAGTAAGCTGTTTCTAAACCTTGGCCAAGGTGATGGCTTTTGTTGTCATCGACATAGTAATCAAATAGCTGCATTAGCTTTTGATAAGTGGTTGCACGCTGTGTCTCATCGACTCCTTCAATGTTCGTGTAAACCAGCTCAACACCATCCGCGATTTTCTTATCTTGGCTAAGTGTAATAACGAATTCTGCCTCTGGGCTCTCTTCGGTCGGTTCACTCTCCATAATGCCAATCACTAGCGTCTTTTGATTCAGTTGCTGCTTAACGGCTTCGCTTGCCCAGTTGGTGTAGTTCGTTGCTTGTGTGATGACACGCTGATGGTGCTCATCAGTGATCGTCGAGCCAATCTTAAGCACATAGATGCCTTTCTCAAATGCACAGTGAGGAACTTCTGCTGCAGTAGAGCAGTTATCAATCGATGAAAACACCTTTACGGTCGTTGTCGGGGTCGTAGGTGGTGGTGTTGGAGTCGTGGGTGTTGTAGGTGTCGTATTGTTGTCTGATGAGCTGTTACAGCCTGCGAGAGCAAGGGGTAAGAGTGCTAAGAGTAACTGTTTCATGATATCTGCTTCTGGAATTAATTGATGATGTTTAATTGTTCTAGGTTATCTATTGATAACGATATCATTTGGGCCAATTTCAGAGTGTAAGGTGGCGTAAGCAATGTAAGTGAAAGGTATAGATTTGAGTAAGCGAGATTCGAGATACGAAGAGCGGAAAGAACGGGATGCGTGAGACAAAAAGAACAACTGAATCAGAGAAGTAGAAATTCGACCAACAACAAAAAAGCAGAACAAGATAACCCTGTTCTGCTTTTAGTCTTTCGCTCTTAAGCTTTTCGCATCTCGATTACTCGAAACCCGCATCTGCTCTTAAGCTCTTCGAATCTCGATTACCCGAAACTCGCATCCGCTTTCAATCAAGCTCTTCGCATCTCGATTACTCGAAACCCGCATCTGCTCTTAAGCTCTTCGCATCTCGATTACTCGAAACTCGAATCTACTTTTAGATCTTCGAATCTCGTTTACTCGAATCCCGTATCTGCTCTTTATCTCTTAAATCATAAACACAAAGATCACAGCCAATGCGCTGATTAAGCCAGCAAACGCGTAACACGCAACTTTGCCGACAACACCTGTGTGGAACTTAAGGTCGTGCATGCCGTGATGAACACGGTGCATTGCGTGCCACATAGGTAGGGCTAGTGTACCAATCACAAACAGGCCACCAATGATGCTTGTAGCGAAGCCTGAAACTCGTTCGTAGCTCATCGCTTCTGCATCGATAATACCCATTGGCACTAAGATACCGAGTACTAAAATCGTGATTGGAGTGATCATCGCAAACCAAGTACCGCCGGCGCCGAATAGGCCCCACCAGATTGGCTCGTCGGAGCGTTTAGGAGCGCGATTTACTTTGTAACTAGGGTTCATAATTCAGCTCCTTAAACCACAACAAGAACGATGAGTGAGATAAATGCGACTGCCGCCCACTGACCAAGAACGATCAGCTTCTTATCAAGCAGTTTGCCTTTGATGCGAATCGGCATCACTTGCGGCATCATGCTAAAGAAGGTTTGAGCGTGAAGCAGGCTGCCCAGTAGCGCGACAATGTTAATGCCGACAACCAGTGGGTTTGCCATGAAGTCGAGCCAGGTTTGCCAAGACTCAGGCCCTTTCACAAGTGCGCCTAAACCAAAGGTCAAGAACACAGTGAACAGCACCAATGGCAGTACCGTTGCTTCACGTAGCATGTAGAAGCGGTAGAACGGATGGTTGCTCCACCACGTACGATTCATTTGACGAACATAAGGTTTACGGTTGCTCATCTTACGCCTCCTGTGCTGTTTTCTTTGGAGTGCCGTCAGGCTTGAACATAGAGATCACGAAGTCCATTGAAGACTCAACTTTGCCTTGGTTTACTGCCGCTGCTGGGTCGACTTTCTTCGGACAAACTTCAGAACAGTAACCCACAAACGTACAGCCCCAAGCGCCGTTTTCACCATTGATAAGCTTCATACGCTCATCTTTACCGTTATCACGGCTATCTAGGTTGTAACGGTGTGCAAGAGTCAGTGCAGCTGGGCCAATGAATTCAGGGTTTAGACCGAACTGAGGACATGCTGCGTAGCAAAGACCACAGTTGATACAACCAGCGAACTGTTTGTACTTCGCCATCTGCTCTGGTGTTTGCAGGTTAGTGCCGTCTTCTGGCTTGCGGTCATTACCAATGATGTAAGGCTTAATCGCTTCAAGGCGCTCGATGAACGGCGTCATGTCGACAATCAAATCTTTCTCGATTGGGAAGTTAGCCAATGGTTCGATAGTCAGGCCGTTCGGGTAGTCACGCAAGAAGCTCTTACACGCTAGCTTTGGCACGCCATCGACCATCAGGCCACAAGAGCCACAGATCGCCATACGACAAGACCAGCGATAAGAGAGGTCTTTGTCTAGGTTATCTTTGATGTAGCCAATCGCATCAAGAACCGACATGGTTTCATCAAAAGGCACCTCGAAAGTCTGCATGTACGGTTCTGCATCTTTCTCTGGGTCGTAGCGCAGGATGTCTACTTTTTGGATACGATTCGCTGACATTACGCTTTCTCCTCTTCACGGTTCTCATCTTGAGCTGCTTTTTCAGCCGCTGCCGCTTTCTCTGCCGCTTCACCATACAGACGCGCTTTCGGTTGAGACTTGGTGATCTTAACGTCGCTGTAGTCGATGGTTGGAGCTGCGTCTTCGTTGAAGAAAGATAGAGAGTGTTTTAGGAAGTTCACGTCATCACGCTCAGTGCAGTTGTCGTCTAGACGCTGGTGTGCACCGCGAGACTCTTTACGAAGGATAGCTGAGTGAACCATCGCTTCTGCAACCTCTAGGCCGTAGCCCACTTCGATAGCATAAAGTAGGTCAGTGTTGAACACCTTGCCTTTGTCTTTAATGCTGATCTTCTTGTAGCGCTGCTTAAGCTCAGTGATCTTGTCGATTGTTGCCTGCATTAGGTCTTCTTGACGGTAGATACCACAGCCCGCTTCCATGGTGTGACCCATTTCAGTACGGATATCAGCCCAGTTTTCGTCGCCTTCTTGGTTCATCAACGCTGTAATGCGATCTTCGACCGCTTTCACTTGCTTAGCGATAGACTCTTCATTCCAGCCTTTGAACTCTGCTGCGCGTTTCACTGCATGCTCACCAGCTACGCGGCCAAATACCACGAACTCAGCCAGAGAGTTAGAACCTAGGCGGTTTGCACCGTGCAGACCAACAGACGCACATTCACCAACTGCGAATAGACCCTTAATGCGAGTTTCACATTCGCCATTGGTTTCGATACCACCCATGGTGTAGTGAACTGTTGGACGGATTGGGATTGGCTCTTTCGCTGGGTCTACGTTCACGTACGCTTTTGCTAGCTCACAGATGAACGGTAGACGCTCTTGCAGGTACTCTTCACCAAGGTGGCGAAGGTCAAGGTGTACTACATCACCAAGAGGGTGCTTGATGGTGTTGCCTTTTTGCTGCTCATGCCAGAATGCTTGGGAAACTTTGTCACGTGGACCAAGCTCCATGTATTTGTTTTTCGGCTCGCCTACTGGTGTTTCAGGGCCCATGCCATAATCTTGCAGGTAACGGTAGCCGTTCTTGTTGACGATGATACCGCCTTCACCACGACAACCTTCAGTCATCAAGATGCCAGTGCCAGGTAGGCCTGTTGGGTGGTATTGAACGAACTCCATATCGCGCAGTGGTACACCGTGGCGATAAGCCATTGCCATGCCGTCGCCGGTTACGATGCCGCCGTTGGTGTTACAGTGGTAAACACGACCTGCGCCACCGGTTGCTAGAACAACAGATTTTGCCTTGATGGTAACAAGCTCACCTTCAGACATGTGAATCGCGACAAGGCCTTGTACTTCGCCTTCTTCAACGATCAAATCCACCACAAAGTACTCGTCAAATCGTTTGATTTGGTCGTACTTCATCGAAGTCTGGAACAGTGTATGAAGCATGTGGAAGCCGGTTTTATCCGCTGCGAACCACGTTCTCTCTACCTTCATACCGCCAAAGCGACGTACGTTTACTTCACCATTTTCTTTACGACTCCATGGGCAGCCCCATTGCTCCATTTGGATCATTTCGCGAGTCGCGTTCTCAACAAAGTATTCAACAACATCCTGTTCACATAGCCAGTCACCACCGCCAACTGTATCGTTGAAGTGGTTATCTAGGCTATCTTCGTCCTTGATTACTGCCGCTGAACCGCCTTCTGCCGCTACCGTGTGCGAACGCATTGGGTAAACTTTAGAAATCAGTGCTACTTCTAATTCAGGATTAGCTTCAGCCGCTGCAATAGCAGTACGAAGACCAGCGCCGCCTGCGCCGATGACTGCGATATCTGTGGTAATTGTCTTCACAGTTATCCTCCAGTGTGATGCGGAGTTTTCCGCTTGTTATTATAAAAGCCGATTTAGGAAGTTCTAAATAGTAGGAACCATTTAGCGCCCCTAAGCCTTAAGTGGTAGGTTCAGTGTATGAGAGGACGTGATTTCAAAAATTGATTTATTTAGGGTTTTGCTTCGGTAATGCAAGCGAGAGCATAAACTTTATGGGATCTGTGACTGCAGTCACGGCAAGAAATTGTTGCGTGCTACAGATAAGAGAACGTGTCGATAAATGCAGCGATATTGAGTGGTTTATTATTGATTTTGTTGATTATTATTCGCGTTAACCATCAATGTCAGTGTTATAAACTTTCTGATAACTCAGCATTAAGAAAAGATGATCTTTTGCTAAACAAACGGTATCTTTCGCCCCAGTTATTTCAGTGAGTAATTCTAAAATCATGAACCAAGCCAACTGGCAGCCAGCTGCGCCGATTAAGCAGTTGAAACAACGTGCTTTATTGATTCGTCGGATCCGTGACTTCTTTTTTGAGCGTGATGTGATGGAGGTTGATACCCCAGCCATGAGCCACGCCACGGTCACCGATGTGCACCTGCACACTTTCAAAACCGAGTTTGTTGGGCCTGGGTATGCTGGTGGTCAAAAGCTGTTTTTCATGACTAGCCCTGAATTTCATATGAAACGCCTTTTGGCGGCAGGCAGTGGTTGTATTTATCAGATTGCAAAAGCCTTTCGCAATGAAGAGAACGGCCGCTACCACAACCCTGAGTTTATGATGTTGGAGTGGTACCGAGTTGGTTTTGACCATCATAAACTGATGGATGAGATGGATGATCTGCTGCAGTTGGTTCTGAAATCGGACAAGGCTGAGCGTATGACTTACCAAAACGCGTTTCTTAATGTGCTTGGGGTGTGTCCATTAGAGGGTTCGATGGAAGAGCTAAAAGCTTGCGCTGGTACTTTAGGTTTGAGTGATATCGCGGATCCTGAAGAAGACAGAGACACATTACTGCAACTTCTCTTCAGCATTGGTGTGGAGCCTAAAATTGGTCAAACGGTACCTGCATTCGTATATGACTTCCCAGCTTCGCAAGCAGCACTCGCTAAGATTAACCCGCAAGACAATCGTGTAGCCGATCGCTTCGAGGTCTACTTTAAAGGCATTGAGTTGGCTAACGGGTTCCACGAGTTAGATAATCCGCAAGAGCAACTGCAACGCTTTGAGGAAGATAATCAAAAACGCATTGAGATGGGGCTAGAGCCACAACCTATCGATCATCATCTGATTGAAGCACTGAAAGCTGGCCTACCAAGCTGTGCAGGTGTGGCATTAGGTATCGACCGATTAATCATGCTTGCCATGGGACATGATCATATCGATGAAGTGACGGCTTTTCCTTTCCCACGCTCTTAACTCTTACTTCTGAGTCAGCTAACTCTGGTAACGTCAGATTAGCTGACTAGTATCCCCGTTCCTATTACTGCGACAATCGCGCCAATCCAAGCGTAGGCATTTGGTCGTTGCTTAGTATAAATCCATAAAATCGGCAGCAGCATAATCGGCGTTGTCGATGATAATAGTGCCACCATACCGACATTCCCTTCTTGCAGTGCATAGAGAATTAACGTCATCCCAACCGCCATCGCAAGAAAGCCGTTAATTGCGGTGATGAACAGGATATTGCCGTTAATTGGATTTACCGCGCGTGATAACTTAGCACCCGTCAGCCTAAATAGTGAGTGAGCGATAAAGGCGGTAATCATACGAATCGCTGAGGCGGCGACTGGGTCGACGTTGGTTTGCATAACTGGCTTGGCAATAATGCCACCAAGAGCTTGGCAAATTGCAGCAGTTAGCCCTAAAGCGACACCAATCCAAACCGTGCCTTTGATGGTTTCAAGTTGGTTGTTTGCTTGCCCTTTACGACCAAAGAAAATAGCGGTGAGTACGCCACTAAATACCAGTGCAGAGCCGATGAGTTCTAAGCTAGTCATGCTTTCACTAAACAGAAAGTAGCCAAGAATGGCTGAGAAAACGGCGTGACAAGAGAACAATAAGCCAGCTTGGCGTGGCCCCATTCGGTTCAAACAGGCAAATAGGGCAGTATCACCAATGAAGATACCAATTAAGCCTGACAGCATCATAGGTGTAATTAAATCGGATTCTACGGTTGCCCAGCCTCCGGTTAGCCAAGCCATGGTTGAGAGCATGATAGCTGTGCAGCCCATACGCCAGCGACTATAGGCAAATGAGCCTAAATGTTGAGCCGGCTTTACCGACATCAAACTGGCAATCGCCCACAAAAAAGCCGCCGCTAAGGCCAACCATTCAAATCCCATTGCTCACATCCATGTAAAAAAGCGAAGAGAGTTAATATGCCCGAAAGCGCTGAGTTCGCAAAGGGTTTGATTAATCAAGCTCCAAAATAATACAGGTTTGAAATGAAGAAGCTCTGATAGGCGGAGAAAGGCGTCACAGCTCAATTGGATATTGAGCTGTGACGAGTTCGGATAAGAGAGGGATTTAAATGAATAAGAACATTGCCAGATAGACAATCGTCAGGCCAACGACACCCAAGATAACGCCCATTTTTGCCATGTCTTTGCTTTCGATAAGGCCAGTTGAGTAGGCGAGTGAGTTTGGTGGTGTGGATACAGGTAAAATCATGCCGAGTGATGCAGAGAAGGCGACCACAACTAGCAAACCTTGTAATCCACCAATTGCAGCCAAGCTCTCCATAGATGCACCAATGGCTGCGGCGATCGGCATCAGCAAGTTAGCGGTCGCGGTGTTAGACATGAAGTTGGCCATTAACCAGCAGACGATAGACAGTGTCAGTACTACAGCAGCCGGCGAGAGTGATTCATAGTCAATCGCGTGCGCCAGCGCGGCTGCAAGTCCGGTTTTATCTAAACCAATACCAATCGCGATACCACCTGCGACCAACCACAACACGTCCCAGTTAATCAGTTTGAGCTCTTCTTTGCCCATGATGCCGGTTAAGGTAAACACTGCCAGTGGAATGATCGACACCACATAGGTGTTCATGCCGTGCAGCTTAGTCGTCATCCACAATAGAATTGTTGCAGCAAAGGTGACGTAAACCACAATCGCACGCCAACTCTTTTTAAATTGTCCATCGAGTCTTAGCACCATGTTCTTCTGCTGAGACGGGAAGAACTTCTGTAGCAAAACCCAGGCAATCGTCAGCTGAATGATTACAAAGGGTAGGCCCATCATCATCCAGCTTAAGAAGTCGATGGTGTTCTCTCCGGTCAGATACTGCAGTGCGATTGCATTCGGTGGTGTACCTATTGGAGTCGCGATACCACCAGTATTAGCCGCGATTGGAATACACAGTACCAAGGCTTTAATGCCTAAGTCTCCCTTGGGCGCTGACGCGACAATTGGACCAAGTAGGGCGAGCATCATCACAGTGGTTGCTGTATTCGACATGAACATCGAGAACACAGCAGTAATCAGCATCAGGCCGAGCATGATGAAGCGAGGTTCTGTCCCAAACGGTTTTAGCAGAACGCGCGCTAAGTTGTTATCCAGTTCGTATTTCGAAGCCGCTATCGCCAACGCAAAACCACCCATAAACAGAATAATAATTGGTGACGAGAAGGCGCTGAAGATATCGGTGTATTTAATCAGCTCTCCTAAATCATGGCCTGCTGGTGGCTGCCTGAATAGGTGCAAACCTTTGTCCGATATCATGATTACTTCAAGAGTGATGATCAGGATCGAGGTGGCAAAAACCGGAACGGGTTCTAACACCCACAACAACGCAGCCAGTAAGAAAATGGCCAACAGACGATGTTGAATAAGGGTCAGATCGTCAATGGGAATGGAGTCGATAGGCATAAAAAGCACACCTAACGGAATTGCAAAGCAGATCAGCAGTTTAACGAGAACGCCAACATTGAGCTTAGGCATGTGATGGAAACCCTATGAAGAAAATATCTACAAATAGAGTAAGTTATCTGATTTTTTGATACTTAGGCGACGGTTATAAAATTGCAAAGTCGTTTAACTTTTCGGCAACTGTTTTGCTTTTGGTCAATATTTGTAAATCCGCTCTCATAACGATTAGGTTGTCGATACAAAAAAGGTGAGCCATGAGCTCACCTTTCAAATATCAATTAGTAGTTGGCGCTTATTCTTGCTCAGCGTCCGGCTGTACTTTTTCTGTTTCTGTTTCTGTTTCTGCTGATGCGATATGTGCGTATGGAGTACCCAGAACCGTCTTCTCACCGTTTGCCATGCTCTCGTCGAACTTGATTGCGTCTTTAGCAAATAGGTTGATAACGGTCGAGCCTAGCTTGAAGCGGCCCATCTCTTCACCTTTCTTCAGGATAACTGCTTTGTCACCTTCAGCTGGGTAATCCCACTTGTAAACTGTGTTACCGCGCGGTGGAGTAATTGTGCCAGCCCAAATTTGCTCAATGCTGCCTACAATCGTTGCACCAACTAGAACTTGAGCCATTGGGCCAAATTCAGTATCGAAGATACACACTACACGCTCGTTACGAGCAAATAGGTTAGGAACGTTTTCCGCAGTTAGTGGGTTCACTGAGAACAGATCACCTGGAACGTAGATCATTTGGCGCAGTGTACCGTCGCATGGCATGTGAACACGGTGGTAATCACTTGGTGATAGGTACAGAGTCGCGAATTCACCATCTTTAAACTCTTCAGCAAGGTTTGCATCGCCACCTAATAGTTCACGAGCAGAGAAGTCATGACCTTTTGCTTGGATCAGTTTGCCATCTGTAATTGGGCCAAATTGGCTTACTCGTGCATCGGCAGGGTGCACAATCACAGATTCGCCTTCCGCGATTGGACGCATGCCTTCTTTAAGTTCACGTACGAAGAACTCGTTGAAGGTCTTGAAGTGTTTTGGATCGCTGTGAAGGGCTTCATCCATGTTCACTTTGTACTGCTTGATGAACCAGTTGATGATCGCTGTAGTTAAGCTGCCCGCTTTAGCAGACGCTAGTTTACCGACTAAGCGAGTCAGTCCATGTTGTGGAATCCAGTACTGCAATCCAACTTTGATCTTATCCATTGTATTAATATTCCAATGTTGTGTATTTCTTCAATGAAAATCAGTTAATGACGCTTTAGGGCGCGAGATGTTACTCAATATCGCGCCAATTGTCAGCAAGTGCGCAAACTTTGGTTGCAACTGCTGAGAGTTATTCACAAAAATAGCCTTAAAGATCAGCCTTCTTGTTTCTTGAGTACTGTCGGTTGGCTTTGTTTTCAACCATGCTCTCAATGATGCGGTGGTAGTTCTCAAAGCGGATACGGCTGATCTTGCCATCCTCAACCGCCTCGCGAAGGATACAACCTGGGTCATCATTGTGTTTACAGTCGCGGAACTTACAACCACCAAGGTACGGCTTGAACTCAACAAAGGCTTCGGTAATGGCTTCAGGCTCTAAGTGCCATAAACCAAATTCACGAACCCCAGGAGAGTCAATCAAGTCACCGCCTGATGGGAAGTGGTATAGACGTGCTGCCGTTGTGGTGTGTTGGCCAAGACCTGAGTTTTCTGACACCGCGCCTTCTTCGATATCAAGTGTTGGCATCAGCGCGTTAACTAGGCTGGATTTACCTACGCCCGATTGACCAACAAAGATGTTGATGCGGTTTGCCAGTTCAGCTTCTAGCTCAGCAATGCCGTAGCCGGTCTCTTTACTCACAAAGAGAACCTTGTAGCCAATCTCTTCATAGATGGTTAGGGTCTGTTTGTATTCTGCGAGCTGTTCTTCGCTGAGCAGGTCAACTTTGTTTAATACAATCAGCGGCGCGATGCTCAATGTATCAGAGGCGATCAGGTAGCGGTCGATGATGTTCAGGGATAGCTCTGGTAGCACCGCAGACACAATCACCATTTGATCAACGTTAGCCGCGACAGGCTTCAGGCCGTCGTAGTAATCCGGGCGAGTTAGAATAGAAGTACGTGGCTCAACGGCCTCAACTACACCAGAGATGCCAGCCATCGATTCAAGACCGGCACGCCAGATCACTCGGTCGCCAGAGACCAAGCTTTCGATACCACGACGCAGGTTACAACGGTGGATCTCGCTGGTTTCTACATCTTCGATATCAGCATGTTGACCAAATCGAGTAATTACTAGGCCACTCTTGGTGCCGCCGAGCATGCTCTCATCCCATTGGACAGAGTCTTCCTGCTTGAGTCGTTTCTTTTGGTTACTGCGTACGCGTCGTACTTGACCTTTGGTTAACTTTTTCTTTTTCGCCACAATTTTCTACTTAACACATCTAACTTGATGATAGGGAACTCGTCGTAACTGAGCCTGTTGCCATGAGATTTACGCGGCACAAAACCTAGTTTGAGTATACTTATTTGGGTATAGTACCTCTTTTACACGCAAACAAATAGGCAGCGCCATTATGTCCTTTAGCGATCAGAACCTAATATGGGTCGATCTAGAGATGACGGGACTTGATCCTGAAACTCATAAAATCATTGAAATTGCTACTATCGTCACCGATAGTGAGCTGAACATTCTTGCTGAAGGCCCAGTACTAGCTATCCATCAACCAGACAGTGAACTGGATAAAATGGACGAGTGGTGTACGACAACACACACCGGCAGCGGCCTAGTGAAACGTGTGAAAGAGAGCACCGTGACGGAACAAGATGCGATTGCTCAAACAATCGAGTTTCTTGAAAAGTGGGTGCCGAAAGGCAAATCACCGATTTGTGGCAACAGTATTGGCCAAGATCGTCGTTTCTTGTACAAGCATATGCCTGAACTGGAAGAGTACTTTCACTACCGTTACATCGATGTGAGCACTTTGAAAGAGCTTACGCGTCGTTGGAAACCTGAAGTATTAGATGGCTTTACTAAATCTGGTAGTCACTTAGCCTTAGATGACATTCGTGAGTCGATTGCTGAACTTCAGTACTACCGCAAGACGATCATCAATATCTAATTGATTCAAAATAGTTGTTTTGAATTGATTATCTGGCTGCGAAATCAACATTTTTTTGAAATTCTGTGTGCTTTTTCAGCACTTGACGAAAAAGTTGCAGAATTTTGCATTAAGGACTTGCATCACAAAAAAATGCTCTTATAATTCGCAGCCCTGAACGGCGAAAGACGTTTTCAGAATGCGACACTAGCTCAGCTGGTAGAGCGCAACCTTGCCAAGGTTGAGGTCACGAGTTCGAACCTCGTGTGTCGCTCCAATTTGTAGATTAACGTGAAAACGGTAATCGAAAGGTGAAAGACCTTTCCGTGATGCGACACTAGCTCAGCTGGTAGAGCGCAACCTTGCCAAGGTTGAGGTCACGAGTTCGAACCTCGTGTGTCGCTCCAATTTGTAGATTAACGCGAAAGCGGTGATCGAAAGGTGAAAGACCTTTCCGTGATGCGACACTAGCTCAGCTGGTAGAGCGCAACCTTGCCAAGGTTGAGGTCACGAGTTCGAACCTCGTGTGTCGCTCCAATTTGTAGATTAACGCGAACGCGGTAATCGAAAGGTGAAAGGCCTTTCCGTGATGCGACACTAGCTCAGCTAGTTTAGCGAATCCTTGCCAAGGTTGAGGTCACGCCTAAGCCTTGAAGATCGGGAACCTCGTGTGTCGCTCCAATTTGTAGATTAACGTGAAAACGATAATCGAAAGGTGAAAGACCTTTCCGTGATGCGACACTAGCTCAGCTAGTTTAGCGAATCCTTGCCAAGGTTGAGGTCACGCCTAAGCCTTGAAGATCGGGAACCTCGTGTGTCGCTCCAATTTGAAGATTAACGCGAAAGCGGTAATCGAAAGGTGAAAGGCCTTTCCGTGATGCGACACTAGCTCA